>NZ_JAVRBS010000001.1:0-462861 GCF_034531155.1 Nostoc sp. ChiVER01 | reverse complement strand
AGCGACCTTAGCCCCTTAGCTAGTCTCTGCAATCTTACTCAATTAGAGTTAAACGAAAGAACAATTAGCGTGACTCAAATAAAGCGAAAGCATTAACAGATCAAGCTTGTTAACGGTAACAGTCAACGAAAGTAATATTTCGTTGATTACGTGCTTTCCTTTGTAGACAAAATTTTCTGCCACGCTCTTCAATCACCCCATGCGATCGCATCTCCACGCTCAGATTGTTTCACAACTGGATAGGCGATGTCTACGCGCAATTTTGAGCCAACAGACAAGATTTGCGATCGTTGTTTAACAAGGCAAGAACTTTGGTTAACAAGCCAAGCACTTTGTTTAACAAGGTAAGAACTTTAGTTAACAAGCCAAGCATTTTGTTTAACAAGGTAAGAACTTTGGTTAACAAGCCAAGCACTTTGTTTAACAAGGTAAGAACTTTAGTTAACAAGCCAAGCACTTTGGTTAACAAGACAAGTACTTTGGTTAACAAGACAAGTACTTTGGTTAACAAAACAAGTTATTTATCGGTAATTACTTAACTAATAATTTAATTTATTTTCAAAAATATGCCTGATTTTGGCTATTTTCACTGAACCGATTCCTTGTCTTGGTGAGAGACGCTAGAAGTATAAAGTTAAGTAAAAGATATGCATTGATGCCACGCAAAAAAAGAACTTCTTCCGTACTAGAAAAAACAGAACAGCAGACAATCGGGTTTCAATCAATTGATCCCGTCCTCGATTTTGGTGATTCCATCAGTTTGCAGCATTTGACTGAGTTAACTGGTGAACTACGCAGCGAACTCAATCAATATAATAAGATGTTAAACACCCTTGACTCAGCAAAAGAAAAAATCGAAACTCTGGAAAAGAACATTCGTGAAACTTCAGAACGCTTAGTTAGTGGTGTAGCAACGAAGTATGGCAAAGACAGCCGGGAATATGAACTAGCAGGCGCGGTGCGGAAAAGCGATCGCGTTCGTAAAGCTATTATCACGCGGTTAAAATCAAACACAGATGCAAAAGCTGCTGCTACAGGAACGGCGTAACAGCCAAATCCTTGCTGCATAAAGATAAAAAAGAAAAAATTTGCTGATGATGGTTTTAGAAGAGGCAGGGGGGTAGGGAGCAGGGAGCAGGGGGAAAGATCCGATACGCTCCTACAGTCCCTGCCATCCGGCTTTCAAGCCCACTTCGGCTACGCTCAGTGCATCGCCTAAATTTATATATGCCCAAAAGGGTGATAGTGGCATCCCAAGCGATCGCCTGCAAAAAACATCACCGGAACAAAGCTAAACTTTATCAACGGTTCAAATTAGCGGCAGCAAGTAAACTTAAACTTTGATAGGTTTGTAGTGTTCAGATTTTATCTACCAGCCCTCAACACCTGTTCAGCCGTTAGTTTTAAATCTGGGAAAGTTTGAGAGACGATGGTCTGATTGCCTCGAAACTGCTGAATTTCATACTCCCCATTCACCAGCGTACAAATAGAGAGGGTGGGTTGTTTGGGCTTGCCAATGTGTCGAGTACCACCATTAGCTGCGTAGTCTGCAATCCAATATTCGGGAATGCCTAAAACCGCGTAGTCTTCAACCTTACGGGCATAATCATTTTGCCAGTTACTACTAACAACTTCCGCGACAAATTTAATCGAACTGCCCAGTGTCAAAATTGACTCGTCAGACCAAAGCGGTTCTTTGATAAGTTCATCTGGATCGATAACTGCAACATCAGGTCGAAATGCTGTCATACCAATGTTAGAAGGGCGCAATAGTCCTCGCTCAAGGACAAACCAAGGTAAAGCTGCTTTGTCGATCTGGACACAAATCTTTGTGGTTATGAAGGCTGCAACCTGTTCATGGAGACCTGTTGGTTCCAAGTCAAACACTTCTCCATCAATCAGTTCATAGCGGTTATCGCCACTATAACGGGCAAGAAACTCATCAAAGTTGAGTGGCTTCTGTTGTATTGGTTGGTTGATCGCAATAGTCATAGGTCAACTTAGCCCAATCAATGCCTCCAGTCTACCAGATGGAATATGTAAGCAAGCCAATACGGTTCAGCAGGGGAAGCAGGGGAGGCAAGAGGGTATATGTTCAGCCATTCTTTTCTCCCTCAAGAACAGCCTGCCTCAACCAAGAAATTTCTTAACCGAACGAGATTGTATTCCTATTGAGAGTATTAAACGGAATTTTTCTGTATAACAACCGATGAAACAACACCTAAAGAAACTGTTGGTGCAGACTTGGACAAAATGTTAAATTTTCCAACATTAACTTTATAAAATTTGAACTTTCGAGAAGTTCAGTAAAAAATGGAAATGTCCCTTTGCATTGATAGATGTAGGTGTCTAAACATTCCTCTAAGCAGCGATTCTTTCTCTGTGAGACGCTACGCGAACGGAAAGCTTCTCTGCCAGAGGCTCCGCTAAAGCAATCTGGGGCGAAAAAATCTAAACATCAACGAAGATCGCACAAGCGTCTGATTCAAACTTTATTTAAGAACGCTCATGATGCGATCGCCTTAATTGATGATCGCCTATGTTTCGTAGATATGAATATTGCTGCTTGTGATTTACTCGGTTTGTCACGTAAGCAACTCAAAGGGCAAGCTTTAGCTAATTTCATCACTGCCGAATTTACTTGCCAACCCAACTCTCTTAGTTTTCCGCCGGGACAATCATTGATGGGGGAACTGTTAGTTTCATCTTCTGCCCAGAAGCAGCGAGAGATGGAGTATACCTTAATACCTAACGTACTTCCCCACTGTCATCTGCTGCTATTACGAGACATTAGTCAGCGCCGGGAATCAATGCAGGCGGAATTACGACAGCAACAGCAACGGGTAGAACTATTTTCGGAAGTGACGCTGAAAATTCGCCAGTCGTTACAGCTAAAGGAAATTCTGCATACCACCGTCACAGAAGTGCAACGGATTCTGCAAGCCGATCGCGTGCTAATTTATCAGGTATTGCCGGATGGTACAGGAAAAACCATCAGCGAAGCAGTTTTACCAGATTATCCCACACTGATGGATCTGGAATTTCCTGAAGAAGTTTTTCCCCAACAGTATCAACAATTGTATGCTCAGGGACGGGTACGTGCGACCGCAGATGTACACGATCCGGCAGCTGGCTTGGCAGATTGTTTGGTGGAATTTGTCGATCAATTCGAGATCAAAGCCAAATTAATTGTACCGATTGTGCAAAACCTCAATGCCCAGTCACAAAATCACCTTTGGGGTTTGTTAATCGCGCACCAATGCAACAGCACTCGTCATTGGGTAGATTTTGAGTTGGAATTGATGCAACAACTGGCCGATCAAATCAGTATTGCTTTATCTCAAGCCCAACTACTGGAACGCTTAGAAGAGGTTGTAGCAGCTCGTACCGCAGAATTGCAAGAGGAAATTAATGTGCGAATGCAGGCGGAAGCGGCACTGCGACAGAGTGAGGAGCAATTGCGCTTAATTACCAATGCGCTGCCAGTACTAATCGCCTACGTGGACGAGCAACAACAATATCGCTTTAATAATCAAGCATATCAGGATTGGCTGGGACAATCTCCTAAAGAAATTTATGGTTCCCATCTACAACAGGTTTGGGGAGAAGATTGCTACCAAAGAATGCAAGTTTATGTAAAAACAGCATTATCTGGGCGAGCCGTCAACTATGAAAATGATATTCTTTTAAAAGATGGGAGTTGGCGATCGGTTGATGTAACTTACATCCCTGATGTAGATGACCAGAACACGGTGAAGGGATTTTTTGCTCTTAGCAGCGATATTAGCGATCGCAAAGCCATTGAAAGAATGAAAGATGAATTCATTTCTGTAATTAGCCATGAATTGCGGACTCCCCTAACTTCGTTGCACAGTGCCTTGAAAATCTTAGCTACAGGGCGATTGGGCAGTCTCTCCACCGAAGGACAACAAATGCTAGGAATTGCCGATGACAGCACTGAACGCTTAGTACGTTTAGTCAACAACGTCCTCGATTTACAGCGAATTGAGTCTGGCAAAGTCATCATGGAGTGCCAAGCCTGTAATGCTGCTAATTTGATGATCCAAGCAGCAGAGGCAATGCAAGCAATGGCACAGCAGCATGAAATCACTCTGGTCAAACAACCACAAGATATCTCAGTCTGGGCAGATGCAGATTATATCTTGCAAGCTTTAACAAATTTAATCAGTAATGCCATCAAGTTTTCATCACCTGGAGGGACTGTTTGGCTAACCGTAGAACAAGAGCAAGGTTCCCAAAACCTCCCCAAAGAATTAGTGTTTCGGGTGCGAGACGAAGGGCAAGGCATTCCTGCTGACCAACTCGAACGAATCTTTGAAAAGTTTCAACAAGTAGATTCATCAGATTCCCGCAAAAAAGGTGGTACTGGTTTAGGGCTGACCATCTGTCGCAAAATTATTGAACAACACAACGGTAGAATTTGGGCTGAGAGTACTCCAGGATGTGGAAGCACCTTTGCATTCACACTACCTACCCTTGAGTGCGTCAATATCTCATGGAGAGTGAGCTATGAATATGAAGCGGATTTTAATTATTGATGACGAAGAAACCATTCAAACCGTTGTGCAATTTGGCATCAAAATGGCAGCAGGTTGGGAAGTTTTCACGGCTAGTTCTGGCTTTGAAGGCATCCAGACTGCCCAAAGCGAAAAACCCGATGTGATTTTGCTGGATGTGATGATGCCAGATATGGATGGTATTGCTACCTTTAAAGAACTCCAGTCTCATTCTGAAACAGAACAAATTCCGGTGATTATTTTAACTGCCAAAGCACAAACGGCAGAAAAGCGTCAGTTTAATGATTTGGGAGTTAGTGGTGTAATTACAAAACCCTTTAACTCCCTGGATCTACCGGAGCAAATTAGTAGAATTCTCCATTGGTAGCCGCATCAATGAAAATCTTGCTTGTAGATGATGACGATTTATTAATTAAAATCCTAACTAGAAATCTGGCAAACCATCACTATGTTGTAGATGTAGTTAAAGATGGGGAAATGGGTTGGACTTATGGCTCCACCTTTGAGTATGACTTGATTGTACTGGATATCATGCTGCCAAAATTGGATGGCATTAGCTTATGCAAGCGTCTGCGGACAGAGGGATACACCGTCCCAATTCTGTTACTTACGGCTCAAGATAACATTACCGCCAAAGTCCAGGGATTGGATGCAGGTGCAGATGACTATGTTGTAAAACCTTTCGAGACTATAGAACTGATTGCCAGGATTCGGGCATTGTTGAGGCGAGGAAGTAACAATCCCTTTCCTTTACTGACTTGGGGAGATTTGCTCCTTAACCCCAGTACTTGTGAAGTGACTTACAATGGCCGCCCCCTGAACCTGACGACAATGGAATATGATTTGCTAGAACTTTTGCTGCGAAACTGTCAGCATGTTTTTAGTAGCGAACAACTTCTAAACAGATTATGGTCTTCAGAAGATTTTCCATCTGAGGCAACGGTACGTTCCCATATCCGTCGAGTGCGACAAAAGCTAGTTGCAGCAGGTGCGCCTCATGATTTTATCGCTACCATGCATGGACGGGGTTACTATTTAAAAGCACCAAGCACAGAAGAATCAACCACCCAATCGGCAACACCTGCTGTAAATAATGCTAAGGGTGACTCTCAAATAGCTGTATCTCTAAAAACGTTGAGTGATTTCCCAAAGTATGACCTTGCTGACAATTCCCAACAACAATACTTGGCTTTTCTCAACGAGACTTGGAAAACTACAAAACCGAAAAGCCTCGACCAGATGACAATTTTGTTACAAGTTGTCAGAGACTTACAAATAAATCAACTCAAACCCCAACAACAAGCACAGGCGCAACAAGTTGCTCACAAACTGGCGGGGAATCTGGGAATCTTTGGGTTAAGCAAAACAATGCACATCGCACGGCAATTAGAGTATTGGTTGGGTGGTCGAGAACCGCTACAACCGAAACACGCGCCGTTGATGAAAACCCTGGTAATGGCTCTCCAGCAAGACATTGAGCAGACTACACTGATTCAACCGTCTCAGGTTCCCAATAGGCAATCACCGCTTTTATTGATTGTGAGTTCTGATATCGAGTTTAACCAGTCCTTAGAACCTGTGGCGGCAAGCCGAGGAATTCGCATTCAGATTGCGCCGATGCTGGAGAATATGGCTAAAGCTTTGCTCACAAGAGATTCAGTTTTTGATAGCTTAGACCAAAATCCTGATATCATACTGTTGCATTTTCCCTCAATTCCATTTCAACCCCATACTCACCAAGTAAGTAACTTTTGGGAAACATTGCAGATATTAGCACAGCGTTACCCTGGCTTGCCAATTGTCGTGATTAGCGATCGCAGTGAATTGGGCGATCGCTTGGAGGTAATGCGGCGGGGCGGAAAACTGTTTTTAACAGCACCAATTCCTCCTGAACAGGTTATTGACACAGCAGTAAACTTGTTGAGCGGTACTGAGATAACAAAGAAGGTGATGATTCTTGATGACGATCAAGACTGGTTGCACACTCTCCCCACTCTGCTGAAACCTTGGGGATTTAAAGTCACAACCCTTGCCGATCCGCAACAATTTTGGACAGTATTAGAAACTGTCACCCCCGATGCCTTAGTATTAGATGTCAATATGCCACAGATCAACGGATTTGAACTCTGCCAGATTCTCCGCAGTGACCCTCATTGGCAGCGTTTGCCAGTTTTATTTCTGAGTGTGCTGACAGATTCCGCCAGTCAGAATCAAGCTTTTACTGTTGGTGCTGACGATTATCTGTGTAAGCCCGTTAAAGGAGTCGAACTAGCTAACCGAATTCTGCGACGCTTAGAAAGAGTTAAGGCTTGGGCAAGTTGATTGTCATGGGATATGGGGCATTGAGCATTGGGCATTGAAAAGAGGCAGAGGGGTAAATTTTTTTCCCTTACTTCCTACTCCCTACTCCCTACTTCTTCCCCAATGCAAGACTGCACAAATTTTGCACAAACTATACGCCAAGGTAAATATTAATTCTATTCTCAAAGATGAAGCGTATGTTGAACTCTATGCAAACGTCATTAAGAACCCGTCAGCACCCCTTAATCCACAGATTAGCGGATTCCATTGAAGAAATTTGGCAACAGTACCTCGATATCTCCCCTTACTCTGTCCCAGAAGGTTTAGGCTACGTTGAGGGACATTTGGAAGGTGAACGACTGATCATTGAAAATCATTGCTACCAAGCTTTGCAATTTCGCAAACTGCATTTAGAATTGGCTCAGGTTGGCAATGGATTAGATATTCTGCACTGTGTAATGTTCCCTAATCCCGAATATGCCTTACCGATTTTTGGTACAGATTTGGTTGGCGGACGAGGAGGAATTAGTGCGGCGATCGCTGATTTGTCTCCCGTCAGTAGCGATCGCACTCTACCACCAAGCTATTCTCAACAATTGTCTGTTTTGTCTGGGCTTGAGTTTTCCCAACCACGAGTTTTACCAGAATGGGGCGATATCTTTTCGGAATTTTGTCTATTTGTCCGTCCTGGGGACTCTCAAGAAGAAGATAGGTTTCTCAATCGAGTTCGGGAATTTTTAACCATTCATTGTCAGATTGCTAGTCAACAGACACCTCTGACATCAAATCTTGACATCTCCAAGGTTCTGGCAGGACAGCGAAATTACTGTACCAAGCAGCAACAAAATGACAAAACTCGGCGAGTTCTAGAGAAATCCTTTGGTGAAGAGTGGGCTGATCGCTACATGACCACTATGCTTTTTGACTATGTAGCTTGAAAATTCCACCGAATTTTAGATTTTAAATTTTGGATTGAAGATTCAAAATTTAAAATCTAAACGGGTTTAAAGCCAGCGAATTCATAGAACCTCTTTTGCCTGTTGTGTCGGGCTTGATTCAATTGCATTAGCAAAGCGGGGCGTTAGCCCATTGCGTTAACAAGGAACGAGCATCATTGCGAATTGGTTTGATGTCTTATGTTTACTCAGTTCGTCAAATAATTACTTTAACTTATGGTTGTGACAATTAAGAGTATTTGATTTTATTAGTCAGTCGCAATATGTTGAAGATGTATCTACGCTTTTCGCATTCAAAGCAAATTTTCACCAAGAAATGATGCTTTCACAAAAGAAGAAACTTATGAAACCTGGGAAAATTATTTTAATCGTCTTGCTGTTTGTGATCACTATAGGACTAGCTCAACCTTCATGGGCAGATAGAATTTCTGAAGATAGCCCTGACTATCCAAAAGTTGTTCAAACGCTTAATAGTCTGATGCAAGTTAGGAAAAACCCAGAACAAATGGGATATACCGCAGAAGAACTACAGCAGAAAATTGCTGCTTTAGAATTGCAAAAACAGACTATGGAAACTTCAGAAGATTGGGCTAGATGTCGCAATGAAACGGGGAAACCATTAGCTATCTATACTCGGAAACCTGAAAACTCAACTCCAAACGCTCTTTACTATCTCGGTCATGGCGAAACTACAGATGAAGACTGGGATTGTGACGCTATTTACCTGCCAAATGATGCAAAAGTTGCTGGGCTAAAACTGCCAATCGGAGAGCCAGCAATTTTAAAAATTGTAGATGGGACTCAATTAGTTGCTAAAACTAATCCTAACACCCAAGAACTTGAGTTCATTGCTCCAACTGCACTAATTGAAGTACTCAAAGCCGAGCAACTCAACTGGCAAATTCCTAATTTAGCTTCATCTGATATTGATGTACAAAGTCCCAATGCTCCAAGCGATTGAGAGCAGAAATCTGAATTGATAGCCAGACAAAACAGTAGCAATTAAAACATTGATGACTTCGGCGACAAGACTATTAGTCCGCCGATTTTTTTTCGGTTAAAGAAGAATGCTACATCTTTATCTTGCCATCAGCGACTTATACCAATTCACTAAAATTATGAAACAGATGTAAACCCTGAAAGGCAAGTATCTCTAAGTTTTTTAATTGCGTTAGCGTAGCGGGGCGTTCGCTTTTAGCGTCTCCGTTGCCCATTGCGAATTGCGTTAGCGAGTCTTCGAGCGTCATTGCGAATTGGTATTACACCCTCCTTGGATTTCTAGAATTAATAAATGTCAAGATTCATAGACTCCAACCAACCGCGCTTGCTCAATCACATGGTCAGCGATCGCATTCAGTAGTTCCTCACGGTTGATATTTGACTTCAGGTCAAGCTTTGCATCTAGGGCATATAACCAGAAATAGTAATGGTGAAGCCCATGCCCTTTTGGTGGAGCAGGCCCAGTATACCCTGGCTGATTGCTACTGTTCATACCTTCAGTAAATTTACTACCATCTCCCTCTGCAATCTGGTTAACCGTCGGCGGAATTCCATAGATTAACCAGTGAGTAAACCCCTGCGGTATGGGCGCATCTGGATCGTGACAGATGAGTGCTAATTGCTGGGTTCCGGCTGGTAATCCACTCCATTCCAAGGGAGGTGAGATGTTTTTACCGTCGCTGGTATACTGTTTTGGGATACGCTCAAGAGAAGTAAATGCAGGGCTGTGAATCTGTAAATCTTTGATATTCAACGCCATTATGTATTTCCTTGTGGATAACAGGTTCCAGGGTGCTTAATGTTTAATCTGTCGGTAACTTCTGCAATTGACTGACCATAGGATTTTTCCCTGATTACAATTAATTATTAGCGGCTCCTGGCTCAGTGAGTTTGCGGTGCTGTTCTGCATTAACTGTATCTGACAAAACCTTGCTGATATTGCCCTGAACTTTGGTTTTTAATGAGCCTGCAACCAGGTCATCCTTACCTGCCATCAGAGCCTCAAACCCCTGTTTAGCAACAATAGCTGGGTCATCCTTCTTGTCTGCACCCACCTTGGTATCATCCATCCCGGCTCGGTGAAAGAAGTTTGTATCCGTTGGGCCCGGCATGAGCGCTGTGACTGTTACACCCGTGTCTTTTAATTCGTTGCGGAGTCCTTCTGCAAAGGAGTGAATAAAGGCTTTTGAGGCTGAATATACCACCTCAAATGGGCCAGGCATGAGTGCGGCAATTGAGGATGTGAAGAGAATTTTGCCGTTACCGCGCTCGACCATATCCTTGACTACCCGTTTAGCAAGATGAACCGATGACACCACATTTAGGTCGATCAGATTCAGTTCTTCCTTTAGGTCAGTCTCAGTGAACTTGCCACCTACCCCAACTCCGGCATTAATGGCGATCGCTTCCACTGGTCTTCCAATGGCTTGAATTTGATTATAGAGGGATTCGACTCCATTGTATGTGGCAAGATCCGCCTGGATGGTTTCAACAGAAGCACCTAGTTTTTCAAAAGCACCAATCACTTCATTGATGCTAGAACCCGTGGCTGTGACAACCAGATCAAAGCCATTTTGAGCAAACTGTTTGGCGAGTTCATAGCCGATACCACTTGAGGCACCCGTTACAACGGCCAGGGGACGAGTCAACGTCTGATTCATAATGTTCAAAAGTCCTAAACTGCTTTACTTGCAATAGCTGACTGCAAATGGGAGTAATGCGATTACAAGCCATCGACTTTTACCATCCTACGAAAGCAGTTGTGCGATCGCGTCTTCCTAGTGAAAGATAACAAATGTATATTTAAGAGTCATTAATAGAATATTTATCTACCCCTAAAGCTCAGGTTTATTCCTTCAATGGCTTTTAACTGAGGAAACCGAATATAGCAAGCAGGTTGAAAGTGATTGAAGTATCAGGTTGTAAATTCATCACATTACCCCAGCAAACAATTTGGACGGATGATGAGTTGATTGGCGATGCTATTGAGCTGTGACTGACACGGACTCACAAGAAAATAGTTCATCCCGATTTAACCACTGCTTAAAAATCGAATCACGCTGCTTGTTTGTCCTATGGGTTTTTTCGTATGACATCGCTTAATCATTAGAATATCTTTTCTAAATGTGGAAATTTTATGTAAATTTAACCACATTTATCTGACGAAAGTTTACAATATAATTACTGAAAATAATCTAGCTACAACCAACAGGCTTTGGTTTGACCCATGACTGATAATAAACAAGTTGTCTGCCAACTCACTCAACAAAAACCAAAACGTGTTTTGGTTGTAGCTCCAAGTGAACTCACTATTTATCATCGTCACAGACAATCGTTTCAGACACCGCCTACTTTAAGCAATTACATTTTCAAAGTCATCGCTAAATTGTCTATTGTCAGCACTATGTTGTTTGGCATCAGCGCATTGGGCTACTGGGGATTAGAAATCGTTGAAGCTAACACAATCCCGACGATAGAAGCCAGATACGATTGGCAAACCCAAAAGCATATTTGTTTCGGTTGGATGCTGTTTACTTTTTCTAGCTTTCTTGGGAGTGCTTCTTTTGGTAACGAGTCCCACTAATCAGTTCCAAAGGATAAAGCCTCTGATAAAATTTATCACTCAAAAGTCATAATTGAGAAGCAATCTAATATGATTAGAGATTGATTCATGAAAATTCCTGTCAGTATTATTGTCAGAGAGTTAAGCAGCCTTAAAAATTAATTCGACGATAGATTTCAGTCAGGGGAATTTCCACGTTTAAACTGTGCAGCATAATCGTGCGCTCAAGGTGAGAGTGAACTTGCCATAGCCAGCGATCGTTACAGTTGCTGGCGATCGCACTATGACATTCCGAACATCCCGACATAGTAATAATATCAAGTCCGATTAATCACTTATGATTACCGCATCTGTGCAAAAATCAGAAAAACCTCTTTCCCCCTGCTTTCTGCGTTCTTAATGATAAGTCTTTTGCCGGACATGATATAACCTCTCCATGCGGTATTCATGGCGTTCGGGGTTTGTTTGTTCCATAGCAATGAACCGTATTGAGATATAGTCTGTCAAGTTGAAATTGATGGGTGAACAAGTTCGTAGTCAAGACTTTAGTCCTGGATTTTTAAGCACGCTTTGTGCTTACTACGAACTCATGAAAATTAATGAGACAGACTACTATTTTGTTTTTGTTTGTACAACTGGCTGTACGCGTAAACCCTCTATCTCATCAACCGTAGGAGTAGCAATGAGCGATTCATTTTCTGTCAAACCTGATGTAATTTCTACTTCAGTACCATAATCTCGCCCAACAGTAACTTTTTGATAATGCACCTTTTTTTCATTAGTTACAATTGCTACCTGCGTACCTCCACCGTTAACGACTAAGGCACTATCTGGCACAATAAAAGGAGGATCGTTACGATTAATAGCAAATTTGACACTAGCATACATCCCAGGTCGCAGCGTCGCGTCCGAATTGCGTACTTCTAATTGTGTTAGCAAAGTGCGAGTATTTGGATCTATAGCGTTGCTAGTACGCACTACTTTACCCGTAAACACTCGTTGTGGTAACTCTCTGACTGTAATTTGCGCTGTTTGTCCAGTCTGTAGTGACTGTGATAAACTCTGCGGAACATTCACATTCACGTTTAGTTTGTCATAAGCAGCAATAGTATAAAGGCTGGTGTTGCTAGTATTACTGTTGCTGGTACTGATGCTACTACTAGTACTGGTGCTACTATTACCTGCTGAAATTAAAACACCTGAATTGACGTTACGTGAGGTAATTACTCCGGCAAAGGGAGCAGTGACTTTCTTATAAGATTGTAATACCCTATTACGCTGAAAGTTTGCAAGACTTGCGTGGGCGTTAGCTTCTGCTGCTTTGACGCTGGCAGAGTCAGAACTAACAGTATTTTGTGCTGCCTCAACGTTGGCAATATTAGCCTGATATGTGGCATATTTTGTATCAGCATCTTGTTGAGGGACTGCACCTTGCTTAACAAGAACTTCCCAGCGCTCCCAGCTTTGACGTGCGATCAATAGATTAGCGCGGGCTTGCTTCAAATCAGAAATACCTTTAGCCAAATTAGCACGACTTTGAGACACATTAGCTTGTGCTTGCACTAACTCTGCATTTGCTTGCAGAACTTGCTGATCAGTGTCTGGTGAATCAATCTCTGCCAACAACTGACCAGCCCGGACGCGATCGCCAATATCCGCATACCACCGCCGTAAATACCCAGTACTACGAGCGTAGATGGTCGTTTGATTAAGGGCTACAATACTACCAGGTAGTTCCAATTTGGTACTAGCAGTAGCGCGAGTGGGAGTAAACACCTTAACAGAGGGGATGGTGCTTGCTTCCTTGACTGCTGCTTGTAATTCTGACCTCTGGCTTAACCGGGGCAAAATACCTATAGCCAGTAGGCTACCAAAAAAAACAACACCAACTACAGCCCAACCAATTCCACCAATACCACGCTTTTGTTTTCTAGAAGTCGTTTGTTGTTCAGAATCAGGAGATGGGGGATGCTGAGAATCCATAAATAAACCGTTCCATATTATCTAGTTTGCAGAAATTTAGCAGCTAGAGTCATTAAACTGGGGATTGGGGAAGATTTGAATGGGGATTTAAACCCAACCAAATTTTCAAAGAATTTCTTCCCCAGTATCCAGTCCCCAAGTGGAGCATCTGCCGTCCCCAACAAGCTTAAGCTGTTCGCGTAGCGTGTCGTAGAGAAGTTAGAGAATCTTGGGAGCGACCTTTTAAATTGCTCATGACTTGCTTTGAGATGATGATAACGAGTAGGCTGTCTGTGGATCTGAGAAATTTAAATCGTCTTCATCCTCATCAATCGGATGAGGTGCTTGACGGCGCATAATGCTGTATACGACAGGTACAAAGATCAGAGTAGCGACTGTTGCAGCTGACAAGCCACCAATTACAGCGCGACCCAAAGGTGCATTCTGCTCACCACCTTCACCAAGACCCAGAGACATTGGCACCATCCCAATCAGCATCGCTAAGGCAGTCATCAAAACCGGACGCAACCTTGTATAGCCCGCCGCTAACGCTGCACCATAGGCATTTTTACCTTCTACACGTTGCTCATTAGCAAAAGTGATCATAAGAATACTGTTTGATGTCGCTACACCGATACTCATAATTGCACCCATTAACGAAGGGACACTAAGAGTGGTACGGGTCACAAACAGCATCCAAATGATCCCTGCTAAAGCGCTTGGCAATGCCATCATAATAATCAGGGGATCAAGCCAAGATTGGAAGTTCACCACCATTAAGCAGTAAACCAGCACAATTGCAAACACAAGTCCTAAACCAAGTCCCAGAAAGGAAGAGTTCATGGTTTGCACTTGCCCCCGGACATTAATCTGACTTCCTTTAGGCAATTTTTTCTGATAATCAGCAATGATTCGATTGACATCGTTAGCAACTCCCCCCAGGTCACGACCAGAGGAGTTAGCGTAGATATCGAAAACTGGCTGAATGTTGTAGTGATTCACAACTTGCATCACTGTATCGCGTTTGACAGTAGCCAAGTTACCTAAAAGTTGTGGTGCAGTTTGACCGTTGCTAACTGGCGTATTTTTCAGGCTGTCAATAGAATCAAGTTTATACTGGGGAACTTGTACAGCCAGGGTGTAACTCACGCCTTTTTTGGGATCAAGCCATTGGTTGATTGCAGCTTGACCGCTTGAACTTAAGGAAGTGAGAACGCTATTGGCAACATCACGCTGGGTCATACCCAATTGTTGAGCCTCGGTGCGATCGACATCAAGACGTAATTTGGGAGCATCGACAACTTGCTGGAGATGTACATCCACAGCCCCAGGAATGCGCGTCATCCGGTCGGCGATTTTTTGGGCAATTTCAAAGTTGGCTTTTGAGTTTTTCAGAGGGCCAGATATTTGCACGTCAACAGCAGCAGGCAAACCAAAATTGAGAATTTGGGTAACAATATCAGCTGGCTCAAAAAAGAAGGTATAGTTGGGAAATGTCGCTTTCAATTTCTGGCGGAGTTCCTTGATGTAAGAAGAAGTTGCACCAGATTCTTTTAGGGACACAAGAATATCAGCATCAGCCTGCCCAATTGTCGCACCGTTGTAGCCATAAGTAAGGTTAATGCCACTGGTGGGTAAGCCGATATTATCCAGAATCAGAGCGAGATTAGCTTTTGGTACAGTCTGGCGGATAACGTCTTCAACTTGGCTGACAATTCTTTCTGTCTCTTCCAAACGAGTACCAGGTAAGGCTCGAACGTGTAGGCTAAACTGACCACCATCGACTTCCGGGAAAAAGTCTTGACCAACGAACGGCAACAAAACTCCTGCACTGACGATAAATGCACCAAACAGCACAAAGACTATACGACGGTGATTTAATGCTGAGTTCAGGACGTTGTAATACCAACTACGAAATTTCTCAAATTGTCGGTTGAACTTTTCGTGTAACTGCCATATCCAATCTTTCTTTACAGGTTTGGCAGTTTTCGTTGTTGTCTCTTCTGTTTGGTGGTTGTCGCTATGACTATTATTATTTTGAATTGTTGGATCTAGATGATGATTGTTATTACCATTATTGTTTTGAACTGCCGGATCTAGATGATGATGGTTGTTATTACTATTATGCTCCTCGCTTTCTCTATGCCAATCTATTTCATGTGGTAAAAGATAACTTGCCATCGTCGGGACTACAGTCCGAGATAGCACATAAGAAGCAAGCATCCCAAATACTACCGCCATCGCTAGCGGGACAAATAGATACTTTGCGACTCCATTTAGAAACACGACCGGCACAAAAACAATACAAATACATAATGTTGCTACAAGTGCTGGAGTAGCGATTTGTTGAGCGCCATCTAAGATTGCTCTCTTAATTGGTTTACCTTGTCCAAGATTTCGATGAATATTTTCAATTTCTACTGTGGCATCATCTACTAAAATACCAACAGCTAAGGATAAACCACCTAATGTCATGATGTTGAAAGTTTGTCCCAAACGACTCATGACAATGACCGAAACCAGCATTGAGAGGGGAATTGATACGGCTACAATTACAGTGCTGCGCCAACTTCCCAGGAAAATCAAAATCATCAGCGCGGTGAGACAGGCTGCAATCAATCCTTCTTTGAGAACGCCTTGAATAGAAGCTTTCACAAATATGGATTGATCGAACAAAAACGCTAAATTCAGTTCTGGGGGTAAGGTGGATTGGATGCGAGGCAAAGTTTTTTTGACTCGCTCGATCACATCAATAGTTGAGGCATTGCCACTCTTTAGGATACTAAGTAAGCTCGATCGCCTGCCATTCTGACGTACAATGTTCGATTGCACACCAAAGCCATCTCTTACCTGGGCAACATCACGAATGGAAATGATAGTACCATTAACTTGTTTAATGGGTAGGTCGTTGAGTGCTGCCACCACATCTGGACTATTGTTAATTTGTACGGCGAAATCGCGATCGCCTATTTTCATATCCCCTGCGGGCAAAACCAGGTTTTGGGCACTGACAGCATTCGTCACATCTTGGGCAGAAATGCCATTAGCCAACATCGCTTGGGGATCGATATCAACCATAATTTGCCGAGGTTTACCACCATAGGGCAGAGGTACACTCGCTCCTTGCACTGTTGCTAATTGGGTGCGGACGAAGTTGGTAGCATAGTCGAAGAGTGCTTCTTCTGGCAAGGTTTTGCTACTAACACTCATCTGGATAATCGGCACCGAAGAAGCATTGTATTGAATGATAAATGGCGGTGTGATCCCCGGTGGCAAAGGGCGGAGAATTGTTTGACTGACAGAGGTGATTTGAGCGACGGCTGAGGCGATATTAGCGTTGGGTTGAAAGAAAACCTTGACGACACTAACACCACTTAAAGATTGAGATTCAATGTGTTCGATGTCACCAACGGTTGTTGTCATAGCGCGTTCGCTAATGGTGACAATTCGCTGTGCCATTTCCTCAGATGTGGTACCAGTGTAAGTCCAAACTACGCTGACAACCGGAATGTTAATTGCGGGAAAGATGTCAACTGGTGTACTAAATATCGTTACTACACCAAGGATCACAATCATCAAAGCTGCGATCGCGAATGTATACGGAAGACGTAAAGCAATTTTGACGATCCACATAGTTAGTTAGGATACTTCAAAAGTTTTGGATGTTAAAGCTCTTTTACTGGAGTTGGCGTTTGAGCTAATTGGAGTTGTTCTGTTTGAAGTTGCTCAACTAGCCACTCAATCTCCGATTGGATCACTTCAATTGCCCGTTTTTGTAATTTCGCTCGATATAAATCATCAGTAATTTCAAGTGCTTTTTTGTCTACCAGGCGTAACCGACATGACATTAATCGATGTTCAATTAACTGCACTCGTTCTTCAGGTAATAAATAACTAAAGAAAAAAAATTTGATTAAGAACCGCGATCGCGCATTTACCCAACTTTCATGAGGGTATGCCAGCATCTCTTGATACCAAGTGCTTTTACCGTGGGGTGTAATCTGATATATTTTTCCACAGTTCCCATCTTCTTGTACCTGTTCCGCCCATAGCATCACTTCATCTTGTTCTTCCATACGCTTGAGAAGCGGATAAATCCCCCCATAGTTGACACAAATACTGCAACTCATAAACATATCAAGTTGCTGTTTCAGCCGATAACCATTTAAAGGCTCTCGCTGTAAGAGTCCCAATACTGCCAATTTCAGCATTTTGCTATATCAATCTGATATGTTAACTCACCATATCAAATAGAATCTTTTTAGCCAAGTACTTAAGGTTCAGTTGTCAGAATTTTTTGTGATGTCGCATGTGGGCTTCGGCATTAAGTAGAGAGATCGCTTCCCAGCAACTTTAATCGAACAAGCGATAATACCAATTCGCAATGGGCAACTCTTGGAGACGCTAAAAGCGAACGCCCCGCTACGCTAACGCAATGACGCTCCTACGGACGCTCGTTCCGACGTTCGTTCCGACGTTCGTTCCTCACTAACGCTGCGCTATCGCTAACGCTAACGCAATCAAGAAACTTAGATGCAACAAGACTTTCCTGATTTACATCTGTTGCCTCCTTTTGGAGAATTGGTATAAGCCAATACGGTTCAGTTAAGGCTAAAACTCTTTGTCAAACTCAATTTTTTTAACGAACCGCCAAGGACGCCAAGGACGCAGAGAGAAGAAAGAAATGCTTAACTGAACTGTATTGTGGTATAAGCCTACGGCATGGCTTCGCTTACCGCTAAAACTAAAGATGTCACTAATAGCAATGAGCCTGTGGTGGAGAGATTCAATGCGGAATGTACTAAAAAGTCTTATTGATGGTCTTTCAGAGGCATGGGTAAAAATTGGTAAATATTGGTGTATCCCATGTGAGGCGATCGCTTTACCCTGCAAAAGTACATGACCCGTTAGCTGGCGATGTCGAAGTTTTCGGCTGTAGTACTGTTGTTTATCCAACCGTATTTAGGGACTGGCTCATGACCATGTTTATTAAGCTGTCTAGCAAGCGATCGCGTGATAAAGATGTAAGTTCTTTACCATGCAAAATTTCCTCTACAATCACGTAGGATACTAGCGAACCTAAAAAAATATGAGCCATTGCCTCTGGATCTCTGATTGCTAGTTCTGGATGAGATGCAAAATAGTAACTTAGTATTTGCCGACCTCGTTGCACAACGATTTGGTTATAAAGTTTTGCTAGTTCGGGAAAGTTTTGTGACTCAGTGATTATCAAACGCAATAATGCCAA
This sequence comes from Nostoc sp. ChiVER01, assembly GCF_034531155.1. NCBI lineage: Bacteria > Bacillati > Cyanobacteriota > Cyanophyceae > Nostocales > Nostocaceae > Nostoc > Nostoc sp. ChiVER01. The sequence continues at coordinate 444,294 of NZ_JAVRBS010000001.1, read as the reverse complement.
ATAATCGGAATTATCAGCAACCTTGGTTAAATAAATTTCGGCAATTTGACGCAACAAAATTGCTGGTTCTCCCTGTAATTTTTCTATAGTAAAAATGCTTTGAAAACAAGTAATCGTCAACCGTTCTATCAACGCTTTAAACAGTCCTTCTTTATCTTGAAAGTGACTGTATATCGTTTGCTTCGATACTCCAGCTGACGCACTGACACGATCCATACTTGTTTTAGCGTAACCCTCCTTCAAAAATATCTGTATAGCTCCTTGTAAGATTTGCTCTTGCTTTGGAGCGATCGCAGGTAAAGGATTTTCTAGTTGGAAAGCAGGGTTGATAGGCATGAATGGTAAATTTTTTTGCGTATATCTTGCTATATCATACTAGACAGTCTAGTATGATGACAAAGAATTCAAAATTTTCCATTCTCTTATACAAAATATTTTTCACAATCCAGGCTGCTACTATGACTCAGACTATCCCGACATCCCCGGAAAATCTTAAAGATACGCCAGTATCGAAGCAGCAACGCCGCAAAAAACCCATTTTTTTACTGATAGGGCTAGTGGTGGTAAGTGGCATTGGCTACGCTGTGTGGCGCTCTCAACCGCAAGTATCAGCAAATATACTGCAAGTTAGCGGGCGGATTGAGGGTTATGAAACCGAGATTGGGATCAAGCGTTCTGGAAGAATTGAGACAATTGCCGTGCGGGAAGGGGCAGCAGTTAAAAAGGGGCAAGAGTTAATTAAGTTAGACAACACAGACGATCAATTGCTGCAACAACAACTACTCGGTACTCAAGCAAGAGTGACATCTGCTAAATATGATGAACAACAGGCAATTTCAGATGTCGAGCGAGTCACCAGAGAAATTCAAGAAATTAACAGCCAAATTAACGAAGCCAAACTGAATTTGCGGCAATCTCAAGGAGACACCCAAGGAAGAATTGAGCAGGCACAAGCAAATGTCGCAGCAGCCAGAGCCACATTAGTCCAAGCACAAGCGCAAGTTAAACAGGCAGCAGCAGAAGTTAATTTAGCAAAAATCAACCGCGATCGCTATGCCCAATTGGTAAAAGAAGGGGCGGTAAATCAACAACAATTCGATCAAGCCCAAACTACTTTAGATACTGCGATCGCAACCCTAGAAGCACGAGTTGCAGCAGTTAATGCCGAACGCCAACAATTACAGGCTACATCAGGAGCGTTAACTCAAGTTAAAACTACAGGTTTCAATCCTGACATTCGCAACGCCCAGTTAACAGCACTAGTTAGAAAGCAGCAGCAAAGTTATGCTCAACTTAAATCTGCACAGGCGAAAGTCAACTCTGCCCGTGCCAAAGTTAAAGATGCCCAAGCATCAAATCAGCAAATCCTCACGCAGATTGCAGACTCCAAAAAAGATGTAAATGTAGTCAGTCCCTTAGATGGAGTAGTTACAGCCCGGAGTGTTGAACCAGGTGCAATAGTTAGCAGTCAGACTAATATTTTGACAATTGTTGACCCCAAAACAGTGTATTTTAGAGGTTTTATTCCCGAAGGTGATATTGGCAAAGTGCGTCTAGGACAAACAACGAAAATCTTCATTGATTCTGCGCCGGACAAACCATTAGAAGGTAAAGTAATTGCGATCGATCCGCAAGCTTCATTTACACCAGAAAATATTTACTTTCAAAAAGATCGAGTCAGACAAGTAGTAGGCATTCGGATCAAAGTTCAAAACCCTGATAGCTGCTTTAACCCCGAAAAACCTTATAGTGAATCAGATTTACCCTGCGCCAAAATGGGGATGCCAGCAGATGCCGAAATTAGTTTGAAGGCAGGGGGCAGGTAAGAGGGCAGGGGGAGCAGGGGGAGCAGGGGAAGCAGGGGAGGCAGGGGGGGAAATATTTATTTAGCACTTTTAAGATAGTTCCGATTAAAAAATTTCATTGCCAACCATGAAAAAGGTATCTTCGTGTACACTCCATTCTCTGAGACCATTACACCACTTTTCAAGCTAGGAGGTAGAAGGGAATGAAACAGCAAATTATTACTTTCTCTCGAAACTTAGCCCCATCATCTAATCTGCCAACCACAGCAATTGAAGTTCGCGGTTTGCATAAGCACTATGGAAACTTAGCTGCTGTGCGGGGAATTGATTTGAGTATCAACAAAGGTGAAATGTTTGGCTTAATTGGCCCTGATGGTGCTGGGAAAACTAGTACATTTCACATTTTGGGCGGTGTGATGGAAGCAACGGCGGGGGAGGTGCAAATATTTAATCAACCTGCGCGAGATGCCCGATTAATCACAGGTTATCTCACTCAACAGTTTTCGCTGTATTTGGATTTGAGTATTGATGAAAACTTACGTTATGCAGCAGGTTTGCGGCAAGTAGCAGATGATTTATTAAGGGAACGCCGCAATAAATATTTAAAATTAATGAATTTAGAGCGATTTGGCGATCGCTTAGTGGGACAACTTTCTGGTGGGATGAAACAAAAGCTGGCGCTGTGTTGTGCTTTGGTTTCTCAACCAGAAGTATTGTTATTAGATGAACCTACCACAGGTGTTGATCCAGTTTCCCGGCGGGAATTTTGGGATGTGCTAGGAGAATTGTCAGCCGAGGGGATGACAATTGTAGTTGCGACACCATACCTAGACGAAGCTGAACGTTGCCACCGCGTGGCTTTGATGTACACTGGGCAAATTCATGAAATTGGCACACCCAAAGAATTACGGATTAACTTAGGCTTGCATCGCTTGGAATTGCGAACAGCAAATTTACAAGCTACAGAAGAGATATTATCTCAGACTGACCAGACAAATATAGTAGATGTGCAAACTTTTGGCGATCGCTTGGATGTCCTTGTTGAAGATATAAATTCCGGCGAAATCCAAGTCCGTGAACTGCTGCAACAACATCAGTTACCTTCTGGCAGTATCGAGCATGGCGAACCCACATTAGAAAACGTCTTTGTCACGCGCCTGCGACAACAAGGTTCAGCGCCGCAATTTTTCCCGTTTCCTCGTTATCGAAAGAGGGGACAAGGGGACAAGGGGACAAGGGGACAAGGGGACAAGGAGACAAATGCTTTATTTGCGTCTTCACTGGCTATATATGCTCACAACCTTAACCGTGTTTTTGGCAAGTTCCAAGCCGTTAAAGATGTCAACGTTGAAGTGCGCTACGGGGAAATCTTTGGGTTGTTAGGTGCTAACGGTGCTGGAAAAACCACCACAATTAAGATGCTGTGTGGATTACTAGCAGCAAGCGGCGGTGAAATTTCCTTGGGTGGTGAAACCGGAAATCTGCGGAGTGCAGACTTACGGCGACGTATTGGTTACATGAGTCAAAAATTCACACTTTACGACGATTTAACTATTCTGCAAAATCTCGAATTTTATAGCGGAGTCTACGGCGTACCTCGCAAACTTCGACGGGAAAAAATTGATTGGGTAATTGCTACCTGTGGTTTAGAAGGACAAGCAGATATGATTACTGGACAGCTACCAGGTGGTTGGAAGCAACGAGTTGCTTTCGGTGCTTGTGTGATGCACGAACCAGATATTTTATTTTTAGACGAACCCACATCGGGGGTAGATCCCCTGGCGCGTCGCCAGTTTTGGAAGCTGATTAATGACTTTGCCCGCAACGGTACAGCTATTTTAGTGACAACACACTATCTAGAAGAAGCTGAACAGTGCAACCGCATGAGTTTTATGGTTGCAGGAGAAACTGTCGCCGAAGGTTCACCAAGTTCTATCAAAGCCTCGCAACCGGGACAATTAATAGAAATTATTGTCAATCAAAACCAAGTAGCTTCCAAGATACTCAAACAACATTTCGAGCCTTGGCGCATCTCGATTTTCGCTGATAGTTTACACGTTGTTCTCGATCATCCTGAACAGGAAATAAATCAACTAACTCAACTTTTAGAAGCTAATCAAATTACTATCAATTCTTTACGCCCGATTCCTTTTTCTTTAGAAGATGCTTTTATTGGTATAGTACAGCGATCGCAAAAATAGAAAATGAGTATGCAGCAAATTATCCTCCAAAAACCTCCGCGTTCCTCTGCGTTTAAAAACACTCTGATTTTAGCTAAAGCCGTACTTAATATATATGAAACGAATTATTGCCCAATGTGTAAAAGAAATAGCCCAATTCCGCCGCGATCGCCTGACGTTGGCACTAGCATTTTTATTGCCATTCATTAGTTTAATAATTTTTGGTTTTGCCATTAGGTTAGAGAGTAAAGATATTCCCTTAATTGTCCAAGATTTCAGTCGTACAAACCTAAGTAGCAGTTATATTGAAAGACTGTATGCCACCAATCAATTTGTGCCTAAACAATGGTCTGGTGGCAATCCTACACGCGATGCAATAGATAAAGGAATTGCTAAAGCCGCAGTAATTATTCCGCCAGAATTTAGCCGTGATATTCAAGCAGGTAGAAATACAAATTTTCAAGTGTTAATCGATGCTACTGATGTTAACAATGCCCGTGTAATTAGAAATAGTATTCAAAGAGTGACAAACTTTTTCATGCAAGAGCATGGACTGATACCTGCTAATAGTAGTATTACAGCAAGAATGCGTCTATGGTTTAATCCTGGGAGATTAGAATCACTGTATATTGTGCCAGGAACTTACGGAGTTGTACTATGGATTTTTCCTTCATTGCTTTCTGCGATCGCAATGGTACGGGAAAAAGAAAAAGGAACAATTTTACAAGTCTACGCTTCTAGTATTAATGCCACTGAACTATTACTTGGTAAAGGATTAGCATACTTATTAATTGCCATCATGGAGGCATTAGTAGTTATGATATTAGGCTCAATTATTTTCCAAGTTGGCATAGTTGGCAATCCCATAATATTAGTACTTGGTACTTTACTATTTCTGACAGATAGCGTTTTTTTTGGATTGCTTTTAGGAGTCCGCAGTAGTAACCAAAATGCTGCTGTACAAGGTGTTTCTCTTGTAGGCTTTATCACATCATTATTACTCTCAGGTTTTATTTATCCCCTCAACAATATTCCTTTTCCCTTATCATTACTACCTAACATAATTCCGGCGCGTTATTATATCGATATCACTCGTGACGCCTTCGTGCGTGGTACAGGATTTGCCGGAGTTTGGTTTGATTTACTCATGCTTGCAGCTTTGGGATTTGTATTTTTCAACGTATCACGCCGAGTTTTAAGCCGAATGCAATTACCAAATTAATTTCTCTGTGTCGCGCTAGTTGCTACAACGAGCGTAACGCACTGGCTTTTCTGCGTCTCTATGGTTAAATAAAAAGTAATTTTATGAAACTTATTCAGCGATTATTTGATAGTCCATTTTGGTCATTAATGCGGAAAGAAATTAATCAAATTCTCCGCAACAAGCAATTAATTGTTCTGTTAGTTGTCCCGCCAACAGTTCAATTATTACTCTATGGATTTATCCTTAATCCCGACGTTCATAACTTGCGATTAGGTGTCATTGATTATGCCAACGTTAGTGCTAGTCGAGAGTTAGTTTCAGCCATGACATCAAATCGGATTTTCACTTTAGAATCTGTACCAAGCAGTGAAAAAGCATTGAGTCGTCAGGTAGAAGAAGGAAAGCTAGATGTTGGGGTAATAATTCCTCCCGATTTTCCGCGTCAACTGGCACAAAAATCAGCAGAAATTCAAGTATTTATTGATGCTGTAAATGCTAATACAGCCGGGATTGCCGGAAATTATATGAATCAAATTATCCAGCAATATAATCTACAATTAACCCAAGGTAAAGTAAATCCCCCGGTTTCACCCGAAGTTGTATTTCTTTACAATCCTGGACTGACGAGTAGTTGGTTTTTTGTACCAGGAGTTATGGGTTTAGTTTTAACATTAATTGGAACATTAGTATCAGCAATTACTGTAGTCCGGGAAAAAGATACGGGTACTTTAGAACAATTACTAATGACTCCGGCTGCTAACTGGCAAATATTACTATCGAAAATTGTCCCTTTAGCATTTTTATTAATGGGAGATGTTTTATTAGCCACCACTTTAGCAACAGTAATATTTCATGTACCATTTCGAGGTAGTTTTCTGCTATTTTTGGCTCTATCAAGTATGTATGTATTTGTTGGGATTAGCTTGGGTATTTTGTTAGCTACTGTGAATAGTTCCCAACAACAGGTAGTTTTGACAGCTTTCTTTATTAATTTACCAATGGTACAAACTTCTGGAGCGATCGCACCTATTGAAGCCATGCCACCTTTGTTTCAAACGCTATCTTTACTCAATCCCCTCCGTCATTACATTGCGATCGTTCGAGGTCTTTTACTCAAAGGTGTTGGCTTAGATGTACTGTGGATGAATGTTTTGGCTTTAGTCGCCTTTGCTGTTGTGTTATTAACTATTAGTATTAGTAAGTTTCGCAGTCAGTTAAGCTGAAACCTTGTCAGGGTAGGGTGTAGGGTGTAGTTTTAAGACAACTAAAATATCTACCCTAAGTAGAGCAAGTGGTGTGCATGGGGCCAATCAAAAATCCAAAATCAAAAATCCAAAATTGATTCATTTAACTGTTAATGCCCCAAGCGATCGCACCAATAATTAGCTAAATTGCTTTAATTGCTCAATTAGATGATCGAAGTAGGGAGCAACGATTGCTTGTTGCTCGGGTTCCACTCGCTTTAAACTGGCAGTTTTAATACCTTCTAATCCTACAACCATTGCATCTAAAGGTACTTGTAACTCTTGATACAACAGTTGCATATAGTGTAATCCTTCGGTGCTAGTATAGTCGGTGTGCTGTCCGGCGATACCGTAAGTAATACAGCGTAAAAAGTGCCAAAAATCACGCCAACAGGCATCTGCCCTTACTACTGGGTAGAGTCCACCACCGGGTTGGATAATATTGGGGAATGTAGCCAATACATGGGTTCTGGCTTCATCTACGATTTCACGGACGCGATCGCGTAACCTCTGACTTACGGCAACGAGTTCTGTATTTGCTGATACAAGCTGCTGAATCTGCTGCAAATCTTCATCAGTGAGATAGCGTCCTTGATCGTCAGCCGCCTGGAATAGCCCAATAGCCTCTGCTGGATGGGTATTTTGCCAAGTAGCAAAACTGACAATCCTTGCTTTTTGAATCAGTTCTCGAACTTTTTCACTCAATTGTGGCTGAGTCATGGTCAAAACTATTAATAGACTGGTTGAAAAGTAGAACTCCTGCCCTTTTTCAAAATTTCAGCAGGGCTAGTTAGTAACACTGTAGCGGTAAATTGTTAGGAAACTCAAAAGGGAAACTATGAACAATTCAGAAGACTACACAGTTAATAACCTTGATTTCTATAGAAAGTATCATGGTCAGCAGCTTTACTATCGCTGGGAGGGAGAAGTCTGGTGGCAAGAAACAGGCAAACGCCCACGAGAGAAATTATTCTCGATTATTGGGATGAATGCAACCAAAGTTTTTATTCGTTCCGATCCTGAGTTTGAACAGGTAGGTTATCGGATCAATCGGGAGTTAGGTCTATTTTGCGATCCACAAACCCAAGAAATCCTGCATACATGGCAACCCGATTCTACTCGTTCTGCTGTAGCGATCGTGCATATTGCCAATCGCATAGTGCAGGGGGCTGTTCGACCGAAAATGACGGTGATTCCCAAAGGACAAGACTATGTTACTTCTGTCGTAGAAATTCCCTTGACCTATCCTCATCCATTAGCAGCAGATCCCAAATACCGAGATTATTGTCCCGGTGAAACCTTTAATGGGACAGAATACTTCACCAGCCACATTTCCCGGCCAGGGGTGAAGAATCTTCCTTCAGCCACTTGGGCGCGAGACTGTCCCTGGTTACCCTGGATGAAACTGGGCTATGGTCATCCAGCCCGCTTACGATTTGAGACAACAACGACTCGGGTTGAATCCTTTGAACAACTCCATCCTAATCTGATTCAACTGATTCGGGAACAAGTGCCGATATATGAATTTACACCCGACCAGAGTAACGAACCAAATATGACCAGTACACTGTACTTTAAGCAGCACTTCGCCGCTTACCAAAAAGGAGAACGCTTTCCCATTCCTGAAGGGCTTTGAGAAGGGTTTGAAACTGTCACTTAATTTCAGATTGTCAATTCTATGGATCTCAGTCAAATCGAAACCGATCTGCAAAACTCGGATTTTCAATACCGCCTGAAGGCGATTTCTGCCCTGCAAGATTATCCGGCAGATGTTGCTTTTCCTTTGCTCAACCGCCATATCCAAGACCCAGAATTTCTGGTGCGAACCTTTGTTGCTAGGGAGTTAGGCAAGCAAAAAACCTCAGAATCCTTTGCTGCCCTGTTGCAAATTATGAAATTTGATAACACCCCAAATGTCCGCGCAGAAGCGTCTAATTCCCTGTCCTTGTTTGGCAGAATTTCAGCCTCTCATCTGGTGCAGACATTTTTACGAGACGATCACTGGTTGGTACGTCGCAGTATTTTAGCAGCCTTGGTAGAAATGGATTGCCCTGAAGAAGTTGTAGAGGTTTGTATTCTGGGGCTAGAAGGTGACGATGCCGCAGTCCAAGAAGCATCTATAGATGCGCTGGGGTCATTGGCGGCTTCCCGTCAGTCTGAGGTAGCTTTGTCCCAACTCCTAAACATGAAAAATTCTGAGTTTGAATATATTCGGGTACGAGTTGCTTATGCCCTCAAGCACTTTGATACTCCTGAAGCCAAGGAAGCCCTGGTGCAACTGAGGCAGGATGCCGATCATCGGGTGGTGGGGGCGGCAATGGAGAATTTAATCTTTTGAGGAGCGGGGACAAGGGGACAAGGGGACAGAGGAGAATATTTACTGTTGACTTTTATCTAAAAAATAATTTGGATGCAGAGCAACTAAATTCATTTATGGGGTTCTTAATTTTGACTTTTGACTTCCACGTTCGCGTGGCGTCTCCAAGAGTTGAGGCTGACTCTACCACTAGGTAGAAAAAACTATTTCTTTGAGTTATGCCTAACTCAGTGATGAACACCTATAATTTATCTATGCTCTTACAGCAATTCAACACAAAAGTCTAGAAATTTTGTAGCAATGTTGACATAAATTAATATTTAGACTGGCAGAATTGGGAAAGAGCAAACTGTGACTGAGTATTATTGTTTGCACCATAGGAGAAACAAATGGCTGAAATTCCCACTGGCGGTCAAATGCTCTGGAAATTGGAAGGGAACGATCGCGTTTTGCACCTGCGACATAATTCTTCAGAGCCGTGGCGGCCGTATGAAGAATTTCCGCAGTATGTTCTACCCGACCCACTAGGATTTTCTAAAGGAATTGCTACCTTTCTGGCGTTGCTGAAAAAAGACTGGACAGCTACTAAATCTTAAGAAGGGAATAGGGAATGGGGAATGGGGAATAGGAAATAACTTTGAGTTGTTTCTCCTCCTTGTCCTCTTTGCCCCCATTCTCAAACTTTCATAACAATAACCTCAAACTGTGTGAATAAAAGTCAACAACGCTAAAACTCTTTTTCCCTCTGCCCCCTGCCCCTTGTCCCCTCACCTCCTGCCCCCTGCCTTATCTCAGCGACCTACTTAGTTTCTAGGCTAGCGCGTGTAGTACGGCGGGTTAAAGCATGAGGTGTATCTAGCTCTTGTGCTGGTTGGCTAAGGAGACGCGATCGCATTTCGTCACTTAGTCCTTGAACATGGGTAAAATCTGCTCCAGCAATGCTTTCCAGATGCTCGAAATCAACGCCAGTTAAATCTGCTGCTCGTAAATCAGCTCCTGCGAGGTTAGCTCCATTTAACCGAGCATTGCGTAAAGATACTCCTGGCAACCAGGCTTTCCGCAAGTCAGCCTGACTTAGCCGTGCTCCTTGAAGATTAGCATGAGTTAAATCAGCTCCTCCTAAATATGCTCCCAACATACTTGCACCTTGCAAATCAGCATGACGCAAGTTGGCTGTATTCAGCTGGGCGCCATTCAAATAGGCATTTGGCCCAATCGCCCCAGAGGATTTGTAATTAAAGCCTTCGGGAAACAGGGTTTGGCTATCATATATTGCCCCTACCAGCTTGGTATCGGTCAAAATAGCTCCTCGTAAATCTGCGCCACTGAGATCGACTCGGTACAAACAAGCTGCCTGTAAATTGGCATCCCTTAAAATCGCTTGGCTAAGATCGGCTGCGCGTAAATCAGCGCCACTGAGATCGGCAGCACTGAGATCCGCTTTGCTGAGATTCGCTCGAATCAAAGTAGCTTGATGCAAATTAGCTCTTTGCAGTTCTAAACCACTGAGGTTGAATTGATATAAATCTTCTTGAGTTAGAGCAAATCCTGCCTTGAGGACAGCCAAAACTTCTTGAGGTGTCTTCTGATCCCTGCTGATCATGAGTTGAAATCGTGAGATTATTTAGGGGTATTGTACCGCGACCTATCTACAATCATTAGGGGGATCAGCTATGCCTTTTGTACCACCAATGACCATGACGGAGTTTTTCCGTAAGAGTGAAGGGGTCTGGTTTACCCAACGCACGGTGCATCACTTTGATACGGTGCCGGATCAATCGGGAGAATCAAAGCTTTATGTAGGCGCGATCGCACTTGATGACCCACGGGTAAAAGCAATCTGCCAGCCGCAAGGTATCGATCCAGCTAGTGCTAAGGGAGGTGCTACCTTTATGTGGCAAGAACATGACGACGATCAAGAACCCAATCAGGATCGTGTCGCTGTCTTAATTGATGTGCCAGATGATGAAACAGGGCGATCGGGAAAATTGCTCCGCAACCAAGGCTATGTAGAAAAAATTCCGGTAGTTAGCCGTTACTGGTTCGGACAAGATGGTATTTTAACCATCGATACCGAATATGAAACCAACCAAGGTCAGGAACGCTGCTGGTTTATGACCGATGATTTTCGGGTGCGCGTCAGCACAGTACGGATGATGAATGGAGTGTATTTGATGACCTATTGTTCTGAACGACGCTATTTAACTGAGGCGAATTTAGCACAAATGGTACAACACAATTTATCTAGAGCATCCGTTTGATCATCTGGTCGCTCATAATTTTGAAGGACTTGCTATCGTTTCTAGGCAATCATTCTGGCGATCGCCATCAGTAGGCATTGCACTATCGCCTAATCCTAACGTTAAGGATCGTTGCTTTGTTTAACATATTCGAGACGGCGAATCTGGGAATACCCTATTCTCTGGGGTTAAGGCAAATTAGGCTATAAATTTTATGTATAAGTGCTTCCTTGAGCATCTGGAACAATGGCTTTTGCAACGGTTTACATTAGAAAGTCGCCCAATTCCCCCAGGACTAGAGTATCAGGTGAGCGATCGCGGCAGAAACCCCGCCACAATTCAGAGTTGGTGCTATCAGTGCCCACAGTTACGGAAAATCCGCTATACATACATTGATGCAGGCGCAAGTGCCCAAATTCTTAATAGTGTGATTTATCCTAGTCATAATTACGAGTTGCCTTTACTCGGCATTGATTTTCTGTCTTTCGGTCAGGTGAAAAACCTGATTGTGATGGATTTCCAACCTTTATTTCAAGATGAAGCTTACTTGAGGAAGTATATACATCCATTGCAGACATTACATGATAAGTATCCAGACTTGGCACAAGGCTTGGAAATGAAATTTTACGATGCTAATCAGTACTTCTCAAAATATCTCTTATTTGCCAAAACCGATGCAGAAACAGTAAAAACGAGAGTCTTTGAGGCATTCAAAGACTATCTGAATTTGTACTGGCAAATGTTACTCCAAGCTAAACCTCTGAGCGACCAGTCAGACATTCAACGGATTGTCAAAGCCCAAAAAGACTACGATCAATATAGTGCCGATCGCGATCCTGCATCTGGTTTGTTCAGTAGCTACTTTGGACATCAATGGTCAGAGCGATTTTTGCATGAATTTTTGTTTGAGGATGCTGTGCCATTAGTAGTTAATGCAGCCAAATAGTGCTTTAAATCTACATCACCACAAAAAAATGGTGATAGTTAATTTTGAATTTTGAATTTTTAATTGGGAGCGAAGCGACATTGACTCTCTATCAGCCATTTTTAGATTATGCGATCGCGCTTTTGCAGGAACGCTTGAATTTGCAGCCTTATGCAATTCCTCAAGGGTTTGAGTCGAAGCAAGCAAAAGTGGGCAAAGGCAAACATCAACAAGAGGTCTTAACGACTAGCTATGCCTATCAAACTAACAAACTCCGGCAAATTCGAGCCGCCCATGTCCAAGGGGGTAACTCACTTCAAGTATTAAATTTCGTTATTTTTCCCCATCTGAATTACGATTTGCCCTTCTTTGGCGCAGATTTAGTTACCTTGCCAGGAGGACACTTAATTGCCCTCGATATGCAACCCCTATTTCGGGATGATTTGGGATATCAGGCGAAGTATACCCAGCCTATGCTGCCAACTTTTCACGCACATCAGCAGCATCTACCTTGGGGGGGCGACTTTCCCGAAGAAGCCCAGCCCTTTTTCTCACCCGCCTTTCTCTGGACGCGCCCCCAGGAAACTGAGGTAGTGGAAACCCATGTGTTTGCAGCCTTCAAAGACTATCTACAAGCCTACCTAGATTTTGTTGACCAGGCGCAGCCGATAACCGACTCCAAATATTTAGCAGATATTGAACAGGCTCAACTGCGTTATCTCCGCTATCGAGCCGAAAAAGACCCAGCACGGGGAATGTTCACCCGTTTTTACGGTGCTGAGTGGACAGAAGAATATATCCACGGGTTTTTATTCGATTTGGAAAGAAAGCTAGCATCAGCGATTAGATGAAGCAATATAGCAATCCTATTTGAGTTGTGAAAAATATAGATTAAGAAACGAACCGCCAAGGACGCCAAGGACGCCAAGGAAGGAAAGAAATAAAGAGAGATATAATTTTCACGAATGATTTAGGACTGCTATACCAATTTTGGATTTTAAATTTTGGATTTTGGATAATAAAATTGAAAATCTTGATAAATAAACTCTTCTATAAGTTTGAAACAAGATTACCTATCCGAAGTTGGTATCAAAGGTAGAACTAGGACTATAAAAAAGGTTTGTCCGTTGATGACTGAATCTGAGAAAATCGAACATGGGGATTTTAAATCTACTTTTAGGAAACACAAAGGATATGGCTGATACTACAGAACTCACCTCAAGCGCTCAAACCAGCCTTGAAGAACTCACAGAAGCGATCGCTGAATTACAAGAATATCGGGAACGTCTGGTTAACGATACCTTGTCAATGGCGCAGCGTGCCAAAATTATGAAGGCACAAGCACTTGTTAGCCTGCAACCTCAACTTACCCAGCTAGATGCAACCCTTGAGTCACTACGACAGCAGCAATCTACTCTGACATCTGGTAACTAGTACCTCTTCGGAGAATTAAAAATTAAGAATTAAAAATTAAAAATTTAGGGATTTTTCTCAATTCTTAATTTTACATTTTCAATTTTTAATTGGAGGGAAGCGACAATCAAAAGTCAAAAATCTTTAATTTTAGGCTTTCTGGCTGTAATAAAACGGTAGGTTTATTTCCGCCGGTCTGTACTAGATCATTTAACAATAACGGTGATAGGAAATTTGTCATGAGTCAATCGCTCAACTCCAAAGCTCCAGCAGTGGATGATCTCATCCTGCGAGTGCAAGCTGAAAATGATGATCTGGTTCAAAGGGTAAATGAGCAGATTACACTAGAAACTTTCGATTCTACAGATCAAAAAGTTCTCAAACAACTCGTGGAGGGTTTAGGAGATCCAAGGGGAATGGTTCGACTGCGGTTTGCCGAAACCTTGGGTGAAATTGGTGAAGTAGCAACGCCATTTCTTGTAGAAGCACTGGCAAATCATTCTAATGTAGTTGTGCGTCGGGCTGCTGCGAAGACACTCACTATCATATCTGACCCGTGTGCTGTGCCAGACTTGCTTCATGCTTTTCTGAACGATGAAGATAGGGTAGTCAGAAGTTCAGCCGCCGGGGCGTTGGCCAGAACAGGAGAAGCATCTGTACCAGCGTTGCTGGGAATTTTAGCATCAGACGAGCATCCACAGGATATTAAGGGTCTTGCTGCATGGGCGTTGGCGTTTATTGGATCAGAAGCAGCAGACCATTTATACAAAGCGTTGAATGCCGCTTCTTTGGATGTCCGATGTGCTGTCATCGGCGCCCTTGGTCATGTGGCACAAGAGCAGTCAGACGAAAAATCCTGCAACCTTCTAGTTTCTGCTTTGACTGATCCAGAAGCACTTATCCGCACTGAAGCAGCCGCAGCCTTGGGACAAGTAAATTATCCTCCCTCTGTGCCGCATTTAATTTTGGCAATTCAAGATACTGATTTAGATGTGAGGAAGGCAGCAATCAATTCCCTTGGTAAAATTGGCGATCGCAGTGCATTAGAATCATTACAGGCGCTACTTAATGATGAACAAGAGGTAGTGCGGGTTCTGGCGAAATTAGCGATCGCGCAAATTGAACGCCAGTCCGAAACAGATGATTGGTAATGTTCCCGTTCAGGTGCTTGCTCAGGGCGACCGTATTATGTCAATAAGTGAAGTATATTCTCAATAAAGTTTAAAATAATGTCATTAACTCTTGCTTATTGCGAAAAAGCCCGGCGTAGGCATCGCTTTGGAGGTTACTTTTTTGGTACTAATTTAGTACCATTTTGGTTTTATGCTCTTAAACACAGCAATAAATTCTAGACCAAAGACACAGTTATAGTTTTATTATTCATCTGTGAACAAAGATTCTAAATCACGATACCCACTGGCAACACGAGCAACACTAATTCCATCTTCTCTTGGGTAGTAAAATATAATATAATTATCCACAACAAATCCGCGCAGGTTTGGTACAATTATGCTATAATCTTTACCCATATTTGGGAAATTAGCTAATAATTTACACTTGGCACGAATGTCATCAAAAAGCTTAGAGGCTGCTTTTGGGTTAATCCGAGCAATATATTCACAAATTTCATCTAAATCTTTAATTGCTGCCTCTGAAAGTGAATAATTATTCATTCAGAGGACTCCTCAGCAATTAGACGAATTTTTTCTTGAAATCTAGCAAATACAGCTTCGCCATCAGTTACCTGTCCTGCTTCAATTTGTTCAATTCCTACAGCAATTTTTTGGCGTAATTCTTCAAGTCTTTGCTCTCTTTCTTGTAGCAGTTTAAAGGCTTCATTAATGACATCATCAGCACTAGCGAATCTACCACTTGCTAACTGTGCCTGAATAAATTGCTCTAGTTCTGGTTTAATTTGAATGTACATATCGACTAAGAGTTTTGGTTAGAAGTTGGTTGCTGTCTATTAATAATCACTGTCAGCTACACAAATTCCCTTACATTTAATGCCGTTTGTCGCTGTGCGCTGACAATGAGGACAGAGAATTTTTTCTGTTTCTACGATATTTGTACTGGTGGTTGCAAGTGGTTTATCTTTGCCGATTTGGAGGTTCACGGTTATCAGGGTAAAGGAACTTTGTTGGGTTTATTTTATATTTTACCAACCACACAAATTCCCTCTACCAAGCTATTTTCGTCCTATTGATATTACTTTTCTCCTCGCTGAAACTTCACTGTCATCTCTAGGCGAGATAATGCACTAGTGGCAGACTCGCGTACATAGGAGTCGGTGGATTCATCCTGAATGAGGGATTGTAGCACTTCCACACCTCGGCGATCGCCAATTGAGACAAGGGCATTCACGATAGAAATTGCCAGTGCTGGGTTGTCTGTGCTTTGCAATGCTTCAATCAAAACATCCACCACGGGAGAACCAATTTCACCTAGAGCCATGACAGCTGCAATATTCACTACAGGATTGGGGTCATTAAGAGCAGTCGTTAAAGCCTGCACACCTTCAGCTGCAAAGGGAACATCTGGATGATTAATGGCGACTTGTGCCAGTGCTTTGGCTGCACTTCCCCGGACGGTGACATTATCACTATTGAGCAAAGCTTCAACTAGAGGAGTCACTGCATCAGGCCCGATCGCTCCTAGAGCCTTGACGGCAGCTCGTCGATAGGTGGTATCCTCTTCATCAAGAATACTCATCAACCGGGGAATAGTTGTCTCATCGGGATTCTCAGCCAATTCCCACATTGCTTGGTCGCGTAGGTGAGGGTTGGGGTGTTTTAGTTGTTGGAATAGTTCTTCTGTGGACATAACAAGATTTTAATAAATTATCATTAATGTGCAGTGGTTCTCGAATTGATTGGGCCGAATCCCCATTTTAACTTTCCCCCTTGCTCCCTGCTCCCTTGCCTCTTCTTCAACCCTCTAGATTTATCATCGGTGTGATTAATTTTTAATTTTTAATTTTTAATTTTTAATTCCCCGTAGGGGTTGACTTGGCTTTTTCACGAACCAGCCAATCATCATCATTGGCGACTTGTTCATAACCACTGGTATCACCAAGTTTTTCTAGCGCCATCAATGCGGCATACTTCAGATCCCAAATTTTGGTTTCTAGACAAAGTTTCAGTTCGGGAATTGCCCGTGGACCGCCGAGTTCACCAAGAGCGATCGCTGCTGCTGCCCGTGATTTTTGAAACTGTGGTTGTTTGTTATGCAAGCCTTCAACTAGTAAATCGTAAGCTGGGGTGTGTTTCAACCAACCGAACAGCTTTATCACATGGAAGTGAGCGCCATAATCATTATTTGCTTCTTCGGCGTAGGTAGCAAACAAAGCTTCAGGAGCAGCATCAGCGTGATGGTCAAGAATAGTTTTAGCTGCCAAATAGCAGCGCCCAAAGTCTGTTTCATACAATCCCCGAATCAGAACTGGTAAAGTAGGGGGGCTTGGGTAACTATGAACCAAACTCAGATCATTTGGGTGGTCGTATAACGTCTGCTCTAAATAAGGTTGAATCGTGGCAAAAGTAATTGCTCCCGCAGCGATTCCGGCTTCTGCCAAAGTCCGAATTCCTCGCAATCGAAACACCAAAGATACTGGACATCGAGCAATATAGGGTATTGCATCATAGTAACGGGCATCCATTAAATCTTGGATAGACAACCGCCGTCCTAACACATTTGGGTGTTGTAACATTGCCACTACTTTTCCCATCTGGGAATAGTCGCCAGTTAAACGGCAAACTGCGGCCATTGCTGCACTAGCTGTCGGTGGATCGGTATCATCTACAAATTTGCGAATTCGTTCTAGGGCAGGTTGATAATTAAACTTTGTTAATGTATGAATAATTACTCGATAGGTTTGCCCTGGCTTATCCAGCAATTGAGCAACATCTTCTAAAATATCGGGGTCTTGAGTCCCAATTTCACCGATCGCCCAAACAGCATTTTCCACGGTGTAGCAGTCTTCATCAAAAAGACAGGTGCGAATCACAGGTAAAGCTGACTCAGCTTGCAGTCGCCCCAAAGTCTCTACCGACTTGCGGCGGACGATGCGGTTATCCAATGAGGGGTCAGTTTGCTGCACCGCCTGCATCAGCGCTTTAATTGATCGCTCTGTGGGAAAATTAATTAAATGAGAAGCGGCAATATAACGTGAATCATCCTCACTCAATTGGTCTTGAGGCGTATCCAAAAGAGCGATCGCCTGGTCTTCTGTGAGATTAAAAAAATTAGAAAAGCGTTTATCCATATATATCAACTTGCCGAATCCTATTAAGACAAAATAAACCTGAAGATTCTTTGCCATTACTCAACCTTAACAGGCAAAGCAAAGAGCCAAGAACCTCCAGGCTTGTAGAGTCACAATATACTCTTGTCACCAAATGACAAGTTTGGCAACAAACTAGGAGAGAGAGTTAATAGCGTAGTCTAGTAAAGCATTGTACTCAGTCAATGCTTGAGCAGACATATCACGAGGCGCACAACCACGGGTGCGAGCAAAGCTTAAAGCTTCAACATAAGGAGCAGTGGGCAAGCCCAAAGCGCGATAAACTTCACGTTGTCCAGCAATACCCCACTCATCCAATGGGCCAGTACCGCCAACTACCAAGCTGTATTGAATAAGGCGCAGGTAGTGCTTGATGTCACGAGCACACTTCGACTTAAATGTATCGGTGGAATTAGCTTCACCAGCGTTGTTCAAGTAAGAATATTTTTTGATCGCAGCGTCGTAAGCTTCGGTTGCGACTGCATCAATGTTATTAGCTAGCTTTTCAGCAGCTTCCAAACGAGCAGCAGCACGTTGGATAGAACCTTGTACTGATTCTAAATCAGAGGTGCTGGGAAAACGACCTGCGGCATCAGCAGATGCGATAACGGTGGTAACAACTGATTTCATTTCTTAAATCTCCCAAAAGACTTTTTATTTAAACTGTGTTGGATGTCAATCTGTTGAGTGAATTGCGATTCGCAAATTCCTTAGCTCAGAGCAGAAATTACGCGATCAAAGTAGCTGGAAGATTCCGCAACCAAGCTAGCGCAGCGATCTTCTACGACAGGAGAACCCATCTTACGCAATTTTGCACCAGCACGAGCCTCACTGGGGTTATCTTGAATGTGAGCAGCTGCACACGCCTTCATGATTTGAACGGCACGTACTGTAGAGGTTGTGGGTACGCCAAGAGCGGCATAAGTTTCTTTCAAACCATTCAAACAACGATCATCTAGAACTGAAGCGTCACCAGCTAATAAAGCATAGGTTACATAGCGTAAGATGATTTCAGCATCACGCAGACAAGCAGCCATGCGACGGTTAGGATAGCAGTTACCACCAGCTTGGATCAAACCTTGGTTTTCGCAGATCATTCCAGCAACAGAATCAGAGACGATGCAGCTAGCGTTGCTAGCGATCGCATTTACAGCATCCAAACGTCTGTTACCATTAGCAACGAAAGCTCTGAGAGCAGCAATATCAGATACGGGAGTAGTGCTGGCATCTGCTGAAACTACAGATCTAGAAAAAGCGTCAAGCATTTCGCTCTCCTTAAAAATTGGTTTTCTCTGAAACTTGATTGCCTGTTCCCTGAACAAGACAATATAGAACATAAAAGATGACACCTATCTTAGTCTCAGTTATGAGAAACTAAGTAATAATCCTTAACAAACAATCCCCAGTCAGGATTAGTCTGACTGGGGAACTAGGGGTACGCTTTGAAGATTAGGGGCGAAGGGGTAACGGGGATTGGGATTGTGAGGCGATGAAGAAGATAAGAAAGCAGAAGATAAATAACATTGACAAATGCCTCATGCCCATTTTTCTGCTTGGTTCTAAAAAATAGTGCGATCGTGCTGAGTAAATCCGACAAGCTTTTGGTAATGAACTTTGTGGAGATGAACCTCCTTAGGCAGGAGCAACATTAACGCCAGTTGTTGTTGAGATTGAATATATACCGCCAGAGGATAGAGTCGGCTTGCAGTTTTATCTAAAGAAGGCTTGCTACATCCTTTTGTTTCTATTTGTCCTCTAGAAAATTAACAAATATCCCCAGTTAGTTAAGTCTGCTTGAGAAGATGCTTGATCATATTGTCTTTGACCATTAACTGCCGCAGCACCTCTAAAAGCAATTTGTTAGATTCTTCCTGGTTTAACCCCTTAATTTGCTCTTCGTAAAGTTTGAGGTTAAATTTTTGCTCTAAGTTAAGCTCCATAGGGATATCCATAGTTTTTACTCTCCGGTGTTTTGCAACATTAGCTTTATATATTCCCTTGACTTAATATTAACAAAAGTTACACATGCTTGACAAGTGGACACTTCTAGACGGTGTGCTACTCATTGGGGTTAGTCAACAAACGCCTTTGAAGCGTGTACACACAAGTGCTGTAGCCTGCGGGCGATCATCGCATTTGCCCTGTTTCTTCCTTTTCCAGAGTTCTTGTAACAAAGCTACACTTTGCCAGAGCTTTCAGTCTTCTATCAATTGGTGGTAAGTGTGGGTGGAGATATCGAATGCCAAATTATTTACCACATCGGGACTGCCTTTTGCCCTCTGCCTTTTTTGGTAAACACTTTTAATTAATAACTGTCTACACGGAAATAGTGCAATATGTAGGCGCGTTAGTTTATTTGGCATAACGTGCAACAACTTTTGATCTGTTGCACGTTATACAACCTTTGATTGTTCTGTTATTTAGATAATTGGGGAATTCTTTTTACTTTTTATTAGTAAATAAGATGTGTTTACCCTGGTGTGCAAACCACCCTAAAGCCGAAGTCGTAGAACGCTACATCCGAATTGCCTCCGTCTAAACGGGCAGATGAACGGCAGACGCTTGACTGAGTTAACCATGAACCACCTCGCAGCAGGCAAGGATTATTATTTCCACTTACCCAAGCACTTCCATCAGCAGGCATTCCACGGTAATCATTGTGGTATTTGTCTTGACACCATTCCCAGACATTGCCATGCATCTCATACAAACCAAAAGCATTCGCAGGTAAACTACCAACATCCATAGTCTCCTGACGATTTTCACCCGGAGGAGCAGAACCATAAATATAACCGCCATTATAGTTAGCTATCTCAGTCGTAATCGTCTCACCAAAATAGAATGGGGTAGTCGTTCCAGCTCGACATGCATACTCCCACTCCGCCTCGCTGGGTAAACGATAGTTCTTGTTAGTCATGAGTGACAGCTTTTGACAAAACTTGACTGCATCATTCCAACTTACTTGTTCGACAGGTCGATTAGCCCCTTGGAAGTAAGAGGGGTTGATTCCCATAACTGCTTGATACTGTTCTTGCGTGACCGTAAATTTACCCATGAAAAAAACTTTAATGGTCATAGGATGCTGCGGCCCCTCATTTGTGTTTCGCTGTTTTTCTCCTACTGGTGAACCCATGAGAAAATGACCGCCAGGAATTTCTACCATCTCCAGTATGTTGCCGTTACCAAGGTCTTCTATAAAATAAATTGCCTGACCAGGAGTGATTGTAGTAATGTTTCCTTGCTTATCTACCTTCATGACTTCAAACTGGAAGGTTTTTAAAGCTAATTCCTTAGTATTTACGCTTTTTGTAGGTAATGCTGGAGTCTCATTCGGCAAAGGTACTGGAATATTATTTGCGGGAATAGATGAGTTTGATGGCAAAGCTTTTCTCTTAGCATTGTTGAGCAAGAGTTTCTCAACCCCAATTGCAAAGCTAAAACTAGCTCCCATTAACCCTACGGTTTGAATAACTCTGCGCCGCGACCAGTTAACTGATTGTTGTGGCCGTGTTGGTGGTGGAGACAGTTTTTTTGAAAGGTCTTGTAGCACTTCGGTTGCGTTGGCGTAGCGTAAACTGTAATGACGACGCACCATCTTGCTTAACACATTAGCTAGATGCTTACTTACCCGTGCTTGATGACGCCAGAGAATTTCACCTGTTTTGGCATCCTCTTCAAAGTCCACTGCCGAAACACCCGTCAATGCTTGAATCAACATTACTCCCAAGGCATATATATCGCTAGCAAATATGGGTTTACCATTCTTTTGCTCATTAGGCATATAGCCAGGAGTACCTACGATGACACTAGAAGTCACCTTACCTTGTACATTTACTATTAAAGTGCTAATTTCCTTGACTGCCCCAAAGTCAATCAGAAAAATCTTTCCATCCCGATGCCGCCGCATCAGATTTTCAGGCTTGATGTCGCGGTGAATTACTTGCTGATTATGTACGAAGGACAAAACTTCTAAAACATCTTGTAATAGCTTAGTGACATAACCTTCACTTAATTGCTTACCTGGAATGATTTCTGCCTTTAGGTCATGTCCTTCGATAAATTCTTGAACAATATAAAGATTACTTTTTTCTCTAAAATGCGCCAATAATTGAGGAATTTGGGAATATTTACCCAACTTTTCCAGAACAGTAGCTTCTGTTTCAAAGAACTCCACAATCCGAGGTTCAGTACGTTCAGGACGTAATTGCTTGACAACACATAACGGCTGACTGGGTTGTAGATAATCCTTTGCTAGAAAGGTAATCGCAAAGCCGCCGCCACCCAATTCTCGAATAATTTCGTAGCGTCCAACCAGCATGTCCACAACAATTTTATACTCCTAAAAATCTGATAATCGGTTACATCCATTGAGATTTCCCCTGGAGCCGATGACGTTTATTCATACAATATTTTAGCGCTCGTCTGTATATGTTCTTGAAGTGCCTGCTGTTTTTGTGGAGTGATTGATCGGTAAATACACTCTTCTATTAGCTATCCTGCCTGATTCTTACCCTCTTTGCAAAAAACTGGGATGCTCACGCTCATTTTTCTCTCAACAGAGATATAAAAGAGCGTTAATAGAGGTACTCAAGGAATATCCAGCGCTTTTTTTGGAATATGCTTCTTTAGTTCTGCAATATTATTTTCCTTGTTGATGTGAGGAAATTAGAATCAGACTTCTGTCTGATCTCTTCTGCTTTAAACTCCCTTTATATAGAGTTATATAGCTTATATCTAAGTAGTTGCTTAAAAGTATGGCTGTTTTTTGCCTCTCTCTCTGCGCCAATTTGAGATTATCTCCTTTCAACGTTGTGCTAATTGGATAAGCACTCAGAAGGGTGCAAAACCAATCAATATTTTTTAGATGACAAGTCTAGAAAATAAATGTTTATTGATGTCTTAACCTATACACTCAATTATTATGAGACAGACCTCTATGCAGAATCCATCCAACGATCTTAACCCTTCAGAGCAAAAGTTACGGGGGGCACTGCAACAAGTAGAAGTAAGCGATGCCTCCGGCAGGCTAGAGAATGTGACCATTATGCAAGTCGCAAGTCCTTTTTCAGAAGCAAGAAATGACAAGACCGTTTTGCAAAGACTACCGAAGCCAAGCCCCCAAGACTCTCTTTCTTCGGTAGAATTGGTCAATGATGTACCTCTCTCGCTGCAAAAACCTGGAGCGGTAGAACGGATCAGTTCTTCATCCCAACCTACCCGAACCGTTGAGGCAGTAAGCTTTACGCCGAATACCATTGCTCAATTTTCTTTAGATAATAATTCTAAAAATCTTAATGCTGCTGGGGTTGCTGTAGTTCAAAACCATAACAACACTATTGTCCAATACTCAGATTCTGCCATTCAAAACCCAACAGATCGAACTATTGTCCAATACTCGGACTCAGCCATTCATAATCCAGCAGATCGAACAGTTTATCAAGCAATGCGGCCATTATCTAACGATCTGGATCAAACGGTTTTCCAATTGGGGATGCGACAATCTCCGCAGTCATCAACAGCGACGATTGTGCCAAAAAATCGGGCGTATGTTCAACTATTCCATCCAAGTATTTTTCAGGATGTGTTTCGGACATCAGGCTCGTTTACTTCGCGCTTCATAAGTATCACAAGGCAATTGTTTGATTCAATCTGGAGGAAGATTGACCTAAAGCAACTACAATCTCGTTTTCATCTAGGCAAGCAGCCAATTGTGGCAAAGACTTTAAAACAGCCATCTTCAAGCTACATCAATCGTTCTACTTATAACGTGATGGTTTCAGAAGAGCCGCCTAGCTCGGAACAGTATCAGAAAAAACTGCGGGAGTTGGATCTTTGTCGGCTTTCTTTTGCCAAAGAGTTGGCTAGAAATGGTAAATTCCGTAATGCGATCGCTATGGCTGAACAAATTTCTGAGACGAGCCACTTTTTTAAGGATGCCCAAATGCTGATTCAAAGTTGGAAATAATTTTAAGGAACTGCTTTTGGAAATTTGAAATGCGACTTTTGTCTGTTTTTATCCTTCATTAACCACCTTAATATGGGCTTACCCACGGAAATAAGCACATCATAGTGTAGCGATCGCCTGAGCCTCTCCTTGGGAAGTTAACATCCATCAATGATTCGGTGATGTCCATGTCCCAAAATAGTCATACAAACTTAACCTACACAGCTTTTGAGCATAACCGTCTGGCACAGTTAGCTCAAGCATATCTCAACAATCCGGTGCTAATGCATCAATTATGCGATCGCGTTTACGAACGACTTAACGCAGATATCAAAATTCAGAGAGAAAGAATCGGTAACTCTAGTACAGGAAGACAATAAAATGGCTACACAACAATCCAATTCTCACGTTGAGAACTACGTCACAACCAACCGATTCTATATAGAAATTGGGAAAAATATAGTTGCCTCATTTTCAGAATGTTCAGGCATCAGTATTGAGGTGGAAAAAGAAGTATATCACGAAGGTGGCGTAAACGAGCAGCAAAGAATTAGTTTAGGACACACTCGTTTTTCAGATATTACCCTAAAGCGGGGGACAACTGATGATAATACCTTCTCAGAATGGTTAAGCGAGTTATTTGAGCAAAAAACGCGGCGACGCAACGTTAATATTTTGACATACAACCAAGCTGGAGAAATCATGAAGAGCTGGTGCCTGATTGGTGCCATTCCAGTGGGATGGAAACTCCCTAGTTTAGAGGCCGATGGCAATATGGTTGCAGTTGAAGAATTAACTTTAGCCTTTGAGGGTTTGAAAATTGGCAAGCAGTCTGCTGGCGGCGATGCAGTCTCTAGGGATGCAAAGGGATATTTTGGTGAAAGCGCCTGGAAATGAATGTAAGTTGCAAGTTTAATCATGAGTGAGTTTAAGCCCCCGATTGATTCCAAATCTTCAGAGCGTAAAGGCGCTTCTGACGATGGTGTAGACAACGAAGCAGATTTCAAGACGGTTCATGAGCTATTGCGACAGCTCAATCAAAATAATGCAGCCAAAACATCAAGCGATCGCTCTACACAACAGTCTAGTATTCAAGACTTACTGGCTTATGACAACGATCGCTATGACCAACCTGCTAAAGTGTCGCTAACCCAAAACTTAACGCAGCTTCCACCGGGTACTTTTGCGCCCCAAAACCCCATACTTGAGGAAGTACTAACTCCAGATGTCAATACTGTTCAGCAAGCAGTAGAAGATTTAGAATTGCTTACACAAATAGTTTGCGATCGCATCAATTTGCGTCTAAATCTTGAGATGGAACGTAACGGCTTCCATCAAAGCAATCGGATCTTTTCGCAAAAAACGATTACAACCCCTCAGACTTTCTCAAAATCTGAACAAATACCAGATGTACTGGAAAGATTGGTTCAGGAAATCGAACAGCTTTTGCACCATCGTCTAATCCATGAGCGCGAACGACGGGGACGATCTGTAGGCTGTTTACCCTGGTAATTTTAATGCATTCAAAGAATTGAGGAAAACGCAATGAAACTTGAAAAAGCAAAGCTGATAGTTCATAGTGACCCTAGCGGACAGGCGAAAGATATTGAGTTCATGTTTAATCCATCAGAACTTGATTTTACTAGACAAATAATTTGGGATAGTGATGTAGGCCATCGAGGAAGCACTTTATTGCCAAAGGTTAATTTTTCTGGAGTAGAACCCTATTCATTTACATTACAGAATTTATTATTTGATACTTATGAAAAAAAGACATCTGTTCTTAAAGAATATATTAATAACATTAAAAAGGGTGCGACAGCTCGTAGCAATACTCTTACTCGCCCACCAGTGTATATTTTGACCTGGCACGATAGCTATTTCCACTGCGTTATGACAAGTTTAAACTATCGACTCACTCTATTTCTGGCTGATGGCACACCGGTTAAAGCGATCGTTAATATTGGACTCCAAGAAGTCGATCCTGAAAATATATCAGGAGGAAAGCCACCTACAACAGGAGCTATTGCTAAACAACTTCCTTAATTTCTAAAACTTACTAAAGGTTATCTTAATCCAATAACTATCCTATCTGTCAAAAGAACAACTTCTAATTTTTACCTAACAATAATAAGAGTATCTTCCAATGCCTACTAAAAATAGTCAAACCCTTTATTTACACAAACCTATACTCAAACTGGGTGGAGCAAAAGCACCAGAAAAACTAATGCAGGACATTCTGGAAATTGTTGTGGATGAAAGCTTACATCTGCCAAGTATGTTTATTATTAAAATTCATAATGTTTATGTCGCCGCGAGCGAGGACAGCGAACCTTGGAAAAACGAAAAGTACTTTAATATTGGCGATCCAATTTCGATTGGATTTGAGGCTAGTACGACAGAAGACCTTGACTTTCAAGTGGCTGAAATAGAGGATCGATTAATTGAGGGGGAAATTACAGGTATTGAAGTCAAATTTTCTCATACATCTGAAGCCCATATTATCGTGCATGGCTATGACGTTTCCCATCGACTGCATCGGGGTCGCTACAACCGATCTTTTTTAAACTCTACCGATACCGATATTGTGCGACGTATTGCTCAAGAAGCAAAGATTAAAATCGGTCAATTGGATGCGAGTGGTGTCTCCCATGAATATGTTTTTCAAGAAAATCAAACCAATATGGAATTTCTGCGGGAACGCGCTGCAAAAATCGGGTTTGAACTCTTTGTGCAGGACAATAAGATTCACTTTTGCAAACCCAAAAGTGACGGTTCTCTCAAGCTGGACTGGCTTGAAGATATTACGAGCTTTGATGTTAAAGTTACCAGTGCCGAACAAGTTAGTTCAGTCCAGGTTAATAGCTGGGATTATGGTAATAAAAAATTAATCTCAGAAACCATTTCAAAGGAACAGTTGCTCACGGAGACAGGAAATGGTGATGGGAGCAGCATCAGTCAGAAGTTTAAAATGAAACAACCTCCTAAAATGATTGTGGTAGACCAACCTGTAGATACTTCAAAAGAAGCAAAACAAATGGCTCAGTCCCTTTGTAATGAACTTAGTGGAGAGTTTGTGACTGCTGATGCGAAAGCTATGGGAAACCCTATGATTCGACCGGGCAAAGTGGTTACACTTAAAAATATGGGAACTCGCTATAGTGGCAAATACTACGTAACAGGAACCTGTCACCGATACATCCATAGGAATTACACAACTAATTTTACAGTTCGAGGGCTGAGAGAAGGTAGCTTACTTTCTATATTGCCTCCCAAGACACATCTCCAACCTGGCCAAACTCTCTTAGTAGGTCTGGTGACTAACAATAACGATCCAAAAGGTTGGGGGCGCGTTAAAGTAAAATTCCCTACCTTAACCATGAATGATGAAAGCCATTGGGCTAGGGTGGTAGGGCTAGGAGCAGGCAATGATAGAGGATTTTATTGCTTGCCTGAGATCGACGACGAAGTTCTGGTTGCCTTTGAGCATGGAGATATTCATCGACCCTATATTATTGGTGGAGTTTGGAATGGTAAGGATAAAACAGTTGAAACTGTAGATGACACAATTCAAAACGGTCAAGTGAGACTACGCACCATAAAAACCCGTGCTGGTCACATAGTAAGATTTGTTGATGATGATAAAGGTACTGAAAATCGAGGCTATTATGTCCAAACTGCAACTGGTTCTGGCCATCGCCTCAGCTTTAATGATACACAAAAATTTATCGAAACACAGACTGCTCAGGGGCAAACCGTCACTTTGAATGACATTGATGGTAGCATAAACGTCAAAGCTAATAGAACGATTAATAATACTGCTCCTCTTTCTATAGATTTGGAATCTGCTACAATTACTAATACCGCACAAGCAATTGCGATTGACGCAGGTGAAGCAATTGCGATTGATGCAGGTGGAGCAATTACTATTAACGCAGGTGGAGCAATTACTATTGACGCAATAGGGGCAGTTACTATTAATTCTCCCAACATTATGCTTAACGGTATAGTCTATGTACAGGGCGTGCCTATTTAGGTATAGAAGAAAATTCCCAGTCTAGACTGCTGAATCCTTTTTTACAAGTGCATAAGTTAATTTCCGTCACAGCTATTAAAAAACTAGAAAGATATATTCTCAAGCTATCGTTACAAGGTAAATTCGTGTGACAATATAGCTTGACTGAAAATAAATTATTTACGGACTGATTACCGTAATTCAACGTGAGTTCGACGGATAGAAAAGCCCAAAAAGGTTGCTAGGTATGAATTTGCTTAAGTGGGTAGGTGAAGTGCGATCGCTAAAAAATGCGGGTTTTGCTGCATACATAACATTTAAATAAGGAAGATACTGTAAATCTATGGTACGCGCCACATTTTAATAGTATTATCCTTACTCCCACTTACCAGAGTCTGTCCATCTGGACTAATAGCAACGGCATAAACTAAATCTGTATGTCCAGCCAGGGTATTTTTTAACTCACCCGTTTGCAAATTCCAAATTTTAATTGTGTTATCAAAACTTCCACTCACCAGCGTCTGTCCATCTGGGCTGATGGCGACGGAAGTCACCCCATATTTATGCCAGTTGAGAGTATTTTTCAACTCACCCGTTTGTAGATTCCAAATCTTGATTGTTTTGTCAGTACTACCACTCACCAAAGTTTTTCCATCTGGGGAGATGGCGAGAGAGTAAACTAAATCTGTATGCCCAGTAAAGGTAGCTTTTAAAGAAGGTGGTTGTAGATTCCAAATCTTGATTGTATTATCGTAACTTCCACTCACCAAAGTCTTACCATCTGGACTAAAAGCTACTCGCCAAACCGATTTAGTATGCCCAGTAAGAGTATTTTTCAGTTTCCCTGTTTGCAAATCCCAAATCTTAATAGTCTTGTCAGCACTCCCACTCACTAAAGTTTCTCCATCGGGGTTAATAGCAACAGAATTAACCGCATCTTTGTGTCCACTGAGAGTATTTTTCAAGCTACCATTTTCCAGATTCCAAATCTTAATTGTGCCGTCTTTGCTGCCACTTACCAAAGTCTTGCTATCTGGACTAATCGCAACAGAACTCACCACATCTGTATGCAATGAAAGAGTAGTTTTCAAGCCACTGGTTTGCAGATTCCAAATTTTGATGCTTCTATCTCCACTGCCACTTACTAGAGTTTGTCCATCGGGACTAATGGCAAGGCTACTCACCCAATCTGTATGCCCAGTCAGGTTATTAACTAGCGCCAGTTTCTGATAAGCTACGGTTTTGGCAAAAAGATGATTAGTAATTTGCGAAATTCCATATCCGCCTAAACCCAAAGACAGAATAATACCAATTATTAGCAATGATTTTTTAGATTTAGCTTTTTGTTTGGGTAAATCTACAGGTGATAGTAGTTGATTATCGTTGATTGCTGTGGGCAGTATTTCTGGTAGCGGCAGTGGTGATTGATGATGATATGTTGCCGTAGGTGGAATATCTGGCTTTGGCAGAGATGATTGATAATAATAGGTTGCTGTAGGTGGAATATCTGACTGGGGCGCGGATGATTGATAATAATAAGTTGCCGTAGGTGGGATATCTGGCTGTGGCGCGGATGATTGATGATAATAAGTTGCCGTGGGCGGGATATTTGGCAGTGGTGGCAAACAATTTAAATCTTGTAAAACTGCCTCAGATGATTGATAACGCTCCTGGTAATCTGTTTGCAGCAACTTATCTAAAATAGCTGCCAATTCTTCGCTCAATGGTTGTCGCAAATGTTGACGCCAATTATCAATCCAGCCGTATCCTTGTTTTTTCCATAATTCCCAAGGGGGAATAGTAGTAAGCAGATGAAAGCAAGTTGCACCTAAACTGTATAAATCACTAGCTGGATATGCTTCACCAGCCTGCATTTGTTCTAAAGGTGCATAGCCAAAAGAGCCGATAGTTGTTCCTTGTTGAACAACCACTGTCTCACTCAACTGTTTAGACACACCAAAATCGATGAGTACCAAATCTCTTTTTGGCGGTTGGGGAGATTTGCGACGAATAATATTCTGTGGCTTAATATCTCGGTGAATGACTTTGTGTTGGTGAACAGATTGAAGAATATTTAATAAATCGAGCAATAATTCTCGAATTTTGAACTCACTAAAGATTCCCTGGTGTTGTAATTCTTCTAATAAATTCTGCCCTTCCACATACTGCTGTACCAAATACAAACGTTTATCTTCCTCAAAATATGCATACAGCGTTGGAATTTGAGGATGTTCTCCTAACTGTTGCAGTCGCCTTGCTTCTTGCTGAAATAATTCTGTTGCCTTGTGGAGTGCGCCAGTTCCCTGTACCTGCGGTGCAAATTGTTTGATGACGCATATTTCATTGAACTTTTCAACGTCTTCAGCCAAATAAGTTTTACCAAATCCCCCGCTACCTAATACTTGGATAGGGCGATAGTGTCGCAATATTATCAGGGGAATTCCACAATTAGCGCAAAACTTGATCTCATCAGAACAGGGGGGATTGTGGCAAGAGGAGTTTAGGCAACATATCATACAGAGTGCATCTATCTACAGATGGACTTATTATTACCTAGTAAACAGCTACTGTCAGCCTTCAGTATTGCGCTGATGCTAAGTGCTAGATATAATTCCACGGATAAATACAGAGCGATCGCTAGTTTAAAAATAGATGTTGCGCGATCGCTTTCATGCTCTAATGGTGCAGCAATGCTAGCAATGCTGTCGATATATAAATAAAGTTTTGATTACTCTTGGGCGGGCTAGATGCCCACCCTTAATTGTTATTGCAATGCCTCAGCAGTCTTCTTCTTATCCAACTTGAGAATTAACACACCCAAAGGTGGTAAACACAAATCCAGCGAATAGGGACGACTGTGCAAAGACCAATCATCCGTCCACTTACCGCCTAAGTTGCCCATATTGCTGCCGCCATACTGACGCGCATCGCTATTGAACAACTCTGTATAAAATCCCTTCTGCGGTACACCAATACGGTAGTGAGAATGGGGTTGCGGTGTAAAATTGCAAACGACGATCGCAAAATCATCAGAATCCTTGTCACGACGCATGAAGGAAACTACACTATGGCGATTATCGCTACAGTCAATCCACTCAAACCCAGGTTCAGCAAAATCCTGGGTGTACAAAACTGGCTCAGAACGGTAGAGATGGTTCAATTCCCGGAAAAACGTTTTTAACTGTTGGTGGGCTTCATGCTGTAATAAATGCCACTCCAAATCAGCCCAATCATTCCACTCACTCCACTGCCCAAACTCCATGCTCATAAACATGGTTTTCTTACCTGGGTGAGCAAACATGTAGGTAAATAAACAACGCACATTAGCCAACTTCTGCCATGTATCCCCCGGCATTTTGCCGATGATATTGCTCTTACCATGCACCACTTCATCGTGGGACAGAGCCAGCATGAAGTTTTCACTGTGGTTGTACCACATACTAAAAGTGATATTGTTTTGGTGGAACTGGCGGAACCAAGGGTCCATACTGAAGTAATCCAGCATATCGTGCATCCAGCCCATATCCCACTTCAAGTTAAAACCAAGTCCGCCTGTGTAGGTAGGCCAAGATACCATTGGCCAAGAAGTAGATTCTTCCGCAATTGAGAGAACACCTGGGAAATAGCTAAAGATGGTGTGATTTACCTGACGTAGAAAATCTGCTGCTTCTAAGTTTTCTCTGCCGCCGTACTGATTGGGCAGCCATTCTCCTGGTTCGCGGCAATAATCATTGTAGAGCATCGAGGCAACAGCATCGACACGAATCCCGTCAATGTGGTATTTGTCAAACCAGAAGAGAGCATTTGCTGCTAGAAAATTACTTACTTCATGGCGACCGTAGTTGAACACCAAAGTACCCCATTCTTTGTGTTCGCCTTTGCGGGGGTCAGCGTGTTCGTATAGGTGGCTACCATCAAAGAAAGCTAAACCATGTCCATCTTTGGGAAAGTGACCAGGAACCCAATCCACAATAACCCCAATATCATTTTCATGACATTTGTCAATAAAATACATGAAATCTTCGGGTCTGCCAAAACGGGAGGTGGGGGCATAGTAACCAGTTACTTGATAACCCCAAGAACCATCAAAGGGATGCTCCGCAATGGGTAACATTTCTATGTGGGTGTATCCTAATTCTTTGACATAAGGAATGAGTCGGTCAGCTAATTCTCGGTAGGTAAGGAAGCGTGCGCCCGGCTTTAGTCCAGAAACGATAATTACTGGTTCAGTTTCACCATTTGGCAGTTTAGCTGGTTCTGCACTCGAAGCGTGTAACCAAGAGCCTAAATGCACTTCATAGACTGAGACAGGCTGGGTGAGGGGGTCAGTGTGACGCCGCTTTTCCATCCAGCTTTCGTCATTCCAACTGTAAGCATCTAAATCAGTGACAATGGATGCTGTCTTCGGGCGAACTTCTTGCTGGAAACCGTAGGGATCAGATTTTTCGTAAATGTGTCCTTCAAAATTTTTGATTTCATATTTGTAATGCTCTCCCACACCGATTTCAGGTATAAACAATTCCCAAACCCCGGTGGGGCCTTTACGCATCTGGTGTTTACGCCCATCCCAGAGGTTGAAATCTCCCAACAATGAAACGTTGCGAGCATTGGGTGCCCAAACGGCAAAATAAACGCCCTTAACACCGCCTATTTCCGTGGGGTGTGCTCCCAGTTTTTCGTATATCCGGTGATGGTTGCCTTCGCTAAACAAATGCAAATCAAAGTCTGTCAAGCGGGGAGAACGGAAAGCGTAAGGGTCATAAGTGACACGCTCATGTTCCCCTTCTTTAATCTTTAACTGGTAGTTTGCCAGTTCTGGAGTGTCAATCGTGCATTCAAAAAAGTGGGGATGATGCACTGTTTGCATTGGGTATTCCTTGCGTTGTTCAGGAAGAACCACCCATGCTGCACTGGCATTTGGTAGATAGGCCCGCACAGCCCAGACAGTTTTACCGTCTTGTTCTACGGGATGAGAACCTAATATTTCAAAGGGATCGTTATGCTGATTCCAAACGATGCTGTTAACCTGTTCAGGGGCAATCGTGGTTATGGACATGAAGCTACCTAAGTGATATAACGTGATTGACTAAATCTACTTTTTTAATATCTATATATATTCTTTACATTTATTTGCAATTTTGTCGCCACCGTTATCCTACATCAGAATGGGGAATGGGGAATGGGAAATGGGGTATGGGGCATTGCACAAATGACTAAATGACGAATTTCTCAAAAATTTAAAAATGGGAAAAACTGAAGTAAGGTTTTACGTATACGAAGCAAGAAAATCTGTTCTCGAATTTTGGGGTCTAGTTTTGGGGGCGGAGCAAGTTGGAGCTGCGCTTGTAATTGAATATATTCGGCAGCTGTTAGGGATTTTCCATCAATAGGCGATCGCGCCTCTATGATAATTTTAGTGCGTAATATTTCTTCTGGTGTATCCTCTGGTGGTGGTAATGCTATTACTGGCGATCGCCAAGAGCTAATTAACACAAAAAAGGTTCCACTAATCACAATTAAGCCCAATAATCTTATTGCTTTTATCGCTTTAACTCTCTCCATATCTGAACTGCGTTCACAACGCAGGATGAAAATCTGTTTTTTCCATTCTCCATTCCCATTAAAAATTTTCCCAATAAAAATCTGGCAATATCAAGGGACATCACCAGGTCTCTTCTGATACAGAGCAGACGACAGGGAATGCCCAAGAGGGATTGCCAGCGATCGCAATGAATTGTTTTGTCCTCTGAAAAGTTAGGAGTCTAAGTCATTCCGAACACCAAATCAGGGAAATATTTTGCCTACATAATGGCTTAGATTTACATAACTCAACTTCCTGCGACTTGGAATAAAGTTCAGTCACAGAAGAGGAAAGAGGAATTGGGGACAAGGAGAATTGGGGACAAGGGGAAAGATTTGTTGGAAGTTCTAAACTTTTGTCACCTTGTCACCTTGTCCCCTTGTCCCCTCCGCTCCCCTGCTCCTTTGCCTACACAGCGATTGATTATTTTTTTAATTGAAAGTCCCTAAATTTAGGGCTGCTGAAGCAAGCATGTATTATTTCTTATGGTACTTTTTGCGACGTTCGTAAGCGTTGCATTAGTGACGTAGGAGCGTCTGACTCGTTAACGCTGCGCTATCGAAATAATTATTGAACATTGAGCATAAATAAATTTAAATGCTTGAAACCCTCTATTACTGGGCAATTCCAACATCTTTTTATCTTGCTCCTTGCTCACCTGCCTTTATGGTCAGGCGAGGATATTAGGCGGACACATGGTTAAAGAGGTAATCCTCATCACCAGTGTCCTTTATTTGCTGCCCTACTTAGCTGATATTCAAGCATACTCTAGGCTCTGATACACCAATAGAAAAATATAGGTTTTTAGTTAACCTAATTAATTCAAACTATGTGGTGATGAGCGTTGTTAATTAAGCTGTTTTGGGCATAATTTCAACTAAAGTTTAGGATGTCCTATTTAGGAGTAGCAGTAGGACTAGCTGCGGGAGTAGTTGCGGGAGTAGCAGCAGGTGTAGACGACCCACCACCAGCAGCAGGTGCATCAGTTGGTTCACCAGCAGCTGGGGTACTAGTAGTACCGCCACCACCAGCATCACCACCGCCGCCTTCACAAGCTCCGAGAATTGTTGCCAGACTTAAGATTACAGCTAAACCAAAGATTCTTGTTTTCATAACTCCTCTTTCACCAATTGTGGCTAGAACAATTTTTCGCCTGTTGAATACGATACCGTATTTATTGCTTTTTTTTAAATGCTACGAGATTACATATAAAAAAAAACAATCCTTTGGGGTATTCTTTTTTTTGATTAGGTGTCATATAGCCATCTGATTAGTTTCTCTTAACCCAGTAGCAAGAAGGAAATTACGAAATTTTCTAGCAAACCGAGCTATCATAGCAAAAAATTTATTTTTTCCTGGAGTATTGCACCTTGCTGCCCTGCGTTGCCATACTTTAGGTGCGATATCTAAAGGGCAAGCTGTCAAATTGCTAATCGCTGATTGCAAAATTGCAATATCGAGAGGATGCAATTGGTATAGCTATCTATCAGAACAGTTAAAAGGGTGTAGTCTGTTATGTGTGCTTGTTGCACAGAAGGCGATTTTAATTAAGCAAAAAGAGACAATTAAGACAATCAATCTAAAGTACAGTATTTCTCATCTAAAAAATTTATGGTAGTTGCTCGTAAATCTGCTGTTTCTACAAGGGGTACTTGGTTCGGGCGAGATTCTATCCTTTCTTTAGGAAGGCGACGTTCTGCACGTATAGAATCAGCAGCACAAAGCGCTTCTACACCTGCTGCCCAAGAAGCTGCACTAGTATCTTCTCAAAAAAGACAGCGTTCCCCGAAAAAGCTAGCGGTTTCTTCCACAAATGGAGACGTTATACCCAAATCAGGGAAACAGTTGGGTAGACAACAAGTGCTAAATCTCAATGAGCAGTCGAGTGCAAATCAGAAAACTTCAGGGGTAGGTTTTCTTCGCCTTCCCATAATGCCTAATTCTGGAGCGGCACCTTTGTGGTTGCTGCGCTTGTATACCTTTCACCGTTA
Organism: Nostoc sp. ChiVER01; assembly: GCF_034531155.1. Lineage (NCBI taxonomy): Bacteria > Bacillati > Cyanobacteriota > Cyanophyceae > Nostocales > Nostocaceae > Nostoc > Nostoc sp. ChiVER01. The sequence continues at coordinate 409,153 of NZ_JAVRBS010000001.1, read as the reverse complement.
TTCGACAGTTTTGGCGTTCTTGTTAGTAGCATCGACACTTGCTGTTTATGGCTGGACGGTATATTCTCAAGAGCTTTGGAGTAAGTCATATCGCAGGCTGCAAAACCTCCAACGTCATGAGCGGCTACTAACGACAACCAACGCGACGCTGACAAATAAAATTGCCCAGGAAGCAGAACAACCAACAGCAGGGCTGGTATCACCGACTCCTCAAGGGATGATTTTCTTATCTCCAGCATCTCGTAGTCCTAAGCCAGCATCGTCTAACACAACGCCAAATCCCCAAACACAACAGCAAACACTCTCGCCACTGGGGTATTAAGGTTAAGAGTCATTGGTCATTGGTTATTGGTCATTAGTTTCAGACAAACAAATCTGAGTGTCGATTTTAGGTAATAGTGCCAACTCTAAGAAGGAACAGAACTTAAAAGACGAAGAACGAAGGACGAACAACAAAGGACAAATGACTAATGACTAATGACAAAGGACAACCCAATGCAAAAATCACCAAGCAGAACAAATAGAAAATTTCGGAACCCAGCATTTAAAAGGCGACAGAAGGGTTCTAAAAGAGGATTGTTAGGGACACTTGCCTCTAATATCCAAAATCAAACATCTAACACCAAGTCTCGACTGTTTATAGTATGGGGCATATTAATGGCAGCAGGGCTGGGGTTGGGTGTTAAGTTGTACAATTTACAAATTGTCAAGGGGCCAAAGTTAACAGAGCAGGCGCGAAACCAGCAAATGGTGAATTTGCGACCTTTTATGCCCCGTCGCCCGGTGGTAGATCGCAATAGTAGTCTGTTGGCGATTGACCTTCCTGTATATACTTTATACGCTCATCCCAAGCTGTTTGATAAGTCGAATGAAGATATGGCAGGGCGACTTGCCCCAATATTGGCAAAAGATACTGCTGAATTGGTAAAAACTTTTCAAAGCAAAAGAAGCGGAATTATACTTGCTTCAGCTCTGCCCGAAGAAACTATCGATCGCATCAGCTCTTTGCGCTTAAATGGACTGGAGTGGGCTGAAAAATACTCCCGATATTATCCGCCAGACGATTTGGCTTCTGATGTGGTGGGCTACGTGAATCTTGATCGCCGTGGTCAAGCAGGTGTGGAATATTCTCAAGAGAAGTTGCTAGAACGTCCTGTGCAAACGGTGCGCCTCAGTCGGTCGGGTAATGGGGCATTGATGCCGGATCATGCCCCTGAAGGTTTTTTGCATTTTGATGATTTGCGATTGCAACTCACTATTGATAGCCGTCTGCAACGAATTGCCCGGGTTGCACTCAAACAACAAATGGATAAGTTTAACGCTAAACGTGGGGCAGTAATTGTCATGGATGCCTTGGATGGTTCCTTACTCGCCCTCGTTTCTCAGCCCACTTATAACCCTAATGAATACGCTAAAGCTAATATCTCACTATTTAAAAACTGGACGGTGGCGGATCTTTATGAACCGGGATCGACTTTTAAACCTTTGAATGTAGCGATCGCTCTAGAAAATGGAGTCATCAAACCAGATGATATGTTTAATGACTCCGGTTCTATTCGAGTAGCTAATTACACTATTAAAAATGCGATGAATAATGCTAATGGGCGAATCAGCATCGCTCAGATTTTGCAATATTCCAGCAACATTGGCATGGTGCAAATTATCCAACGCTTAAAGCCTTCAATTTACTATAACTGGCTAGAACGCTTAGGGCTAGGACAAAAAGTTGATACAGATTTACCTTTTGAAGTTGGTGGCCGGCTCAAAAGTCAAGAAGAATTTATCGCTTCGCCAATTGAACCAGCTACTACTTCCTTTGGGCAAGGCTTTTCTATGACGCCCATACAACTAGTACAAATGCACGGTGCTTTAGCCAATGGCGGTAAATTGGTCACACCCCATGTAGTTCGGGGACTGATTGATAGCAAAGGGCAAATGCATGATTCACCTACTCACACCGTCCCCCGCCAAATTTTTTCATCCGCAACAACCCAAAAGGTTGTGGAAATGATGGAAACTGTTGTTAATGAAGGTAGCGGAAAGGCGGCACAAATTCCGGGATATCGCATTGCTGGTAAAACTGGTACAGCTCAAAAAGCTAGTCCTAATGGTGGTTACATTAAGGGTGCTAGAATGACTAGCTTCGTGGCTATTTTGCCAGTGGAATCTCCTCGGTATGTAGTGTTCGCCCTAGTGGATGAACCAAAAGGAGAAAGTGCTTATGGTTCTACTGTCGCCGCCCCAATTGTCAAGTCGGTAATCGAAGCACTCATTCCTCTTGAGGAGATTCCGCCAAGTAAGGCGGTTGGGCAACCGTAGGGGGCAGGGGGAGCAGGGGAGGCAGGGGAGGCAGAACTATTGCCCAATGCCCAATGTCCCTTTTCTTTGTTCCCCTAGACTTAATTTTTCTTTATAACCAAGGAAAGAGGTAGAGAAAGCTACTGTGTGGGAAGTTAAGTATTAAAGGTGAAAATTATTTCTCACTTTTACAATGCTACCGAAGATTCCATGCAAAGCAATTTAGTTATATTTCCTAACGCTGGGGCTGCAAAAAAGAGTACGCAAACAGAAGAAGGAACAATTACCAACTACGACCGTGCTGAGAAACAATTTATAGAACTGCTAGCAATGGAGGATTTGGATCATCAATTAGATGTAAAACCTGCAATAGCTAGTGAGTTTGAACAGGCACTTTCAAGAGCAATTCGGTCTGCTTATAAAAACGATCGCTCTGATGAACAGGCTCACAATTTTCTGCAACGGATACTTTATCGAATCAATCGGCTAAAGCTGTTTTGGTATGACGATTTGCGGCATTATACTAATGAGCGATCGCTTTACTTGTGTTCATGTCGTGACCAAATTGAAGCTGCTTGGCAGAAGTGGGAACTGGCACAATTTGATGTGGCTGCACTGCAACAATTAGATGTAAAACAAGCGCTAATTGAGCGCACATCTGCCGATTTAGATCCGCTTTTGTCGGAGAGTAGCCGCTACATTCGTGAGGAAATGACTGAATCTGGCTATCGTCACCTGCTAGCAATCGGATCTTTTGATGGCTTGGTTGAAGCTAGTCATCTTTCCCGCATTTTGGGTGGTGTTGCTAATGAAGTGCAGTGTACGCTGATGCGAGTACTAATAGAAGAATACGGCAATGGTCGTTTATCTCGCAAGCACTCTACATTTTTTGCCCAAATGCTTGCTGAGTTCGGAATGAACACTGAACCAGAGGCGTATTTCGATTTAGTACCTTGGGAAGTTTTGGCTTCTACCAATCATAATTTTCTAGTGACTGAGCGCAAACGCTATTTTCTGCGTTATAGCGGCGGTTTGACCTATTTTGAGGTGGCTGGCCCTGCGGTTTACAAAAATTATATGGTGGCGGCACAACGACTCGGACTCTCAGAAGTAGCGGTGGGTTATTGGGAACTCCACATCAGAGAAGATGAACGCCACGGTCGTTGGATGTTAGATGATGTGGCTTTGCCATTAGCAGAACGATATCCCAATGATGCATGGGAATTACTGCTTGGGTACGATCAGCAGAAACTCATGAGCGATCGCGCGGGTATTGCTGTTGTGCGATCGATACGCGAAGCAAAACAGTCTGTTTAACTCATCTAAGAAATCTAAAAAATTAGAAATTAAAAATGGCAGATTTATTCTGACGTTTATAATTTCACATTTTTACATCATTACTATTCCTAATTTCCCTACATCCAATTTATTTAGCAAAGATTTCTTTACTAAAGAAACGGTTGTTTATGGCTTGTAACTCAAGGTATTAAATAACCTAATACTAGATTGATTATACCTTACACATTGAAGTGCAGTCAAATGAAAGATATCTTTTTTTGCCCTGAAGAATCTAATTTTTACTCAAATTGCTTAGAAAATTTTGTTTTCAGAAATTGTAAAAATTACGAATCTATTGTGGAGTTTGGCTCAGGAGATGGCAGCCCTGTAATTAATTCCTTATTAAGAAATAACTTTGATGGCGTAATCCAAGGATTTGAATTAAATACCTCTGCATGGAAAGTCGCAAATTCAACTATCGATGAATATAATCTCACTAATAAATATATAATTCATAATTCATCTTTGTTTAATTCTTCTCAACCAAATGCCGAGTATCTCGTAGCCAATCCGCCTTACCTCCCCGCACCAGATAATGATATTTATATGCCACTCTTATTTGGGGGCGTGGATGGAGCCACAGTTACCAACGATCTTTTGTCGTTAGGTTATGAAAATGTGTTGGTTTTAATATCTAGTTTTTCTAATCCAACAAGTACCCTGAACTTAGCAAAAGAATATGGATATTGCGTTCAAAATTTCATGGTACTACCTTTACAGTTCGGCTACTATAGCTCTGATCCTAAGGTAAAAAACCACATAGAAGAACTCCGAAAAAACAACATGGCATTTTATTCTGGCGATTATTATTTTCTAGCTGGCGTTTTATTTAACAAATGCCAGGATTCTGTAGTTGATTTATCTAATCAATTGGCTCAGATTATGACTAGTTTGTGAAAACAAATACGCTTATGCAATCCCCATCTTAGGAGTACCTTGAAAAAGAGGCAGGGGAGCAGGGAGCAGGGAGCAAGGGGGATAGAATAGAAAGGGGATTCTAACCCCACCTGAATGAAAACCACGCTTTTTGAAGTGGGGGACGTAAAAAAATGTTGCCCCATTTATTCCACGGCAGAAGTCAGGGGTCATTTTCCCCTGCCCCCTGCCTCTTCGTTGCAGATGGGGACTTTTGCAACACATTATATCAATCCCTATTCTTAAGTAATTGCTTTGTTTACCTAAAGTTTTTGTTGTATGAATGCACTGCTAAAGTAACGTTTACGCTTGAGTGCTGCAAATAAAGTTATAACACCACCGAACGACAAAAAAGGAAAGGCTGAAGTTGGTTCAGGTACAGAGACAGATGAGGTTGGCGTCAAGAGGAAGGCGCGTAATTCACCATTAACTGCACCACGACCGACAATTTGGCCATTATTATTAATGGCAGATGCTGCTGTCAAGGTAAAGCCAGCGTCTGAACCAGGAGCAATCAGGTCATTTAAGTCGTACAGGGTGTTATCACTATAAAGAAAAGCCCGCAAACCATTGCCATCTGCTGCAAAAAAGTTGTTGTTACTGCCAGAAAACCCGACTACTTGACCCAAATTATTGATTCCCACACCAAGACTGAATGAATCTGTAGGACGTAACCTACCGAGGTCTTGGAGTCCCGTGTTGGAACTGTACAGAAAAGCATTACTATCGTCTACTCCAGTAAGTCCCGAACCACCCACCACTTGTCCTGAGTCATTAATATCATTTGCTACGCTGTACGCGTCACCTGGCAAAGTTCCCAAATTAGTAGTTTGGCCGTTTTCGTACAGAAAAGCTGTGCTTGAATTGAGAATGCCTACTACTTGTCCCAAGTTATTTAAACTGTAGGCAATAGTACCAGGACTTCCTATGCTGGTTGCTGTACCATTACTGTATAAAAAAGGCCCAAGTCCGCTTGCTCCCCCGACTATCTGGGTGCGATCGTTAATGGCATAAGGAATAGCGTCTCGGATAGGAAGGCGTTGGGTGATATCATTGCTGTATAGGAAAGGGTTATTTCCAGTAAAGTTGTTACTACGAACCGAATTACCAACTACTTGCCCCAAGTTATTGATACCAGATACTGCAAGTTGATTATCTTCAGGTAAGGGACTAATGTTTTTAACTGAACCATTGCTGTAAAAAAAAGAACTTGTCAAAGAATTAATGGCTACCTCACCTGAGTCATTGATGCCTGTAGCGTAACTGTAGGCTTGTTCTGTAAGACTGCCTAAGTCGGTAACTGAATATAGCGATACTGCCAACGCCGACTTGGATGCAATAAGACTGATTGCAGTCAAGGTTATTGCTGTTATACAGGATTTCCACTGAGGTAAAAGCATGTGACTTTTCCGTGATTTGTTATTCCCCTACCAAATTACCACTCAACAGTAGAGTGGGAAACTGCTATATCTGGGTAGTTACTAAATACACCATTAACACCTAAGCTGAAAAATAGTTCAAATTCGCTTTGGAAATTTCCTTCCTTAAAAGTCTAGTGGCAAAAAATAGTCTTCATTGCGAAAAGTCCAGACATGAACCAGCAAACCAGCATTATGAGCATCAATGACTAAAGATGTTAGCGATGTCTGGCGACAAGCCGCTTTGCGTCTACGCAATTTACCATACTCAACACTGAGTATGTAAAACCCAGATTTATCAGCTACTTCCAACTTGTGTATACACTGTAGCCCCTTTATAAGGGGAGGGTTAGGGTGGGGTAAAACCTTAGTCAATCAGCTATTTCAAACTTGTGTGTACACCGTAGGTTTATAAGGCTTGTCATTACCAACATCTTTTAAAGTGAAGTAGGGGTGTATGAGAGTCAGAGTATGAATTTGGAAAATTTCACAGACCTCCAGACGTGGGCAGTGGAACAATGGGGAGATGCTAAGTTAGGGGACAGTCGTCGTACACAAAGAGCGATGCCTGCGGCGGGCTACGCCTACGCTATCGGTGCAGCCATAGCTGCCAACTCGCAAGGGAGTTTACCATTTTTTGCGATAGTTTCAGTCAGATTATTACAGTTACGCCAACTTAGTCGCAGCAATCCTCAGCTCTTGGCACACGAGTACATACCTTCAATTATGTTAAAAGTCTTAGTTGCTCGTCTTGGGTTAACAAATTGTGAGTTGACCCTGGGTGAATTCTTTTTAGCGATCGCTCGTTTGGGTGGTTTTCTTGGCCGCAAATCTGATGGTCTATCCGGTTGGCAGACCTTATGGCGAGGCTGGTTGCGATTACAGGATATGTGTTGGGCTGCTGATTTTATCACCCAGTCACTTTAAAAGATGTTAGTAATGACAAGCGCTCAAGAGTCGGACTTTTATTCAGAATGTTTACGCAATCCCCTATCTGATATGTAAAATAGTCAGCGTATCAAGCTTTGATCCAGGCGATCGCTTTATGGCCATTACAAAACGGCGACTACCGACATTTTTACAGTTTGGCAATAGTCTCAATCTTTCGCAAAAACTCATGCTCATCGGGTTAGCCATTACCCTATTTTTCATCTTCCTGGCATTCTTCGCTCCCGTATTCCAGGCTTGGGGATGGCTGCAAAACCCAAAAGATTTTCTCTCTAATCCAATTCACGAGCCACCCTCAGCTAAACATTGGTTTGGTACTAGTCGTTTGGGTTATGATGTGTTCTCCCGGACATTGTTTGGCGCTCAAGCTGCTTTACAGGTGGTGATTTTAGCAACAGCGTTGAGTATGATTATCGGTGTGCCTTTGGGGATGCTGAGTGGTTATCTCGGCGGTAAATTGGATAAAGTGTTGCTGTTTATTATGGATAGCATCTACACTCTACCGGGATTACTGCTATCTGTAACACTGGCGTTTGTGGTGGGGCGTGGGATATTAAATGCAGCGATCGCTATTAGCATTGCTTACATTCCCCAATATTATCGCGTTGTTCGCAACCACACCGTGAGCGTGAAAACTGAAGTGTTCATCGAAGCTGCTCAAGCAATGGGCGCTTCTACTTGGGTTGTGCTTTCTCGTTATCTATTTTTCAACGTCATTCAAAGTGTACCCGTCTTATTTACACTCAACGCTGCTGATGCGATTTTGGTATTGGGCGGTTTGGGTTTTCTGGGGCTAGGACTTCCCGAAGAAGTGGCAGAATGGGGACATGATTTAAAACAAGCCTTAGAAGCTCTACCTACTGGCATTTGGTGGACTACACTTTTCCCTGGTTTAACCATGACATTCATGGTGGTAGGGTTATCACTACTTGGTGAAGGGTTAAATGAATTTGTCAATCCCCGTTTACGAAGAGAAAATAGAATCCGAAAGTAGTCATTGGTCATTAGTCATTAGCAAAGGACAACTGACAAATGACAAATAAACAATAGAGAGATTTGTATGAAAGATAATCTAACGTTAATTGCTGCCGCTACTGGCGGGTTTATCCTTTCCGTTGCGCTTGCTGGTATCTTAAGAGGTGCGCCAGTTACAGGTTGGCAAGAGCAATCGACTTTCCGCAGCACGACTTTTGCTAATTTACAAAAATCAGAGTTGAAAGCTGCGCGTCTTCTCCCAAGCAAAGACACTACGCGAACAGATCGGGGATGAAAACAACTCGCGCCCAATAATAGAGAATAGGGAATAACTATTCAGCAATTACCAATGCCCCATGCCCAATGCCCAATGACAAATGACAAATGACAAATGACAAATGACAAAATTCAAGTAATTGGCATTGATGTGGGGGGAACGGCAATTAAGCTGGGGCGTTTTGCATCTGATGGTACTTGTCTCTTATCTTTGACTGTGGCATCTCCCCAACCGACAACGCCAGAGGCTGTGCTGGCGGTGATCGTAGATGCGATCGCTCAAATTGATCCAGATAATCAAGCTGTTGCTATTGGTGTTGGTACTCCTGGCCCATCTGATGCAGCAAGACGCATTGCTAAAATCGCTATTAACTTACCTGGATGGATCGATGTGCCTTTAGCAGACTGGTTAGAAGCGAAAACTGGCAAACCGACTGCGATCGCTAATGATGCTAATTGCGCTCTTTTGGGAGAAGCTTGGCTGGGAGCCGGTCGCCATTTTCAAAATCTGATTCTGCTAACTTTAGGTACTGGGGTTGGTGGCGCAATTATCCTTGATGGCAAACTATTTGTTGGACATCAAGGAGCCGCCGGAGAATTAGGTTTAATTTCATTAAATCCTGATGGCCCAATTTGTAATAGTGGCAATCAAGGCTCTTTGGAACAATATGCTTGTGCTACTGCAATTCGCCGTCGCACTCTTAAGGAACCCGTCGAATTGGGTTTTCTTGCTCAACAAGGAGATAGCGCAGCATTGACTTTTTGGCAAGAATATGGTAGATATTTGGGGATTGGTTTGACGAGTTTAATTTATGTACTCACACCGCAAGCGATCGTCATTGGTGGTGGTATAAGTGGCAGCTTTGAATTCTTCATACCAGCAGTGAAGGCAGAAATTGAGAAGCGAGTTCAGCCTTTATCACGGGTGGGTTTACAAATATTGCCTGCCGAGTTAGGTAATTTTGCTGGGATAGTAGGTGCAGCAAAGTTGGCGTGGCAACACTATTCGGAATTTTAAATGATGGTTCAAACAATCTCAGCTAGAGATATCAGTCTTTACGAATTAGAAGAAAAATTTAATTTGCAACTTGCCACAGACATCAACTTTTTTCCAGAGTGGACAGAAAATTTACCAACTCTGACTGATGGTGAAAAGCAAGCGATGGCGCGAGTAAAAAGTAACTATTTAAACTTGAATAAGCACCGTCTAATGTCAGAAGAGGCAGTAAAGATGGTAGTGCTATCTCCTTTACTCGATTTAGCTGGATTTTATCAACCTCCTTTTGAGATTGAAACCGAGACTTCTGTTGAGATTTCTGCTGAAGACGAGAGTTTTATCGTTAAAGGAAACATTGATGTTCTTGTCATCCAAAAACGTTTTTGGGTACTTGTCATCGAATCTAAAAGCAGTAAATTTGATGTGATGACAGCCTTACCTCAAGCACTCGCATATATGCTTGATTGTCCAAATCCTGAACAACCAACTTTTGGTTTACTAATCAACGGTAGAGAATTTGTTTTTGTTAAATTGATTCAACAAGAACATCCTTGGTATGCACGTTCTTATGCGCTATCAATTGAACGTGATTCAGAACTACACCAAGTACTTAGTGTATTAAAGCGCCTTGGAGAATTAATTGTAATTCGTAATGGGCTACGCCCCGCTACGATAACGTAATTTGTAATTTGTAATACTAAGACAAAGAATATCCAGTTGCTTTCTTAACGTATTTTACAACTTTTTCATAAGATTCAGGATTACTCACAGGGTTGATGATGATGGGAATAGTGCCATCTGGCAACCAAAAAGTTATCCTGCCATTCGGTTCATGACAAAAAGAACTGATGCAGTTGAGATTAATTACATATTCGTTTTTATCGTAATAGATTTTTACCCAGTGGGCATGATCTAATTCCAATCCAGTCACACATTCTAAATAATTGAGGATCTTTTGATAATCTTCCAAGCTATTTTGTGGGTTAATCACTATCGGAATGGCACTATCGGGTAACCAAAAAGTAACCCTGCCGTTCAGTTCATAACAAAAAGCATGGACACGTTCAAAATTCACTACATATTCTCTCCTTTCGTAAAGGATTTTCACCCAGTACGCCACAACATCTCCCCAAGTCCGAAATTTACCAATGATGCACCCTGTATATCCAAGTCTACTGAAGCCTTAAGGTAATGTTGCAATTAATTATCAATTTTTATGAAACCTCCAATGGTGTTGGTGTACCTAAAGTTGAAAGAGAAAGAGCGATCGCTGCTTGAATAAATCCTTTAAATAAAGGATGAGGGCTACTGGGGCGTGATTGAAATTCTGGGTGAAATTGGCAAGCAAGAAAGAATGGGTGCTTGGGTAATTCCACAATTTCAACTAAGCGTCCATCGGGAGAAGTACCACTGATTACATAGCCAGACTTTAACAACAAATCGCGGTAAGCAGTGTTGAACTCATACCGATGTCGATGTCGTTCATAAATTACATCTTCTTGATAAAGCTTGAAAGCTAGTGTATCAGGAAGAACACGACAAGGATATAGCCCTAAGCGCATTGTACCCCCTAAATCCACCACTTCCTGCTGTCCTGGCAATAAATTAATTACTGGATCAGATGTATGAGGGTCAAATTCAGCACTATTAGCACCTGTTAATCCCCCTACGTGCCGGGCCCATTCAATCACAGAACATTGCATACCCAGGCATAAACCTAAAAAGGGAATTTGGCGATCGCGGGCGTATTTAATCGCGGCAATTTTGCCATCCACTCCCCGAACTCCAAAACCTCCTGGCACAACTAACCCATCGACACCCTCAAGATAAGTTTCGGGCGGTTTCGTTTCCAAATCTTCTGAATTCACCCAACGTAGGCGCAGTTTGCCATAAGTGGAAATTGCCGCATGGTTTAATGCTTCCACTACAGATAGATAAGCATCACTTAACTGCACATATTTACCAACAATGGCAATTTCTAGCTCATGCTTGGGACTATGTAACCGTTGTACCAAGGTTTGCCACTGCGTCAAATCTGGTTTGCGCTGTTCCATTTGCAGCAAGTTCAGCACTTGTTCTGCCATTCCTTCCCGTTCTAAATTTAGGGGTACTTCATAGATACTTTTGGCATCTTGGGAGGTGATGACGCATTCTTCCGGCACATCGCAAAATCCAGACAATTTCTGTTTTAATCCCTTGGGTAAGGGGCGATCGCTCCGACAAACTAAAATATCTGGTTGAATGCCAATGGATCTGAGTTCTTTAACTGAATGCTGTGTTGGCTTCGTTTTCATTTCACCCGCAGAAGCAATCCACGGCACCAGAGTTACGTGCATATACAGCACATTCTGCCTTCCTACCTCTTTGCGAAACTGGCGAATTGCTTCCAAAAACGGTAGTGATTCAATATCTCCCACCGTACCGCCAATTTCTGTAATTACTACAGATGGATTTGTACTTTTAGCAACTCGCAGAATCCGTTCTTTTATTTCATTAGTAATATGAGGAATAACCTGTACTGTGCCGCCATTGTAGTCTCCGCGCCGCTCTTTATTGATAACTGCCTGGTAAATCGAGCCAGTCGTTACACAATTCAAACGCGACATTGAGGTATCGGTAAAGCGTTCGTAGTGCCCTAAGTCCAAATCTGTTTCTGCACCATCCTGAGTAACAAATACTTCCCCATGCTGAAAGGGACTCATTGTGCCAGGATCGATATTGATATAAGGGTCAAGTTTGAGAATCGACACGGAATATTCGCGCGACTTGAGCAAACGCCCTAGACTTGCTGCTACAATGCCCTTACCAATACTGGAAACTACGCCCCCAGTTACAAAAATAAACTTAGTCATACTAGTTTGAATTTTAAACAACTTCTAAAAATACATCCCGCCATTGTGCCACAGTTGTTGTGGTGTAATCTTCTGTGATTGAGCTTGTGAAAAACCTTTTAGGATTAGTAATATTAGGCTGTATTGTCACCTCCTCTGTAGCATTGGCAGAGCCATCTCTTAAAGTCGTTTTTCCCGAAACAAGCTACCAGACAAGTTCCCAAAAAATCTTCTTTCTGGGAACTGCACCTCCAGATGGTCAGGTTTTGATCAATAGTAAGCCAATTACCCGCAGCAAAGCTGGTCATTTTTCCCCTAGTTTCCCCTTGCAATTGGGGGAAAATCTTTTTACTGTACGTCACGACAATCAAGAACTCCAGATTAAAGTGACAAGGCTTCCCACTGATCCTGAGCTACCACAGGGGTTAGCCTTTGCTAAAGATTCCCTGGCTCCCGCAGTTGACATTGCCAGACTACCGGGAGAGCTAATTTGTTTTAGCGCGTTAGCGAAGCTCCCCGAAGGGATCGCACCCCCTAACGCTAGCGTATCTGTCAAGTTGGCTAATCAAACTATTGCCCTTTCACTCCAACCTCAACAGGCACAACTACCAAATAATTTGGCAGCTTTGACAGGGCAAAATCAGCCTTATGCCCAGTCTAGCGTAGGCAATTATAAAGGTTGCACCACTGTGGCAACAGCCGCCAATTTGGGACAACCTCAATTTCAACTGACACTCAATGGCAAGACGACAACTCAACCAGGGACTGGTAAAATTCAAATCCTTTCAAGAGCAGAGTTGCCAGTTTCTGAGGTTACAGTAGAGTCAGGCGTTGCTCGCACTGGCCCAAGCACCGATTATTCCCGACTTACACCACTGCCCAAAGGCACACGCGCGACAGTAACAGGTAGAGAAGGTGAATGGTTGCGCCTAGACTATGGCGCTTGGATTAATAGTAAAGAAACCCGCATTCTCCCTGGTGCAGTTCCGCCACAGACAATAATTCGCAGTGTCGGATACCGTCAACTCCCTGGTGCGACAGAGATAGTTTTCCCCTTACAAGTTCCCGTACCTGTGAGCGTGCAACAAAGTGAGGGTGCGATCGCTCTCACTCTCTACAATACCACTGCCCAAACAGACATTATTCGCCTGGATGATGACCCCCTAATTTCTCGCCTAGATTGGCAACAGGAGGCTCCAGAACAAGTAAAATACACCTTTAACCTCAAAAAAGCTCAACAGTGGGGATATAAGCTGAGATACGACGGTACAACCCTGGTTTTAGCTTTGCGTCATCCGCCGAAAATTGGTAACACAAGACGCAAGCCTTTAGCTAATCTCAAGATTGTACTAGATCCAGGGCATGGAGGTAAAGAAACTGGTGCCAGTGGCCCAACTGGATATTTAGAAAAAGATTTAAATTTGGTGGTATCCAAGTTGCTGCGGGATGAGTTGGTGAAGCGAGGAGCAACGGTAGTGATGACACGGGAGGACGATCGCGAACTTTCTCTAGCAGAACGTCAAGCAATTATTAGTCAAGAAGAACCTGCGATCGCTATTTCGATACACCACAATTCCTTACCCGATGATGGCGATGCCGAAAAAACCAAGGGATTCGCCGCTTTTTGGTATCAACCCCAAGCCCACAACCTAGCAATGTATTTACAGAAATATGTAGTTAAAAAAATCGGCAAACCTTCTTATGGTGTGTTTTGGGATAACTTGGCGCTGACACGTCCAACTGCTGCACCATCAGTGTTGTTGGAATTGGGTTTTATGAGCAATCCCGATGAATTTGAGCAGATAGTTAACCTAGAGGTACAGAAGAAAACGGCAAATGCGATCGCTCAGGGAATTACTGAATGGTTTAAGAGTGTGAGATAAATTTGGAGGTATTTTACTTTGGTGGAGTGCGATCGCTCTATCAATATCTTTAGCTGCTTTATCAAAATTAATAACTTGGTTCTCCTTATAGAGCAAAAACCCTAGCTTTTTGGCAAAAACTTTATCCATCTCACTGATTCACCCTGAAATCGAAAAAGTAAAGCTAGTGTCCTACAAAGGTTTTAGCGTCAGCTTGAGTATTGTCAAAAAATGGATAAAGTCGAGCTTAGAAGAAACGATTCTTCGGCTCTTGCATAATTCCTCAATCAACCTCTGTTAAATGCAAGAGGGTTGGCTCAATAACACTCCTAAACCGAAACCAAAAATTTCAGTAAGTATCGAATTAGTGTACTAGATTATACCGCAAGTATCACCCTTGAGGCGGATTTTGGTGCCCGAAAATAGCACTTATAGCAAATTGACAACTTAAGTTCCTGAAAAAATTGATTTAAATAGTAAAAGTTATGGCAAATATAATTGGAACCAAAGGTAATGATACGCTAGTCGGCAGCGAGTTAGCGGATACGATTAACGGTCTTGCAGGTAACGATACCATCACAGCTACTAATGGCAACGATACTTTGACTGGTGGTGGTGGCAAGGATAAGTTTAAATTTGTTGACGTGTTCAACGGCACTGATACCATCACCGATTTCGGTGGCGTCGGTAAAAGAACAAACCCAACAGCAGCAGTCATTGCCGAAGTGGACACCCTAAAATTCGAGGGCTATGACTTCTTTCGTGCCGAAAATTTGCTGCTTACCCAGAATGGCAGCAATTTGGAAATTGCCTTTGAAGGGGTAGGTGAAACCATAGTCATTCTGCAAAACTTCAAATTAGAAAATTTGGAGAACCAGAAAGCAACTGGTGCAACACCAGCGATTGGCAATATCCTGTTTAATGGGCAAACTAGTATTACCGACAGTTTTGATGTCTTTGATGCCAACTCCACTAAAACTAAACTGAACAGCAAAAACACGGTAACTTTCCTCAATGACCTCTCCAACAACATTACGGGTTTAGACAACTCAGATGATGTAGTGAATGGTCAGGGCGGTAATGACAAAATCGACGGCAAAAGTGGCAACGACTTGCTACGGGGTGGTACGGGAAATGACACTCTCATTGGTGGTGCAGGGAAAGATACCCTAATTGGTGGTACGGGCAATAACTCCCTCGTTGGTGGTACTGGTGACGATGTATTGAATGCTGAGGATTCAACAGGCAATAGCACCCTTAACGGTGGTGCTGGTAACGATTACTTGAGTGTTGAAGGTTCAACAGGCGATAACCTGCTTTTTGGTGGGGATGGCAATGACAACTTTTCTTTAAGGGCTTCATCTACTGCCCCATCTTTCTTAGTAACTCAAACAGTAGATGGAGGGAAAGGTGATGATTTTTTACAAGCGTATTATACCAATGCTACGGGGAGAATGACTTCGACATTCAATGCAACCACTAACATTGGTTCGATTACAGCAGGCACGAATCAGGTTAACTACAAAAATATTGAACGATTAGAAATCAGAGGTACAACCTACAATGACTTAATTGTGGGGACTAATGGCAACGATTATCTTTTTGGCGGCAGTAGTGGAAACGATCCAAGTTATGGTGATGATACAATTTTTGGCGGTGAAGGTAACGATGACTTAAACGTTAATTATTCAACAAGCAATAACATCCTCAACGGTGGTGCTGGTAACGATCAATTGAGTGCTACCTCTTCAACAGGTAATAACCTGCTCTCTGGGGACGATGGCAATGATAATCTCTCCACTTCTGGGACTCACATCGACTACGACGGGGGAAATACCAATGCCGCCTCTGGCAATAACACCCTCAACGGTGGTGCTGGTGATGATATCTTAAGTGCTGATTATTCAACAGCCGATAACTTGCTTTTTGGAGGGGATGGCAATGATTCTCTTAGTACCTCTAGCTACGCTTCTGACAGATACGGATTTGACACCTCTGGCAATAACACCCTCGACGGTGGTGCTGGTGACGATACTTTAATTGCTAACTATTCAAGCGGCGATAACCTCTTGTTTGGAGGCGATGGCAATGATTCTCTCTTTGTCTCTAGCTACTACGACTACTCTGGAAGGTTTGATGGCACGTTTGGCAATAACCTACTCTCTGGAGGGGATGGCAATGATTCCTTCTCTTTGGTTCTATATACTTCCCCCTCTGACTTAGTAACTCAAACAGTAGATGGAGGGACAGGTGACGATTTATTGGAAGTCTCGTGTATCTATACTACTGAGGGAATTACTTCGACATTCAATGCTGCTACTAACACTGGCTCGATTACAGCAGGCACGAATCAGGTTAGTTACAAGAATATCGAAGGATTAAAAATCTCAGGTACAGAGTATGATGACTTGATTGTGGGCAGCAATGGCAATGATAAAATAGATGGGAGCGTTAGTGGAAAAGATACAATAGATGGGGGCGCTGGTGACGATTACTTATCGTTCTCTTACTATAGTGCAACCCAAAGCATCACTTCGACATTCGATGCTGCTACTAACACTGGCTCGATTACAGCAGGCACGAGTCACGTTACTTACAAGAATATCGAAGGCTTAAATATTTACGGTACAGACTACAATGACTTGATTGTGGGCAGCAATGGCAACGATTCGCTCCACGGGGGCAATAGCGGCAACGATACCATCGATGGAGGGCTAGGTAACGATTTGTTGTCGTTATATAATTATACTACTAGCGACGGAATTACTTCGACATTCGATGCTACTACTAACACTGGCTCCATTACAGCAGGCACGAGTCACGTTACTTACAAAAATATCGAACAATTAAATATCTCAGGTACAGAGTACGATGATTCTATAGTGGGGAGCAATGGTAACGATACGATAAATGGGGCAGGTGGGAATAATACGATTTTCGGCGGTGCAGGTCAGGATTTCTTGAGTGCTGACCATTCAAATGGTAATAATTTGCTCTCTGGCGACGATGGGAATGATTCTCTTAGTATCTCTGGCGACTACAACGACTACCGAGGCGAGTTTTATCTTGATGCTGTCTCTGGTAAGAACACCCTGAATGGTGGCGCTGGTGATGATAACTTAGTTACTAACTATTCATCAGGGAATAACCTACTCTCTGGTGGCGATGGCAATGATTCTCTTGATGCCTCTGGTTCAGCCTCTTTATACTCCTCATACGGAGTTTATACTGTCTCTGGCAATAACACGCTCGACGGTGGTGCAGGTAACGATCGCTTGATTGTTGACTATTCATCAGGCGATAATCTCCTAGCTGGTGGCGATGGCAATGATTATCTTACAGCTTCTGGTGCGTCTGGTAAGAACACACTTACAGGTGGTAATGGCAATGATACCCTCACAGGTGGCAAAGGCAATGATAGCCTAATTGGAGGAGCTGGTACTGACACCTTTGCTTTCAATAGTTTCAATGAAAGTATTGATACTATTTATGACTTCAACGCGACTAATGAACTGATTCAGATATCAGCTGCTGGCTTTGGTGGTGGGTTATCATCAGGTACACTTGAGACAAGTCTGTTTACCCTCGGAACATCTGCAACTAGTAGTGAAGAGCGATTTATCTACAACAGCGCTACTGGTGGATTGTTCTTTGACCTTGATGGCAGTGCGTCTAAGTTTACTCAGGTACAATTTGCTTTAGTTACTGCTGGATTATCAGTAACCGAAAAGAATTTTGTGGTTGTTTAATCTTTATTAGCGCTCTGCTATTACCAAGCGCTACAGTTTACAAGGTGCTATTTTTAGCATCTCTTATTCGATTGCTCAATGCAAGTCATTTCGGGTTGTTTTACGTAAATACTTTGTATAGTGCTGGACTCAGTAACTCTTGCATTGTGTACAACGTATGGCAATATCAGCAAGTGTTTCACTCACACTTTGACAAGTATTACAGCTATTTACTTAGTGCTTTACACTTTTCATAAGGTATTACTCAGTAGTATAATACCTCGCTCTATCTTGATTTCAGTGCTTCTACAGTGCCAGAACTAGTTTAATTGCGGGTAGAAATATATGAAATCTTGATATTTTTAAAGCGTATGTATTTTAAGATATGCGGCATGGTGGGAGCGATCGCTATTTTGTTGAGCAATGGTAGTGCGATCGCTCAAGATGCAGAAAGATATGTCACTGTAGGGCATGATAAATTGGGAAACAGCGTAGCTCTAGACACGGAAACTATTAAGGGCACCACATACAAGCTTTACGGGATTTACGGTGATGGCGTCTTCGAGACTACCTTTGATGCCTCTTGCAATGAATCGCGGCTGTTTCGCAATCGCATTGCGATTTACGGGCCAGAAGGACAGCTACTTGAAGAGGATCAAGAAAAAGGAGAAATCCCTTTTGTAGCAAGTTCTTCACCAGGCAAAGGAATGAAAATTGTTTGTCAAAAGATTGGTGCTAGTGGTTGGTAGTTGCTCAATATATTATGGGGAATGGGGAGTAGGGAGTGGGGAATGGGGACAAAGGGACAAGGGGACAAGGGGACAAAAGTTTAGAGCTTCCAACAAGTCTTTCCCCTTGTCCCCAATTCCCAATTCCTAGCTAAAAAATACTAAGGACAAAATAACGTATCACGCGTATCTCGTCCTGTAATGGGATTAGTTCCTTTGGCAAGTTTGCACAATTTTTTTTGCTCATCTGAACGCAGCAGCGTATCGGTAAAATCTGCCCCGTCAATGATTGCGCCATCAAATCTGGCGTTAGCAGCAAAAGCACCCTCTAACAGTGCATTTGTCAAATTTGCCTTAACTAAACGAGCTGAGTCTAAAGTGGCATTTCTCAAATCAGCTCCCTCCAAATTCACAGACTCTAAATTTGCTGCAAAGAAACTCACACCCTGCAAATTAGCGTGGCTGAAGTTGCTCTGGCGGAGATTAGCTTTGGTAAAGCTGGAATCTGTTAAATCACGCCCTGAGAAATCAGCGTCAACCAAAATTTCTTTATTATATTCAAGTGCCAAAGCTGTGGGAGCAAAACCGACGGTTGCGGTGATGCCAACTATTCCCCAAAGGAATAAGCTGAGTATACTTGCCCAAATCTTATGGTCTGTTTTACACTTGTGCCCCAACTCAGTACGGCATGAGTTTTGCTTAGAACCTGTTATGCGTAGGCGTAGCCCGCCCCAAGCATCGCTTAACCTAGAATTCATAGAATTCATGATATTTTTAGTCAATGGCTAACCTTCCTCCATCTCATTATCCAGATATTGGTGAATTAGGAGAAGACCTAGTAGCCCAATGGTTACAATCTACAGGTTGGATTATTCTCCATCGTCGCTTTTCTAGTCGCTGGGGAGAAATCGATATTATTGCTGAATATCATGGAATAACTGGGAAAGAGCAGGACAGCAGGCAAGAATACCCCACTCCCCACTCCCCACTTCCCATTCCCCACTCATTACTAGCATTTGTGGAAGTCAAAACCCGCAGTTCAGGTAGTTGGGATGCAGGGGGAAGAAGCGCAATCACCCCACAAAAGCAAGCAAAAATCTCGCGGACGGCTGGAATGTTTTTAGCCCAGTACCCTGAGAAGGCAGATTATTCTTGTCGATTTGATGTTGCTATTGTCTACTGTCAAAGGATATCAAAAAATCTGACTATGGTTACAGCAAGCCAAGAAGCTCTAGCTACTTCATCAGCTGCCGGATATAAGTTTAAGCTGCAAGAATACATTCTGGCAGCTTTCGACTCTTTAATTGATAATGGTTAATCGGTAATCGATAAAATATTTTGATTACCAATGACCAATAATTTTGTAGTGGCGTTACAACCAAATAGGATTACGCCAAAGTTTCTGGACAGTAGCCTAAGCCCCGGACAAACTGTTGCCGGAACGCTTCAATTTCATCTCTCTCTGGGTTACCATGAGAGACGATCGCAACCTGATAGCGACGCATCACGTCCACAGGGCACTGTCCGGCTTCCAAACTCCAAAGTGCCATCTGCACCCTCATTGGCGGTTCGTAGCTAATTCCTAATTCATTTAGAAAAGCGCGAAAGTCGCCATCTTCTTGGGGCGAGACTTGACCTTTGAGTTTGATCCTAACCACCCAGCCATCAATTTGATGAATTACGGTGACGAAAGAAACTGGTGTCTGAGGTCTAGCGTGCAGGTGTTGAACGACCCTCAGGGTTAGACTGGCATTTGCCAGATAGTACAAGTATTCCATGTTTGTTGGTGCTTGGGATCAAAGCCAATCCTACATATATATATTCGTCAATCATTGCCTGTTCCCGGTAGGGTAAAAGCCCCCCTTTTTTGATGGGGAGGTTTACCCAATTTTTTTGTTAATTTTTCCGTGTTACCTAATAGTACCCATCTTATAGTCAAGTGATGAAACTAAACGAAAATCTCTTAAAGTTCCAATATAAGGGAAAGCTCAAACAAGCTTTTTTAAGAGAGTATAAATACTAAATAAACCAAAAACTAGTAGAAGCCAATTTGAAAGATACCTCTCGCCCACAAGAAAAAGATTTTGAATTAGATTGCTCGGTAGCTGGCTATGACTACGAATTACCTCCAGAACTCATTGCCCAAAACCCAGCAGTTCCTAGAGATAGCTCACGGTTACTGGTAGTTGATTCTCCGACTACGGGCATCGAAACACCACCCTTGCACCACATTTTCCGCGATTTGCCTATACTGCTGCGCTCTAATGATTTGTTGGTCATGAACAATACAAGAGTCATTCCAGCGCGGCTTTATGGTCATAAATCCACTGGTGGTAAAATCCAAGTGTTGCTGTTGGAAGAGCGGCAGTATAACTGTTGGTTAGCTTTAGTTAAGCCGGGAAAAAGCTTCAAACAGGGAGCGAAAATTATTTTTGAAGCAAGGCAAGGAGGAACTGGGGGTTGGGGATTAGAGATTGGGGATTGGGAAGATTCTTCCCTAGTCCCCAGTCTCCAGTCCCTAGTCTCCAGTCCCCAACTCACGGCTACGGTTCTAGAAACAGACGCAGCAACCGGGGGGCGTTTGTTGCAATTCGATGTGCCAGAGGGAAAATCTTTGGTGCAACTGTTAGAGGTATTTGGTGAAGTGCCGCTACCACCATACATCACTACCTCAGAAGCTGCTGATGAGCAGTATCAAACAGTTTATGCTAAACAACCAGGAGCAATCGCAGCTCCGACGGCAGGATTGCATTTTACCCCAGAATTATTACAAAAGTTGCGCGATCGCAATATCCATCAAGCTTTTATAACGCTACACGTTGGTGTAGGGACATTTCGCCCTGTGGAAGTGGAGGATGTAACTACCCACCAGATGCACGAAGAATGGATTGAAGTCCCCGCCGCTACAGTAGAGCAAATCCGCGCTACTAAAGCAGCTGGTGGTCGAATTATTGCTGTAGGAACAACAGTAATACGGGCCTTAGAAGGGGCGGCTCAATCTGGGAATTTACAACCATTTTGCGGCAAAACAGACCTGTTTATTTATCCCGGCTATCAATGGCGGGTGGTAGATGGTTTAATTACTAATTTTCACCTGCCGCGTTCCAGTTTGCTGATGTTGGTAAGTGCGCTAATTGGCAGACAACGGTTATTGAATATATACAACGAAGCGATCGCTTTTGGATATCGCTTTTATTCATTCGGCGATGCAATGCTAATTTTACCGTCAGCTATCAAGAACACCAATTGATTAATCTCCAAAACTAGATTTCTACTCTGCCGAAGACCATAATTTCGTTCAAGTATGAAACTGTAGAGTTTCAGGATATTATGTTTAGAGTTGCTGAACAACAGCAACTTTTAATTTGTTTAGATAATAATCATATCCAGTGTGAGGTCAGGTTATGCGTGATTTCATAATTAAGTTTGCCCAAACTATTCGACAGATCCTAACTGCTCCCATGCTCATCTTGTTTCTCTTAAGTAAAAATAAAGAGGTAATTATTTTAGATGTGAATCAATGGATAAAGAGACTTGATGATAAGAAGGAATCTAGTGCAGACTGGGTTAATTTGCTATATTTTCTTTCTAAATATCTAGAATTTAGAAATATTTACTATCACAGAATTAAGCAGGATGACACGATTGGCTTTATTCTGACGCAGGTTTTCAAAATTTTATATAAACCATGTCCATCGCTTTTTATTTACTCTACTAATATTGGTTCTGGGCTATTTATTCAACATGGATTCAGTACAGTAATTTCAGCAGAAAGTATTGGTGAAAATTGCTCGGTTAGCCAACAGGTGACAATCGGCTATAACACTAAGGGATCTCCCATAATTGGTAACAATGTCAGCATCGGTGCAGGAGCAAAAGTGATTGGTAAAATAACTATAGATGATAATGTCAAAGTGGGTGCGAATGCAGTTGTAGTCAAAAATGTTCCCAAAAATTGTGTTGTTGTCGGTGTTCCAGCTTATATAGTCAAGAGAGATGGCGTAAAAGTAAAAGAGCAGTTAGTTTAAATTTATTTATTAATAAGGGTGTTTTTGATTTGTAATTTCTCATGCTGTGGTGGGTACTCTGACTTATAACGATCCAAGCATAAGTACAGGTCTGGCACTCATGTCTAAAAAATCTCAACTGGAACAGTGGTTACATTGGTTATTTCAGGTGACATTTCACCGAAGCCCTGTTCAGCAAGAATCTTTGCTCAAACTTCTGTTTGCTTCCTCTGCGTTTTTAGTCTTGGCTGCATCGGCAATTACTAATTTTGCAGAAAGTAAGGTGCTAGCAGAAACCGCAGTTTCTCAAAATCTTGAGGCAGCGAGCTTTTTTCAGCAAGGAGTCACGCGCTATAACCGCCAAGACTTACAAGGTGCAGAATATGCCTTTCGCCAAGCGTTGCAGCTAGATCCAAGTCTTGCAGCAGCCCGAAATTTTTTGGGTAATATATTTATGCAGCAAAATCGCCTAGATGTAGCTTTACAAGAATATACAGAGGCGATTAAAGCTAATCCCAACTTTAGCGAAGCTTATTACAACTTAGGGTTAGTGTTGCACCAACAAGGAGAAAAAGAGGCAGCAATTATAGCTTACCGCCAGAGTCTTGTGATAGATCCCACAAGGGCAGCAGCGCTGTATAATTTGGGTTTAGCGTTGTATGAACAAGGGCAACTTGAGGATGCGATCGCAACATACCAAAAAGCAATTGATCTAGATAGCAGCAACGCCAACGCTTATTTTAACTTAGCGATCGCCTTGCAACAACAAGGTCAAATTGAGCCTGCGATCGCCAGTTATCGCCAAGCCTTGCAGCTAGATCCTAAAAATGCCACAGCTTACAACAATATGGCAAATTTGCTAGCAATTCATGGTCAAGCTGATGAGGCTATTTCCGTTTATCGGCAAGCTATTCGCCTAAATCCGAAAAATGCCTCAGCCTACTATAACTTGGGAGTCACTTTATATAATCAGGGCGACATCAAAAAAGCTAGTAGAGTCTTGAACTATGCCCATAACAAGTATCGTGAGCAAGGGAATATTGAACAAGCTGAAAAAATTAAGCAGCTAATGCAGCAAATTGCCCAGAAAATTGGACAACAGCAGCCTCAACCCAGTCAAACAGCTACTACAAATAATTTAATACAAACACTTAAGCGACAAACGCCAAATCAACCAGAAACTCCAGCGAACCCTGGCAATGTGCCTGCCTCAATTGAATTCCAGCCTATTTTAACAAGTCCTGGACAATAAAAAACTCAGAGTTAGAAATAAAAAAACAAGTCATACGCCAGGCGTCAGAATTTAGCATCAATTCTGGAAACTGGCGCTTTTATTTTCCTTGAACCTATCCCACTATTCTAAAAATCCCTACTTCTTTTCGTAAAATGTGCTTGAAAACCTTGATTTTTCGTTTTCAGTTCTCAATTAACTTAAGCTTTGTAGCACAAATATTATTAGTGGGATAGGTTCTTGATAGTTAATAATTCCTAACTCCTAACTCTCAACTCCTAACTTTTTTAAATCGGCAAACGATTGATATCTTTGTTGCAGCCAATAACTACCATTGCCGATCCACGCTCTAAACGTTTTGTAGGGTCAGGATTAATTATAAATTTACCATCCTGGCTCACTGCTAGCAAATTTAATCCGTAGCGGTTACGAAGTTGAAGCTCAGTAATTGTTTTGCCGTGAAATTCATCAGGTACAATCAACTCTACAATGCTGTTATCTGGGTCTAGATCAAACCGATCTAAGATTGCTGGTTTGGTAAGTGTACGCGCTAAGGCACAACCAGCTTCATACTCAGGAAAAACAACATGATCTGCTCCTACTCGCCGCAACAGTTTACGGTGAACTTCACTAGAAGCTTTGGCTACGACGTGGGGTACACCAGCTTCTTTCACATTTAGGGTAGTTATAATACTTTCCTGAACGTAGTTGCCAATCGCTACAATTACAGTATCAAATTCAAAAATTCCAGCTTCTTTGAGTGCGGCTGATTCTGTGGAGTCTAGTTGCAAAGCATGACCAACGATTCCCTCAGTTAATGCTTCTGAAACTCGTTTTTCATCAATATCTGTTGCCAGTACTTGATAACCAAAATTGTGCAGCGTGGAACAGACAGACCTACCAAAGCGACCTAACCCAATTACAGCAAATTGGTGGTTATCTTTACGTAAACTGCGAAAAAAACTTAATGATGACAGATTCACCGTTGTTATCCTTATTATGGCTCCCTGTATTTAGGGCAAAAAACGGTTATACCGCTTGAATTAAAAATTTTATTTTTTGCCTTCAAATGTATATGTTATCAGTTTAGTCATTAGCAGTTGTTAGTTGTCAAAATTATTCTCCTCCCCACTTCTTGTTACTTACCCTCTTTCTAACTATCCCACGAGTAAATTTTCTTCAGGATAGTGAATTCTGGTAGGACGTGGATCTCCTAGTACAGCAGACATCAGAAGTAAAATACCTACTCGTCCAACGTACATCGTGACAATTAAGATGAGTTTTGCTGTTGTAGAAATACTTGCTGTAATGCCTGTAGAAAGTCCTACAGTGGCGAAGGCTGATACTACTTCAAACAAAATTTGAATAAAATCTAATGTTGGATCTGTGAGGCTTATTAAAATCGTAGCTAAAATTACGGCCGCGACTGAACCCACCAACACACCCACAGCTTTCAAAATTAAAGATATTGCTATTTTGCGATCATACAATAAAACTTCTTCTTTCCCCTGGAGAATAGCTTTAGTGCAACTAGTCAACACTCTCAAGGTTGTTGTTTTCAATCCTCCTCCTGTACCACCTGGGCTTGCGCCAAGAAACATTAGTGCAATCGTAATAAATAGACCAGCACTGGTCATTTTGCCAATATCGATGGTGTTAAAACCAGCAGTTCTAGGAGTAACTGATTGGAACCAAGCTACTAATATCTGGTCGCTTAAATTTAGAGAACCAAAAGTTTCAGGGTTTCTGATTTCTATACAAAAAAATGCAACAAATCCTATTAATAATAATATAACAGTTGTGCTGGTTGCAACTTTAAAGTCTAGAGAAAATATTTGGTTTTTAATAGATTTTTTAAAAATATGATCGCGCAACCAGAGGTACATTTCCAAAATTACTTGATACCCAATTCCCCCAAAGATAATTAACATTGTGATAGTGAAGACTACTAAGAAGGATGATTGGTAGCTGATTAAGTTATCTTTAAATAAACTAAAACCAGCATTATTCCAAGCATTGATACTATGAAAAATTGCTAACCACAGTCCTTTGCTCCATCCATATTCAGGAACAAAAGCTGGTAAGAGTAAGAATATCCCGGTAATTTCAAAAATTAAAGTTGTGGCAATAATTGAACGAATAACCTGGGCGCTACCACTCATCCCCGGTCGGTCTAAAGCTTGTTGAATAGCTATTTTTTGCCGCATATCAAACCTTCGACCAATGAGCAAAATCAGAAATGTAGTAGTTGTCATGTAGCCCAATCCGCCAATCTGAGCTAATAGGGCAATAAACAACTGACCCCAAAAGGAAAAATAAGTACCAGGATCAACTACTGATAAGCCTGTGACACAAACTGCGGATGTAGATGTGAATAGCGCCACAATAAGGTTATTCCACGTACCATTGTTAACTGAAAAAGGCATCATCAACAGGATAGTGCCCACAGCAATGACAGCCATAAATCCCAAACAAATTGTGCGAGCAACAGTCATAATTATTTAAAATTCAAAAACTCAATCATGCTAGGCATCCAGGAAACATCCGGTATGCAAATGAGAGCAAAAGCAGCTTATTAAGGTAAAGTCAGTAAAATTTTCCAGAGAAGAAAAACCGGAGTTTATGATCCCTGCAAACCAAAAGACCTATTTTAATTAAAAACACACATGGTAGCCTAATGTGTATGTTTTTTTTAATTCGGCTTTGTCTTAACACAGCTTTTTTCATGAGCGCAACACTTTACCAGCAAATTCAGCAATTTTACGATGCTTCCTCTGGTCTGTGGGAACAGATTTGGGGCGAACACATGCACCACGGCTATTACGGCGCTGATGGCACCCAGAAAAAAGACCGCCGTCAGGCTCAAATTGATTTAATCGAAGAACTGCTGAATTGGGCAGGGGTACAAACCGCAGACAATATCCTAGATGTGGGTTGTGGTATTGGCGGCAGTTCTTTATACCTAGCACAAAAGTTTAATGCTAAGGCTACAGGCATTACACTGAGTCCTGTACAAGCCGCCAGAGCAACGGAACGCGCAATGGAAGCTAATTTGAGTTTGAGAACAGAATTCCAAGTCGCAAATGCTCAAGCAATGCCCTTTGCTGACGATTCTTTTGACTTGGTTTGGTCGCTAGAAAGCGGTGAACACATGCCAGATAAAACCAAGTTTCTCCAGGAGTGCTACCGAGTATTGAAGCCTGGTGGCAAGTTAATTATGGTGACTTGGTGTCATCGATCAACTGATGAGTTGCCACTAACGGCGGATGAGGAAAAGCATTTGCAGGATATTTATCGGGTGTATTGTTTGCCTTATGTGATTTCTTTGCCAGAGTACGAAGCGATCGCACATCAACTACCATTACATAATATCCGCACCGCCGATTGGTCAACTGCTGTTGCCCCTTTTTGGAACGTGGTGATTGATTCCGCATTCACTCCCCAAGCCTTTTGGGGCTTACTAAATGCTGGTTGGACTACCATCCAAGGGGCATTATCACTGGGATTAATGCGTCGCGGTTATCAGCGTGGGTTAATTCGGTTTGGCTTATTGTGCGGCAATAAGTAAGGACACGTTGCCCTATTCCCTTAAACCCTGTAACACACGTCACACCTTTGCTACTTGGGCAACTAGTGAAGGAGTGTCTCCTGATAAAGTTGCCCAGTGGAGCAACGCGAAAATGTGAGATCATCGCTTTTTGAAGCAGGGGGAACAGGGAGAGTAAAGAGAGAATTTAGTAACATGCGCTACTATAAATACTTCAAAATACACTTAATTTATTTTTCCTCCCCTGCTTGCCCACCTCACAAAATCGCATTGCTCCCGTTGCCCAATGGATTGGGGACAGAGTGAAAAGCTTTCTAAATAATCAACTCACTGTAAAATTAAGTTTCTAATTTTTGAATATTTGAAATGCCACTCGAACTGCAAAACCTCACAGGCGGTTACACATTAGTACCAATTGTTCAAAATATTAATCTCACTCTGCAAACAGGAGAATGGTTGAGTTTAGTTGGTGCTAATGGCTCAGGTAAATCTACTGTACTCAAATTGCTGAGTCGTATTCTCTCCCCACAGCAGGGAACAGTGCTACTTGATGGCAAAGCAATTCACTCTCAGCCCCCAAATCTAGTTGCACAGAAACTGGCATTATTACCGCAACAACAAACGGTTCCTGTTGGCTTAACAGTGCGACAATTAGTAAGCTTAGGACGCACACCACATCAATCTTGGTGGCAATGGGAATTAACCGCCCAAGATTGGGGCAAAGTGGAAGCTGCAATTGAAAAAACGCAATTAGAAAAATTTAGCGATCGCTTAATCGAACATCTCTCAGGTGGTGAAAGGCAACGAGCTTTTTTAGCTCTAGCACTAGCGCAAGAACCAAAAGTTTTACTATTAGATGAACCGACAACTTTTTTAGATATTAACTATCAATTGCAACTATTAGAACTGCTTAAAGAACTGAATCAGCAGCAGGGATTAACTATTATCACAGTTTTACATGAACTCAATCTAGCGGCCCGATATAGTTCCCGCATTGCATTATTAAAACAGGGTCATATTTGGGAAGTTGGTACACCTGAAGAAGTTCTAACACCAAATGCGATCGCCCAAGTATTTGGTGTAGAATCTGTGATTATTCAGACACCCGTTGGTTTACAAGTTTGTGCCATTTGTGCTGTGTCATTATAACTCGATTACGCTTACTGCCGAGCTTGGAGGTACTGTTAGCAGTAGAGCAGGGCATTCGTTACCTGTGTCAACACAAAATCAAGGTGGGGATGAAGACTTTAACGGACTTTCGTTATTACTAAACAAAGGAAAAAATCAATCAATATGACTCAAATAGATGTAACCTCTAATGCTGAACTACCTCCACCCATTGCCATGCTACAAATGATTTCTGGCTTTTGGGTGTCACAGGCAATCTATATCGCTGCAAAGCTTGGTATTGCCGACTACCTCCAAGAACAACCCAAAACTGTCGATGAACTGGCTGCAATCACCGAAACGCATCCACCATCTCTCTACCGCTTACTGCGTGCCCTTGCCAGTGTGGGTATATTTGCTGAGGATGAAAACCGCCGCTTTGCCTTAACGCCCTTAGCGGCAACCTTGCAAACAGATACTCCTGGTTCTTTACGTTTTTTTGCAATCTCCGAACTGGGACAAGTCCATTACTTGGGCTGGGGAAACCTGCTACACAGCGTCAAAACTGGCGAAATTGCTTTTGATAACGTCGCTGGCATGAATATTTGGGATTACTACGCTCAAAATCCTGAAGCTGGCAAACTCTTTGATCGGTCAATGACCAATGTGACCGCTACAGTACTAGAAGCAATTATAAATAACTATGATTTCTCTTCATTTAACACTGTGGTGGATGTCGGAGGCGGACAGGGTAGTTTAATTACTACCATACTCAAAGCTAATCTAAAACTCAAAGGCATTCTCTTTGATGTACCGAAGGTGATAGAGAATGCAAAACCTCGCTTGCAAGGAGAAAATTTTGCAGATCGTTGCACAACTATTGCAGGAAACTTTTTTGAATCAGTACCATCTGGTGGTGATGCTTATCTGCTCAAGTTCATCATTCATGACTGGGATGATGAAAAATCCCTTGTGATTCTGAAGAACTGTCATCAAGCGATGCCAGAAGATGGCAAACTCTTGCTTTTTGAACAAGTAATTACCCCTGGTAATAACCCATCCTCATCCTTTGGCAAGCTTATCGACCTGAATATGCTGGTGATGACAGGTGGATGCGAACGCACTGAAGGCGAATATCGATCGCTTTTAGCATCAGCAGGCTTCAAACTCACTCGCATCGTTCCCACTTCTTTACCAATAAACGTCATTGAAGCAGTAAAGCTATAGGACTAGGGGCTAACGCTCTCTGAAGAAACCTCATCCTAAAACTTGGTTTCTTGTGTCTGTGCGTCAATAATTACACTCCAATCATCATTTGTCACAGCAGCTTCAAGCTGACGCTGACGTTCGGCCATAGTCGCATCTATTGTTTCTGATTCTTTAGAAAGGGTTGTGTCAGCCATTGCTTTCCGCAGTTTTAGCTTTTTCTCTTCGTAGGCTTGACGTTCCACCTCTGACATTACGGCCTTGGCAGCTTCCCCTACCGTACCAGCCCACATATCGCCATCAGTTGCATTACCAGGTGGTATACTTTCGAGTTCTGCTATCCACGCATCTCTCAAATCTTCCATTTCTTGACGCTTGGGGAACTTGAACGCTTGCACACGTACAAAAGCACATTTTTGCTGACCATTTTGACTGACATGACTATTTAGAGAAAGCAACACATTCCGAGAATAGCCAATGTACTGCACCTGGCGTTCTGCGTCTAATACTGCGTAAACACCTGCAATTTTAGCGTTCTGAGCAGATGCACTCCATGCCTCAAGCTCAATAATTTCAGTACCATCGTTTGCCAGTTCAGGGGTTATACTCACCTCAGTAGCGGTGTGTTCATCGTCAGAACTATACAAAAATTCATGCAGTCCACGGTGGTTTATGGGGACATTTTGATGTTCAATTGGCGGGTTGTGTTGAGTTTCCATCGTAATTCTCTCCGAATTATTAATTAGCGCTACGCAAATATATCCCTTTAGAATATTGAAGCTTAAATCTACTCACATCTCCAAATTCTTGCTGACAAAGTGAAAACAACTATTAGACCTTATATGAATCAATTAACACCTAAAAATTGGATATTCATCAAACAGCGATTGACCCCTTATTTATTTTTACTACCCGCCTTAATTCTTTTGGCGTTAACAGTCTTTTGGCCTGCACTGCAAGCGTTTTACCTCAGCTTTACCAGCTACGAAGATATTGCCCAGCCGCCACAATGGATCGGTTTTGCCAACTTCCTCAAGCTTTGGAAGGATGCAGTTTTTTGGAAAACCTTGGAAAACACTTTTCTATATCTTGTGGGTGTAGTCCCAATTTTAGTAATTGCTCCCTTAGTGCTGGCAATTTTGGTAAATCAGAAACTGCGGGGGATGAATTGGTTTAGATCCGCATATTACACCCCAGTGGTAATTTCAATGGTGGTTGCCGGAATAGCTTGGAAATGGCTGTATGCAGAAAACGGATTACTGAATCAATTTTTGAAAGCTTTGGGCCTTTTTCCAGAAGGCATTCCTTGGTTAACTAGCCCAGAAAAAATTTTTGGTATTGTACCAATTTCTCTTGCTAGTGTTATGGCTGTCACCGTGTGGAAAGGGCTAGGCTACTACATGGTGATTTATTTAGCGGGGTTGCAATCTATTCCTGCTGATGTGTACGAAGCTGCTGCGATCGATGGTTCTGATGGTATCAGTAAACATTGGGATATTACCATACCTTTGATGAAGCCGTATTTAGCATTAGTGGCGGTGATTTCGGCTATTTCTGCCACCAAAGTATTTGAAGAAGTATATATTATGACACAAGGGGGGCCACTTAATAGCTCAAAAACGATTGTTTATTATTTATACGAGCAAGCTTTTGGTAACTTGGAAATCAGCTATGCTTGCACAATTGGTTTAGTGCTATTTCTGATAATTTTAGGATTATCAATTTTACGATTAATTATCAATCAAGAGGGGGGCGATAATATCAACATCTAATATTTACTTATGAATATATCAAAATATTTAAACATCCAGAGTGCATGAAAACAGACACGATTTTTTACACTTTATTTCAAACTTTTCCAGGTGTCTTATTTGAACTTTTGGAACAATCTGAATCCCTGGCGTTGCACTACCAATTTACCTCGGTAGAAATAAAAGAACTAGCACGCCGTATCGATGGTTTATTCGTACCCAAACCTGACTTTCCAGAATATCCAATCTATTTTGTTGAGGTACAGTTTCAGCGCGATGATGATATTTATTGGCGAATAATAACAGAGGCTTTCCTGTATATAAATCAATATAAACCTCAATGTCGTTGGCAAGCGGTATTACTTTTTGCTCAACGCAGTCTCGACCCAGGCGTGCCATTCATTTATTAAACATCATTGGCTCAACAGCAAATTCGGATAATTTATTTAGATGAGTTAGATGATGTCCCATTGTCTTCGATTGGGCTAGGTGTGATTAAGTTAGTAGTTGCAACAGAAGATAAAGCCGTACAGCAAGCGAAAAACTTGATAAATCAAGTACAGCAAACGGATGAAGCTAACCGTAGCAATCTCTTAGAATTAGTAGAGAGAATGCTTATCTATAAATTTGTAAACAAAACTCAGCAGGAGTTGGAAGCGATGTTTGGATTAACTGATTGGAGACAAACTAAATTTTACCAAGAAGTAAAGGAAGAAACAAAGCTGGAGACTATACCCCGTCTGCTTAAGTTTGGTTTAAGTATAGAGCAAATCGCCCAAGCATTAGAATTGAATGTTGAACAGGTACGACAAGCTATTGAGAAGCAAGGAGAAGAGGGAACAGGAACTAATTCATAATTTAAAATTAAAGAGATTTATTTAAAACCGTGTTTGATACTCCACTACTGCACGACTATCATCGGTTAAGTTAGTGGAAGCGCGGACACGAAACTTATCGTTTATTCGGTAGTTAACACCCCACTGAAAGGGGTCATTTGTTGTCAAAATTTTGATGCTGGAAACCGAGATTTTAGAAGAAATATCAACCCCAGCCTCTGCTGCTAATTCCAAAGTTGAACTGCTCCTTCCAGCTTCGGGATTATCAGAAATAACGGTAGGAAATATCCGGAGTTCACTTAAGCCAAAGCTACTCCCAATCTGGTTAAAAGCTGACTGAAAATTGTTGAACACAGCCGAACCTGCGATGTTAATCAAACCTAAAGTACTGTCACCTCGTCCTTGGGTGTCTACAAACCCACCTCCTAAAAGTGCCACAATTTCGGTTTGACTACGTGACGGACTACTTGTTAGTTCTAGATTTTCGTTCAGTTTGCTGGCTAGACCGTTAATAGTGGCTTCGACTCGAACACTCTCTAATGCTGATAAACCTGTGGTATTTACCCGGCTGAAGTCATTACTTTGGGTTACGTCCAGTACCTTGGCATATAGCCGAATATCTAAGTTGGGATCACGGGGTTGAGAGGGACTAAAAGTTGCGGTGTGTGTATAGCCACGAGCAAGATTAAATTGGGTAGTAAATAAATTTACTCCACCTTGTTCTAGTCGGATAGTACCATCGGGTATTGGCTGATTGATTGAGCCGTTAACTATGAGATTACCAGTTGCGCGGAAACTGAGAATAGGTGGACGGGTAATTTCGACGTTTTTACCGAGTTCTAAATCTAAATTATTAAATCTAGCAACCGTATTTCCCGTCCCATTTCCAATTTGAGATTTACTCTGCTTATTGGCTTTTGTGGGTGATACGCCAATACCACTATTTGCAGATGAAGCGGTGCTAGTAGATTCTGCTAGTAATACCTGACCATCAAATAAATTTACTTTACCGCCAATTACTGGGTTAAGAGCAGAACCAGTAATCTGTAAATTGCCGCTAGCACCTCCCAGGTAAAGTCCCTTCAGATTTAACGCTAGCTGATCGAGATTAACTCTCAAGGGATTGTTGATAGTGTTGTCATTGTTGAAAATGGGAATTTCTCCAGCAGCTTCTACCTTTCCACGGCTAAATCGACCCTGAAGATTTTCTACTAAGATGGTATCAAAATTAAACAGAACTTTACCCGTAACATGTCTTACTTTACCTGGCAAAGCTTGGGCTGAAAAAGTAGCATTATTAATAGTAGCAGTTCCATTTACTTCGGGTTTTTGCAATGTTCCGCGTACCTTGAGGTCTATTTCTCCTTCACCTTTTTCAAATACTACTTGATTAGTCAATGCGTTTAACAGCGCTAATCCCTCATTTTCTAACTTCATGTCTAAATTGATTTGCTCACTGTCTGGTGCAACGGTTGCAAAAGGCAATTTATAAGGGATGCTACCAGTAATATCAACAGGTTTTGGCCCAGCAACTGCTACCGTACTACCAAAGTTTAAGCGTCCGTTGGCATAGCTGAAACTTGCGATCGCTGAATCTATTTTATTTTGATTCAATAATCCTTCTGTGATTTGCAATTCTCCTCTAGCTTGGGGATTAGCAATGCTGCCTGCTAAGGCTGCTGTACCGTTAAGATTACCTCTGATTCCAACTGGTAGTTTGACAAAATTATTCAGCACTTGTACAGGCAAATTATTCACCCGCAACTGTCCAGATTGTTCATCACCGCCAACGTTACCCGTAAAGGCAATCAACCTGTTTGCAGATTCAAGCCGTAAAGGTCGCAAACTCAAAACACCATTTTCAAAGTTACCTTCGGCAATCACTTTGTCGGCAGTATAATAACGATTCAGTTCTTCCTTTTTACCCCAGGCAAAGTCTTGTCCATTCAAATTAAAATCTACTGATAATCCATTGGCTGTAGCTGTATTTACAGCCACTTCCCCGTTGAAAGTTCCTTTTAAGTCTGCTAAATCTGGTATAGGAGTGGAATTAAGTCGCTGTTCTTCCTGTTGTTCTACCAAAGCTTCAATTTCAGAAAACCGTTGGATTTGGGTTAATAAAGGTTGATTTGGCGCTCCTTGAGGGGTGGTGGTTAGATCCTCTGCTGTGCCGTAGATTTCTGCTGAACCACCTGGCAAGTTTTGTAAATCAAATATCTGCGCTACCGTTAGAACATCTTGGATCTCTCCCTGGTTGACGTTCAGTTTACCTTGTAGTTGAGGGCCTTTAGGACTTTGATCAAAACTACCGACAAAAGCGTAACTACTTTTGCCTTTGACAAATTCGCTACTGGTAAGTGTACCTTTCCCATCACTGTAGCGGAATTGAGCAGCTAAACGATCACCTTTAAGCCGCCCAATTTGTGGATTAGCGATCGCTAAATTCCCCGTTGCTGCCAATGTCTGCTGATTAAATAGCAAATCTCCAGTTAACAAACCAGCTATCTTACCAGTACCTAATCGAGTAATTGCTGGCGGAGTCAAATTCAATATTTGTAAGGGAAAATTTGCAAGTTTGAGCGTCCAATCATTACCTTGAGCATTACCTATAGCTGATGCTTGCTGCCATTTTACTAAGAAGGATTTCGGGCGATTATTAGCATCTAAATTGAAGGCCAGGCGATCGCGATTTCCTGCCAAGTTCAAATTTAGCCCGCGTCCCTGTGCTGAATCGATGTTTCCACTTAACAATGGTTCAAAAGCAATATTTTGAACAACTAAGTCTCGTAAATTAATTTGCCCTACCACATTTGGCAAGGGCAGCTTACCAGTGATTTGACCATTAAAATCCACTCTCCCCGCCACAGCAACCTGATTAGGAAGATTGATTGGTAACTGTTTTAAGTTGTAATTCTGGGCTTGGACGTTGAGATTTAATGCAGTAATTTCCGGTATACCTGCCTTTCTTGCATTGGCTAATATGTTACCAGTAACACTTAAACCGGGAGCAGTTGCTCGTTCAATGGTCAGCCTTTCACCACTCCAAGCGATCGCAGCATTCAAGGGTCGCTCAAGACCGGGGATACCTTGGGATAATTGCACCTGTCCAGCAGCACGTACATCAGCTAATTTGGATGAGCCAAACTTGCCAGCTAATTGCAACTGACCGCCAAACTGACCCCGCAATTGCTGATTTAAGCGATTTAATTCCAAACCGGAAGCATTAACTACAGCTTGATAGCGACCATTAGCCAACTGGATATTAGAGGCTGCGATCGTTCCACCTGCAAGATTCACCCGTCCTTGACCACTGGCTTGGATAGTTTGCGGTTGGAACGACTCAACAGAACCCGCCACGTTTGCTTGACCAGTTAACGTCCCTCGAAACTGCGGTGGTACTGCTGCTAACTGCTGCAACGGGACATTATTTGCTTGAACTTGCGCCTGATATGCACCATTAGCTACTTGAATATTAGAGGCTGTAATAATCCCACGCGCAACATTTATCTGTGCTTGACCGTTGGCTTGAATATTTTGCAGCTTAAAAGAGTCAACAGAACCCGCGACGTTGAACTGACCAGTTAACGCTCCTTGGAACTGCTTTGGTACTGTTGTCAACTGCTGCACAGGAACATTATTTGCTTGAACTTGCGTCTGATATGTACCATTAGCTACTTGAATATTAGAAGCTGTAACCGTACCATCCCCAATAGCAAGACGACCCTCGCCACTGCCACGGAGGGTTTTCAGGCTGAAATTATCTCTGTTGCCTGCGATTTGGAACGTACCCGCCAATGGGTTATTTAAAGCTGGGGGAGACTGTTTTAATATTTGTCCCAACCGCACACCATTAGCTACGAGTTGAGCAGAGAAGCTTTGGTCTTGTAGTTGGATATTAGAAACTGCAACTGTACCGCCGCCAATTTGAACTCCTCCACCATCACTGCGAATCGTAGCAATTTTAAATGGTGCTGTGCTGCCTGAGAGAATGAGACGACCATTAAACTGTGCTTCCCCCAAAGAGACATTTTGTAGTTGACTTTTGTCTACAAAGGGTTCCAATTTTACCCCGGAAGCAACAGCCACAGCTTGCCAACGCTGATTGGCGTAACTACCAGTTGCTTGGACTGTACCACCACTTACATTCAGAGCTACATTGCGGAAAGAGACATTGCGATTTGGAGCGATCGCAACTTCACCCGTTCCTGGGTAAGTCCCGTTAGGAGCCTGGTATTGTACCGCCGTTTGGGCATTTGTGGGAGGGCCAGTTAGTTGGGCAGTACCTGAGACATTGCCGATTTGAAAGTTGGGTGTTATGTCATAAACTTTTGCGATCGCATCCCCTGGAACATTCTTGGCAGCGAAATTTATATCCAGTCGCGGATTTTTACCGAGTTGAATTGTCCCAGCGCCCGTGATATCACCACCAACTTTAGCTTTACCTTGAATATCTTTTAGGGTAATTAAAGAGGAACTAGTAGCAAGTTCAAACTTACTACTGATGGTATTAAAATCAACTTTGTCAATCCGAGCAGTTTGAATAGTGGTAACTGTACCTGAGAGAATTGGTTGGGTAGTTGATCCAGTAATCTGCAAATCAGCTTGTACTTGTCCAGCGATCGGCACAGGTAGTTTTACCTTGAGAGTCTCTTGGGCATTAACCAAACTCACCGCATTAACACGCGCTGCCAACTTAAAGCCTGCTTGAGAGTCGATGATTCCCGTAGCCACTAGGGGAATTTTGCCGTAGTTACTAGTAACATTGTTTAACTGCAACTCCGTTCCCTGGAAGCGAAGATTTCCTTGGCTATTGCTCAACAGTTGCGGAACTTTGGGCACTTGAACTGTTACGCCTTGCACAGTAGCGTTGCCATACAATAAAGTCCGTTGTCCTGGTGCTAACCTAACTAACAAGTCGCCATTGGCTCGACCCGCCTGTAAACTCACTGGTAACTTAATTAATCGATAAATATCCACAGCCAGGAAGTTTTGCGATCGCACTTGAAAGTTCCCTGCTAGCACCCGAGAACGCGTCTCTCCCTGAATAGAAATACTGCCACCACTGTCTGCTAGCCCCCCCACATCAAACCTGATCAACTGGTTATTTGCTAGAAGTTGTGCAGAACCATTGATTTGAGAAAATGTTACCGGAGATAAAGAAGATGAGTCTGAGGGGCGGAGTGAGGGTCGCAACTCTTCCCCCCTGCTCCCCTTCGGGTTCGCCAGTCCCCCATCGTGACGGAGACCGCCAAGACGGGGGCTGGTCTCACCTGCTCCCTGCTCCCTTGCTTCTCCCCCTGCTCCCCCTGCCTTCTTCTGCGGCATCAAGGCCAGCTTGGCATTGCGAAACCACAGCTTGTCCAAATCGGTTTTAATAGCAGCGCCTTCACGCGACGGCGCTATATTAGTAGAAACCCAGCGCCCTTGTTTATCCTGTTCAATATAAATATCTGGGTTGACTAAGGTAACATCTAGTTTTAGATGGCGGTTAAAGATTAGTTGTAAAGGGTCAAAACCCACCTCTACAGCTTCAACTGTAGCCCAATCTGGATCTGTGGATGTCGCTGGAATAGCTGAAGCCCCAAACTGCACTCCCGTCAACGAAAATTGTGTGACTTTTCCCAGTTTTACCGGACGGTTGAGTGTAGTTGTGAGACTTTGTTGTGCTAAAGGTGTTAACTCTGTTTGGACAAAAGTCCACAACCGACAAATACCGACAATAACTCCTAACAGCAAAAGTCCGCCCAAAGCAATGCTACCCCGACTCAACACCAGCAACCATAGACGCTTGCGGATAGGACATGGTGAGGGAATATCTTGATTGGGAGATTTAGTCATTTGCTTTCACAGTATTAATTGCCAGATATTGCTGGCACACACAAGCATTAACTGACACGCTGATTCAGTATGCCATTTCCAGGATACGCTAACTAAACCAAGACCTCATTGGTCAAGTTACGGTATTTGCTTAATCCAATACTTATGCTTCATAATATTGGCGTTTTCAGGTAAATCTGATCCCAATAGAATGAAAATTGTTCCTGTGACTTTCGCTGAGGCACAACATAGAACTTTAATATGGATAGACCTTAAAAAAGACAGATGATTACACCAATGCGTGTTTTTGTGTTAATTTTTAATGCTCGAACAGAAAATGAGGGAATTCATACCATTCGGGAAGGCGATCGCAATAAAATTCTGATGTTCGAGTCAGAAGACGACGCCACCCGCTTTGCCCTGATGTTAGAAGCTCAGGATTTTCCCTCACCTACACCAGAGCCGATCGATGCTGAGGAAATCAAGGAATTTTGCGAAAGTGCTGGATATGAATGGGAAATCATCCCAGAAGCCAGCAATTTAGTTGTAACTCCCCCAGAACTTAACGTCGAACAAACTGACTGGCAAGCAGACGCTCAGAAGGAGGATACTGTTGAAGACACCTACCCTCTTAATCAACAGCCACTAGAAGAACCAGAATTATCTGATTCTGAACTAGAGAAGATGCGTCGCAAATTAGAAGGATTGTTGTAATTAGTCATTAGTCATTGGTCATTAGTCATTGGTCACTAGTCGCTAACTGACAAAAGACAAATGACATAGACGCTTCTGTGGCTTCTTGCAGGGTAGAACAAATGACATAGACGCTTCTGCGGCTTCCCGCAGGGTAGAACAAATGACAAAGGACAAATGACAAATGACAAACTTGCAGGAACGTGGGCATCTTTTAACCGAGCTGGTAAATCCTAACAGTCTTAACTTAGACCAGCTCAGTTCTCTGGAATTGGTAGAGCTGTTTAATAGCGAAGACCAAAAGGCTCTCGAGGCGGTTGCGGCGGCGAAGATTCAATTGGCACAAGCAATTGATAGCGCCGCAGAGCGTTTGCGCCACGGAGGACGCTTATTTTATATCGGTGCGGGCACAAGTGGCAGGTTAGGAGTGTTAGATGCTGCTGAGTGTCCACCTACTTTTTGTACGCCCCCAGAGTTGGTACAGGGGATTATTGCTGGTGGTGCTGGCGCACTGGTACGCAGTTCGGAAGATTTAGAAGATAGCATCGAAGATGGGGAGGCTGCGATCGCAGGGCGACAAATTACCCAGCTAGATGTCGTAGTCGGCATTACCGCAGGTGGGACAACGCCTTATGTCCACGGTGCGCTTCGTGCTGCTCGTGTGCGAGGAGCCAAGACTATTTTTATCGCCTGTGTTCCCGCAGAACAAGTTAGCTTTGATGCCGATATTGACATTCGCCTATTAACAGGGCCAGAAATAATCGCTGGCTCAACTCGCCTGAAAGCTGGTACGGTCACAAAATTAGCTTTAAATATCCTTTCTACTGGGGTGATGGTCAAACTAGGCAAAGTTTATGGTAATCGCATGGTAGATGTAGCAGTAACAAATCAAAAGTTACGCGATCGCGCCTTGCGAATTTTGCAAGACCTCACAGGTTTAAGTCGAGAAGCAGCTGGTTTTTTATTAGAACGCAGTGGTAAATGGGTTAAGCTAGCGCTATTAATGCACTGGACTGGTTTAGAAAAAGACGAAGGCGATCGGCTTCTTTCAGAACACCAAAGTAATCTTAGGGCAGCTGTTATCAGTTATCAAAACCACAACAAACCTTAAATAAGTTATCCTAAATAAATACTTGATACACTTAATAATTATTAGTGGTAATTTCAGGTATGTAGAAAGACGCATTAGCGTTGGTGTAGCCTCTCCAAGAGTTGCCCAGTCCAATTTCGCGTCTCTCTACAAGCAATAAATATTAATAAATGTAAATAAAAATAAATATTTTAAGATACATTGTCAATCTAAATAAATGAAATCTAGAAAGAGACTGCCAATGTTTTTTAAATAAAAATTCAGAAATTATACGGATAGAATTCCGTATGAAAATTATTAAAATTAAAGATATAAATACTGAATGCATTTTTCTTAATGATGTGGGCTATAGCAACCTATTTGAGTCATAAAATTTGCCGAGAATCAACTCTATGCTATATGACTTTTTTACTAGTAATATTTTTGCTATTCTCCTATATCCCTTGACTTTATAAACTTGATATAGACTGCCACATACGAAATATA
Source organism: Nostoc sp. ChiVER01 (assembly GCF_034531155.1). Classification (NCBI taxonomy): domain Bacteria; kingdom Bacillati; phylum Cyanobacteriota; class Cyanophyceae; order Nostocales; family Nostocaceae; genus Nostoc; species Nostoc sp. ChiVER01. The sequence continues at coordinate 369,068 of NZ_JAVRBS010000001.1, read as the reverse complement.
TTGGCATTTACTGACCTATCTGCTAACCAGCATATAGCTAGTACAGGTCGGTGGAAATAAACCTATCATTCCCAACAGTCATAAATCATAAAAAATTAAAGAATAAGTGACTTTTGACTTGCGGTACTAGTGTGGGTTTCTCAATAGCTGGCTTTTTAATATAAGGAACAAAATATGCCCCAGTCGGAACTTATTTTTTCAAATAACCTAGTTAATGAATTTAAAACTTGTACTCAGCTACAATACAATGGCAAATTAAATATTAAAAGTTCTAAAGGCAGCCAATGGACTTTTTATTATCGGCTGGGGCGGATAGTTTGGGCAACAGGTGGAACTCATCCCTTCCGCCGTTGGCGTAGACAGATGGCTCAAAATTGTCCCCAGATTGATGTTGATAAATTGCAGTTGCGTTTACAAGACGTATCAATGGATTACTGGGATTATCGCCTTCTAGAAATCTTTCATAAAAAACAGAAAGTTCAGAGAGAACAGATTCAGTCTATTGCCGAAAACACCATAGCAGAATTATTATTTGACCTAGCTATACAAGGAAATTTTGCTTCTATAAGTTGCAATCGCAGTCAAGAAGTTATCTTAGAAGCACCAATGAGCTTCACGAGTGCAGAAATGTCTGTAAAACACATGGAAGACTCGTGGAAAATTTGGTCAGAAGCAGGTTTAGCAAATTTTTCTCCTGACTTGGCACCAATTCTACGGCGACCAGAACAACTTCAGCAGATGGTAAGTCCATCTGTCTACAAAAACTTTGTAAATTTAATCAACGGCAAATTAACTTTGCGAGATTTAGCCGTGAAAATGAAGCAGAATGTATTGCCGCTCACTCGTTCATTGCTTCCTTATATCCTTAAAGGAATCATCGAATTAGTGGAAATACCTGACATGCCCTTAGTAGTCATGGAGGGCAATAATAAGCCTATCAACGCACAACCAAAGAAATCAATTGCTCCATTAGTAGCCTGCGTAGATGATAGCCCTCAGGTCTGTAAAATGCTAGAGGATATTATCACTTCCAATGGACTAAGGTTTATCAAAATTCAAGATGCTGTACAAGCTCTCCCAACCCTAATTCAAGATAAACCAGACCTGATTTTCTTGGATTTGATTATGCCAGTCGCCAGTGGTTACGAAATTTGTACTCAGTTGCGACGAATATCTGCTTTCGCCAATACACCAGTAATTATATTAACAGGTAGTGATGGTCTTTTAGATAGAGTTCGTGCTAAGGTAGTCGGTTCTACAGATTTTATAACTAAACCTGTAGTGCCTGACAAGGTAATGAGTATAGTACGTAAATATTTACCTACGCCGAGTGTATCCATCGATAAGACTCAAGCTAATTTAGAAGTTTGTAAGTAGCGAGAATTACAGCAATTTTCTTTTGCATGAGGTACAAAGTCACTGGTTTTGAGCAGAAAGGAGAAGAATAATTTGATTTGTAAATCCTTGGTTTTATACCTCATTTGGTTGCAAAATGCTGTAATAATTTTTATTGATGATTAATTATCAACTAATCTGATTAGTTTTACAATTTCATTCCTCAGCATGAGCCTATTGATTAAGAATAGCGATAACAAAAAATTTTACAATCGATAAACTTTTCCACCCCAGTAAACATAAAATTACTGGGGTGATAAATGAGAAATCCAAATTCATAAGATGCAAGTAGGTGGCGTTTTTAAATCCACCTACTTTTTTTATATAAAACCGAAATTTATTACGTAACTAAAACATATATTAAATTATGTTCATTACGTAATTTTTCGGAGGTTAATATATAAAGATTGCATCAAAATTAGACAAATACAGATTTTGTATTTATCAAACAGAATTCAGAAGTCAGGAGCCAGAATTCAGTATGAATTCTGAATCGATTTAGCGGATGAATAAACGGGTCTAAAACCCCCTCCAAATCTCCGATTTGGAGGTCTTCAATCAGTCGCGGGTCTGAATCCCCGACTGATTAATTCTGACTGCTGAATTCTGACTTCTGAATTCTTCTTCAAAGCAGTCCTATTTGCTCTGTGAATATTATTTATGATAAGGAGTTAGGAGCTAGTAACACAAGCCAAAAGTCAAAATCTACGCATACTTTAATTTTGGGCTTTCTAAATATTTTCAAATGGTAAGTTTATTTCCGCGGTACTGTACTAGTATCTAGTTCCTTAAATGTCCTTATTCACGCATAATTTAGGATTTGTATGTCTAATTTGTTTACATGCTTAAAATTTTTTAAAGGGTAATTACCATGAATACTATTTTAGTTGTTGAAGATGGCTTAACAGATATGGAAATAATCAGCCGTTACTTGCAACAGGCAGGTTATTCTGTGATTAGCGCCACAAGCAGTGAAGAAGCTCAAGATAAAATAGATAAAAATAAGCCAGACCTAATATTTCTTGACGTAATTTTACCAGGTAAAAGCGGCTTTGAAATTTGCCGAGAGTTAAAAAACAATCCTAGTACTAGCAAAATACCTGTAGTGTTTTGTTCTACAAAAAATAGTGATGTAGATAAAATTTGGGGTAATATGTTGGGCGCTGATGGTTATTTATCCAAACCGATTGATCGAGAAGAACTAACGGTAGTTTTGAAACGATTAATTAGCTAGGGAAAATTTGATAAATCCACAAAAAACTAGAAGTCTATCTTTCTAATTGAGAACTTGTACAAAATAAAATAATACTCCAAATAGTGGCTAGAGAGCAATAATCAAGCATAAAGGAACTAATAACTTTGGAAACCAAGGAAAAGTTTTTAAGTTTTAATTTGGGAGCAAGGGATACAGCGATAATTTCATTACAACATATTACAGAAGTTTTGCAAGTATCATTACCAGAAATATGTGCCGTTCCTCAGATGCCCAGTAGCGTCTTGGGTATCTATAACTGGCGCGGTGAGATGCTTTGGTTAGTAGATTTAGAGGCAATGTTAGGTTATCCTCCAATTTCGCAAGGAGCAAATTTACTTTCAAAAATGATGGCGATTGTTCTCGAAAACAAAGGGAAGTATTTAGGACTATTAGTGCGACAACTGATAGATATTGAATGGCTAGATACACAGCGAATGAAGCCCCCAAGTAGCGAATTATTTTATCCTAAAATATCACCTTTTTTACAGGGATATTTTATTAATGATTCTGAGGATATGATTTTTAACTTGGATGCCATAACAATTATCCAAGCTCCGATGTGGAAAATTCACAATTAAAGGCTTGATCATGAGTGATTAGGCATATTAATTTAATGATTTCTAATCTTTTTTAGCCAGATACTAGTTCCTTGTTATCGGTCTAATAACCAACTATTACTCTAATAAATTTTGAGGTTAATAAAATGACATTTTTGTATAACAATAGCCAGGAAAATCAGCATTTAATCTCTGAAGTAGAAAATCTGAATGGGAACGCTAATATAAAAAATATTGCTGGCAATGAAATATCTTTGTTAAATGCGATCGCTCAGGAATTTAAAACTTGGCGGCGACAGTTGCAAGACATCGCAACTCACATGCGCCAAGCGCCAGACCTTGATACACTACTCAAAATTACTGTAGCGCAAATTAGAGAAAAAATTGGCTGCGATCGCGCCTTAATTTATCAGTTTACTTCCTTTGATTCAGGTAATGTTTTAGCAGAATCAAGAACATTAGGTTGGACACCAACTTTAGGCGAAAATATTCCGGGAATTATTTTTGGTTTATATACCAATCAAGACTATATAGAACCTGTAGTTATTGATGATGTTAGTCAGATTCAACTTACCCCTTATCAAAAGCAACTTCTAGATAAATTTCAAATTAAAGCTAGTTTGAGTTTACCGATTGTAATAGAAGGTAAAGTATGGGGATTACTGGTAGTAAATAATTGCTTATCAACGCGGCAGTGGCAAGAAGTAGAAATTAGCCTACTATCCCAAATTACAACAGAACTCATATACAAATTACAGAGTTTTGAATTCAAAAGAGAAGAACAGCAGCGCATACTAGCAAAAAAATCTGTGGCTAAAGTCATCGACAAAATTTTGCGGGCATCAAATGTCGAGAAGCTTTTTCAAACAACCACTCAAGAAGTACGGCAATTACTAAAGTGCGATCGCGTCGCCGTCTATCGCTTCAAACCTGACTGGAGTGGCGAGTTTGTCGCTGAGTCAGTGGGTAATGGCTGGGTAAAAATGGTCAGCCCCGATTTTTACATGGTGTGGGAAGATAGCCACTTGCAAGACACCCAAGGAGGACGTTATGCCAGGGGGGAAAGCTATGTGGCCAAAGACATATATAAAATGGGTCATGCTCAATGCCACATTGATATTTTAGAGCAGTATGAAATGAAGGCTTACATCATTGCACCCATATTTGCTGGAGAGAAATTATGGGGCTTGCTGGCAGCTTATCAAAATTCTGGGCCTCGTGATTGGCAACCTTGGGAAGAAAGCTTTGTTACCCAAATTGGACTGCAATTTGGTGTGGCTATCTCACAAGGCGAATATCTAGAACAGATGCATAAGAAATCTGAGCAACTAGCTCAAATAGTTGAACAAGAAAAAGCTTTTACTAAAATAGTAGGTCGCATCCGACAATCTTTAGATGTAGATAGCGTCTTCAAAACAACCACTCAAGAAGTGCGTCAATCATTACGATGCGATCGCGTCGCAGTCTATCGCTTTAACCCTGACTGGGGTGGCGAATTTGTGGCTGAGTCTGTGGGTACTGGTTGGACAAAACTGGTAGGCCCTGATATTAAAACCGTTTTGGACGATACCTACTTGCAAGAAACTAAGGGAGGTAGATATGTCAGAGGCGAAAATTTTGTTGTTAATGACATCTATCAAGTAGGGCTTGCTCCTTGCCATATTGAGATTTTAGAGCAGTTTGAAGCCAAAGCTTACATAATTGTTCCTATATTCTTCGGGGAGAAATTGTGGGGTTTGCTGGCAGCTTATCAAAATTCTCGCTCCCGTGAGTGGGAAACCTGGGAAGTTAACTTTTTGGTTCAGACTAGCTTACAATTTAGCCTAGCTAAATCACAGATAGATTATTTGGAATTAGTTCGGTTGAAATCTGACAAACTAGCTCAGATAGCGGAACAAGAGAAAGCTGTCACTAAAATTAGTAACCGCATTCGGCAATCTTCAGATGTAGAAGAAATCTTCAAAACAACTAATCAAGAAGTACGGCAATTACTACGATGCGATCGCGTCGCAGTCTATCGCTTCAACCCTAATTGGAGTGGTGAATTTGTAGCAGAATCAGTAGCTCATACTTGGGTAAAACTGGTAGGCCCCGATATCAAAACTGTCTGGGAAGATACCCACTTACAAGAAACTCAAGGAGGTCGATATGCCCAAGGAGAAAACTTTGTTGTTAATGACATTTATCAGGTAGGTCATTCTCCTTGCCACATTGAGATTTTAGAGCAATTTGAAGTTAAAGCTTATGTAATTGTTCCTGTATTTGCTGGGGAACAATTGTGGGGATTGCTAGCAGCTTATCAAAATTCTGGAACTCGTGATTGGGATGAATCGGAAGTCACCTTGTTAGCACGCATTGGCAACCAGTTAGGGCTAGCATTACAACAGACTGAATATTTGCAACAAGTACAAGGACAGTCAGCCAAATTAGCAGAAGCCGCAGCGCGAGAAAAGGCAGCCAAAGAATTACTACAACAACGATCTATTCAACTTTTACTAGCCCTTAGACCCGCCCTCAACGGCGACTTAACAGTACGCGCACCCATTACAGAAGACGAATTAGGCACGATCGCCGATGCTTATAATAATACCCTGCAAGCACTGCGGCAAATCGTTCTTCAGGTACAGGGAGCTGCTCAACAAGTTGCCCAAACTTCCGGTAACAGCGAGGCTTCACTAACGGGACTGACTAATTTAGCACAACAACAATCTGAGGAAATTACCGCAGCTTTAGGTGAGATTCAACAGATGGTAGACTCTACTCAAGCTGTAGTGACGAATGCTGAGTTAGTGCAAGTAGCGGTACAACAAGCCAATGAAACTGTTGAGTCTGGCGATACTGCGATGAACTTAACTGTAAAAGCAATCCAAGGAATTCGTGAAACCGTTGCTCAAACCAGCAAGAAGATTAAACGCCTCAGTGAATCTTCGCAAAAAATCTCCAAAGTGGTTAATTTGATTGGTAATTTTGCCACACAGACAAACGTGCTGGCTTTGAATGCAGCTATTGAAGCCACCCGTGCAGGTGAATATGGTAAAGGCTTTGCAGTTGTAGCTGATGAAGTCCGTTCTTTATCTCGCCAGTCAGCAGCAGCAACCATCGAAATAGAAAAATTAGTCCAAGAGATTCAAGCAGAAACCGGAGAAGTAGCAGTAGCGATGGAAACTGGTATTCAGCAGGTTGTGGAAGGTACAAATCTGGTCAATGATACTCGCCAAAACTTGAATGCGATCGTTTATGCAACTGCCGAAATTAGCCAGCTAATCGAGCGAATTACCGCAGCGACTCAAAAACAAATGACGCAATCTGTAACAGTCACAAAATCAATGCAAGATGTAGCAGAAATTGCTAATAAGACTTTTGCAGAATCTCAAGAAATTGCTAGTGTGTTCCAAGATTTATCAGGGATGGCGCAAGATTTATTAACAACTGCTAGTAAGTTTAAAGTGAAGTAGGGAATAGGGAGTGGGGAGTGGGGAGTGGCAAATGACAGTTTCTGAAATTCGATCTTATCAAGATTTAATAGTTTGGCAAGAAGGCATGAATTTAGCTGAAGCTTGCTATCAGCTAACGATTGCATTTCCAAAAGAGGAACTTTACGGAATGACTTCACAGATTCGTCGGGCAGCTGTATCAACTCCAGCAAATATAGCTGAGGGCTATGGGCGAGAGTATCGCCCAAAATACATAAAATTTCTCCGAATAGCACAAGGCTCTCTCAAAGAACTAGAAACTCACTTATTACTATCAGCTAGAGCCAAAGTTGGACTTACAGATACTCAACTAGTCACCCCTATTTTGAGGCAATGTGAATCTGTAGGAAGATTACTCCGTGCTTTGATTCGTTCTTTAGAGAATAAGGGGAGTAGCGAATAGGGAATTACATTTGATGTGAATTAAAAAATCCCATTTTTCCATAAGGGTTTCAGGCTTGGACAAAACCATGATTTTGGAATTATCAACGAAACTGAAAGGTTTTCAACTACTCAATTCACATTAGACGTAAATTTCAATCTTCCCCACTCCCCACTCCCCACTCCCTACTCCCCACTCTCCACTCCCCACTTATGATCACAGATAACGAAATCCGCGAACAAGGATATATCTACTTTCTGGCTGAAGCCCCAGAATTAGTCCAGATTATTGAACAAGAATTATTTAGCTTATCAGAAGATTACAGTACTGCTAAAGTTCATAACTTAATGCGAGCTACTCATACGCTTAAAGGTGGTGCTGCTAATGTTGGGCTAGAAGTAATTAAGATGATAGCCCATTTTTTAGAAGATGTATTTAAGGCTTTATATAATCCAAAAGTGGTAGTTGATGCCGAATTACAAACACTTTTGTTACAAGCTTATGAGTGTCTTAGCATAGCATTAAATACCGAATTAATCGGCAGTACTGTTAATGATGAAGAATTACTCCATCGAGCGACTTCAGTGTTTGCACAGTTGCAAGAAAAGCTGGGCGATGCATTTGGTGCTGAAACTCATATTCCTACTTCTGAAGAACTGGGATTTGATATTGTCCAGTCCGTTTTTGAAGTGGGAGTAGAGCAACGTCTAAACAGTATTGCTAAAGCTGTTAACAATCCACCAAGTCATGACAAATTTATCGAGTTTTTACACTCTCAAGCTGAGGTGTTTCTCGGTTTAGCAGAATCTCTAAATTTACCTGGATTGGGAGAAATTTCTCAAACAATTCTGTCAGCGCTGCAAGCAAACCCCACTCAGGTGCAGCAAATTGCAGAAATTGCTCTTGCAGATTTGCAACAAGCACAAAAATTGGTATTAGAAGGCGATCGCACTTCTGGCGGAAAAACTTCTCCAGCTTTGGAAAAACTCACGACAGTGGTAAATAATGAGTTATCTGAAGAATTACAAAATAATTCAGAAGAACAATTTTACCAATTTATCACTACATCTGATAATAATAAAAATGAATCAGTAAAGCCAACAACTGCCAAGTTTTATTTAAAAGTCATTCGTTACATTTTTGGCTGGTTTAATCACGAAATCAAAATACCAGAAGCAGAGCTTAATTTTGATTTAATGGTTCCCAGATTAGAAAAAGAAAATTTACTTGATTATATCGATAACTGGCTACAAAAGTTTCTTGATTTTGTTCAAGATGAAGAAGATAGTCAAAGCCTTACTATTTATCGAAATGGGATAATTTTAATAATTTTATTTGCCGTTACAAAATTTCAGCATTCTGTTGACATATCTGATAGTTACATATCAGTCATTAAAATATTACAAAACCAAATTCATAGATTAGCCCAAGAATATAAAAACTATCCTCCTGTTACTAATAAAGAGAAAAACTGGCTTGATAATCCCAAGTTACAAACACTGTTAGTTCTTAAAGAAATACCTAATGATCCTTCTCAAACAACTGAGAACCTACTAGAGGCAATATGGGGAGAAGAAGCTAACGAAAATCTTACAGAGCAAGTGGTGACAACCACGAATGATTCTTCAGTAAAGCGTGATTCCTTAACTGTCAATGAGCAGGAAATTGTAAATTTTCCTGAAACAGCTATTGAAGTCATACCTGATTTAGCGACACAAATCAACAAAGAAACAGAAGATAAATCAGAGTATGTTCAAACTAAAAACTTTCGCCAACCTTCTTTTATCCGAGTAGATACAGAGAGACTGCAACACCTCAATTATCTAGCTGGAGAATCGTTGATTTACCAAAAACGACATAGTTTGCAAAATGAACAAGTCAAAGAAATAATTGACCAATTAATCCAGCAACTCAGTAGACACCAAACAACTTTAAATGAGTTACGTGATTTACCATTACAAAAACAAAATATTGCCTCACAACAAACGCAAAATTTTGCAGTGAATTTTGACTCTTTAGAAATGGATGTATATACAGATTTTCAGATGACATTGCATGAAGCAATAGAAGAGACTCTACAACTACAAGAAACCACAGAATCTCTTGACTTGCTTGTGACGCAAGCTGTCCAAATTAGTGACAAACAAGAAAATTTAACTCTTAATATTATAGATAGCTTAGTAGAAGCACGAATGTCGCCTTTGGGCAATATTCTGAATCGCTTCCCCCACATGGTAAATAAGTTGGGGAATGTTCATGCCAAACTTGTAGAATTGAAACTTAGTGGTACTGAAGTACTAGTTGATAAAGCGATCGCAGAAAAACTGTACGATCCATTGTTACATTTAGTACGTAATGCTTTTGACCACGGGATTGAATCTCCGCAACTTCGCCGAGAGTTTGGTAAAGCAGAACAAGGGTTAATCGAAATCCGCGCCTATCATCAGGGTAGCCAAACTGTTATTGAAGTTAGAGATGATGGACAGGGATTAAATTTAGATAGAATTCGCAGAAAAGCTGCTGAATTTTATCCCATACAAACTGAAGAAAAAACTAAAACCTATGCTTCTAATCTGGTCGAATCTGAACTTTTAGACATGATATTTTCACCCGGATTTTCTACTGCTGCTAAAGTAAGTGAAATCTCTGGGCGCGGTATGGGGTTAGATATCGTGCGGACTCAGATGAACGCACTTAATGGATCAATTTCAGTTCAATCCTTACCTAACCAAGGAACAATATTCATACTCAAAATTCCTTTTTCTATGACTACCGAAAAATTAATGCTAGTTCAAGCCAAAGGTGTTGTATATGCCCTTCTTTTGGACAGTATCGAAAAAATATTGATTCCCTCTGAGCAGCAAATAAAAGAAATAGAAGGTCAAAAAGTCTTATATTGGAATACAGACGATGATGAAACTATGGTCAGCCTCCGTCAACTTTCAAAGTTGATTAGTTATAATGATTCATGCTTTAATGATGATACCTTATACAACACATCAAGTAATCACGACCCAAGCATAGCAAAAAATCCGGTGCTTTTGCTACGACGAAATCAGGGAAGATTTGCTTTAGAAGTTGACCAAATAATTGGTGAACAAGAACTGGTAATTAGACCTTTAGGAAATGCGATCGCACCGGCAAAATACATTTATGGTTGTAGTAGTTTAGCTAATGGTAATCTCATCTTAGTGATTGATGCTTCATTCCTGGTATCTAGTGAGCTTCAACAAACAACACTTGATGTCATGGCGCTACCAGTACCTTCTTTGTCAAATAAAAAAGCCTTAGCAATATCAGGACATACTTTTTCATCTACACCATTACTTGCTGCTTCTACTTCTACGACAACCATAGAAACCCAACCCAGTTATTCTCAAGAGTCAGATAACAATTCACCTATAGAAACCCAACCGAGTTACTCTCAAGAGCCAGATTATAAATTACCGAAAGGAACCCAATCCAGTTACTCTCAAGAAACAGAGAATAAATTACCAAAAGTTGTTTTAGTTGTAGATGACGCAATTAGTCTGCGCCAAACTATCTCTCTCACACTGCAAAAATCTGGTTATCAAGTAATACAAGCTCAAAATGGTGTAGAAGCTTTAGAAAAGTTACAGTTACATCCAGAAATACAAGTTGTCATTTCCGATTTAGAGATGCCACGAATGAATGGTTTTGAGTTGTTGGGCAATTTCCGTCAATACCCCAATTTAGCAAAAATACCTGTAGTGATTCTCACTTCTCGTAGCGCTGAAAAACATCGCCAGCTTGCTCAAGAATTAGGTGCAAAAGCTTATTTGACTAAGCCTTATTTAGAGCATGAGTTTCTTTCTACAATTAAGGAGTTAATTAATAGTAATACAGATGATTTAAACCATTTAGTCATTAGTCATTTGACTAATAACTAATGAATCTTGCATTGCGGTTTGATATTTTGGGAAATGCGATCGCCTTAATTACTAGGTAGATTATTTGGATCTACACCTATAGAACGTAAATATTGCGCTAACTGTTCGGCCCTTTGTCGCTGCTGTTCTGCCTGTTCTGCATCTGTCAAATAGCGATTTCCTCGCTCATCATACCAACATAAAAACTCCTGTTGTATGCCGGCAATTACAGCTTGGTGTCGCCCAATACCTAACCCCACCTCTGGCATCAAATAAGGTTCACCTATTTGTAGTTGGTAGTTTCCATCTATTAACTTATACACTTCAAAGGGTTGATGTTGGTCGCGTTGCCAAAACTCAGGGTTATAAATTACGTAGTACAAAACACCGAGTTTTTTGTATATATCTAGCTTCTCGTCGTATTCACCTCTGGGGGTGTGGGATACCATTTCTAATGTGAATATTGGAATTACCCCATTTTCTTCCCAAACCGCGTAACTTTTACGTGATTTGCTACCCTTTTTCCGTTCTGCTCCCACACTTAAAAAAGCATCTGGCACTACAGGTACTCTGGGATTTACTCCTGTGGTGTGATATACTGCCATATCTACTCCGAAGTACCAAATCCATACGATTTGCCCAAATGGAGTTGAGTAAGAAGAGTAAAATATTGGGCAAAAAATTTTGATCTTCGTTATCCACTGGCGTATCGTCTGAACAGGGAAGTTCATCAGTAGTTGGTAACGCATTTTTGAGATCAGGTGAGACGCATAACCGTTGTCTCGCTGGCGTTTGATGCCCTTATTATATATAAGTGACGAAAAGTTTAGCGTTTGGGCGCAGTCTCGCCAAACTTAATTAAAAGTGCGATCGCAATACTAACAAGCAAAATTAACGTCATACTTAAAGCTGAACCAAATCCCCAATTTTGTGTTGCTCCCAGAAACTGGTTATAAACTAACCGTGCCGCCGTCATACTAGAAGCACCACCAAGTAATTCTGGATCGACAAAATCCCCTAAGCCTGTGATGAATACAAGCATGGAAGCAGCCGCAATTCCAGGCAAAATTTGCGGTACGGTTACTTGCCAAAAAGTTTCTATCGGATTTGCACCTAAATCAGCCGCCGCTTCTAGCAACCGCTTGTCTAGCTTTTCGAGAGAAGCATATAAAATCAAAACCATATAGGGTAACAAGCTGTAACTCATACCAATAAATACAGCTTGACTCTGGTTAAGTAATTCCAAAGTAGGTAAGCCTAAATTGCTGAGTAAACTGTTCAATAAACCAGTAGGGCGAAGAATTGTAATCCAAGCATAAGAACGAAGTAACGAAGAAGTCCACAAAGGTAAGACAAAGCCTAATAGTAGCAAATTCCGCCAACGCTGCGGTGCTATCTGAGCAATCCAATAGGCGACAGGGAAGCCCAAAATTAAACAAATTATTGTAGTACCAAACGCAAAAAACAGCGATCGCACAATTACTTGCACATAAAGGGGGTCAAATATGCGGATGTAGTTTTTGAATCCGTTGGGATTGACCAAATCTCCTGGACGGATGTCTGCAACTAAACTTAACTGGAAAATTATCAAAGTTGGTAGCACCAATAAAAGCAATAACCAAATCCCAGATGGTGCAAGTAATACCAAAGGTTGCAGCCAATTCGCTCGTGGGTGATGCAATTCTTGTATTTTAGAAATATCACTTTTTTTAAAATTCACTATTTATAACTCCTAATTCCTAACAGACGCGATTAATCGCGTCTCTACTCCTAACAGACGCGATTAATCGCGTCTCTCCTATTTTAGCCACTAGTTAATTGAGTCCAATAGCGATCATAAACCTCTTCAAATTCTCCTACAGGAGTAACACGTTCACAATTTGCTAAAAGTGACTCGGAGGGAAATAAATTAGGATTATTTTGGATTTTTTTTGGCAATTGCTCAAATCCAGCACTATTAGGCGTAGAAATATTCAGACGTTTACTAATTTGGGCTGCTAATTCTGGTTGCAAAATCATGTTAATCCAAGCGTAAGCTCCAGCTAAATTAGGGGCTGTTTTAGGAATTACAATAGTGTCTGTCCATAATGAAGAACCACTGCGAGGAATTACATATTTGAGTTTAGGGTTTTCTTGAGAAATTCTCACGGCATCTGCTGAATAGCACATTGCCAATAGTAAATCTCCCGCCAGAATTTGATTTTGCCAAGCGTCTGTGTCAAAACGTGCGATCGCAGGTTTTAGCACTTTCAACTTTTCATAAGCTTGTTTGATTTCTTGTTCATTTTTTGAATTGTAAGAGTAACCTAGCATCCGTAATGTCGCACCCATCACTTCTCGAACATCATTGAGCAAGGTCATCTGCTGATTAAGTTGCTTTTGGTTTCGCCAAAGGTAATCCCAGTCTTGTGGTACATCTTTGATTTTTTCAGAATTATAAAGTAAACCTGTTGTCCCCCAGTTAAAAGGGATGCTATATCGGTTATTCGGGTCATAGCTAGGATTCTGAAACCGGGGGAATAAATTCTCTAAACCGATTAAGCGATCGTGATCTATTTCTGTTAATAAACCTTTGTTTACCATCTTCTGCACCATGTAATCGGATGGGTAAATGATGCTGTAAGTCCCACCGCCTCCAGCTTGCAACTTAGCCAGCATGACATCATTGGAATCATAAACATCCGCTAGCACTTTCATGCCTGTTTGGGTGCTAAAGGTTTTCAATAATTGGTTGTCGGTATATTGCGTCCAGGTAAAGATATAAAGTTGGTCACGTTGACCCGAAGTATTAGAATTAGCACGTACTTCAGCTAGCCTCCAGCCACAACCAGCTAAAGATAAGCCAGAAAGCCCTGCCACTCCTTTTAAAAATTGGCGTCTGTTAGTCATTAAGTTAGAAGCTGTTTATCAACAACCTCTAGATTACGGTATACCTAGTAACCCTTGCCGTGATTTTTATGGATAAATGTGTCAATCTTCACACTTACTGTAGAGCTTGCTTAATCTATGGTCATTGTCCTGCCTCAACCAGATCCTTACATCGGAAGGAGTTCTTCATCATACGGATATCAGTGGGGCAAGAAACTAGAAATTTTTACAGATGAAATTATGTAGATTTTGACTATATAGCTTAGACTAGTAAATCTATCATCATATTTTTTATAGCTTCAATCAATAGGCTGTTATGCTCTTCCCAAGAAAGCCAAACAAGTTTGTAGAGAATTGCGGCACAAAGTAGTTAAATATGTTGTTAAACATTTGTAAACTGTTAGCAGCCGAGTAGCCGCGTGTCACATCTTGTTAAGGAATTATCATGAGACAACTTGTTATTGCTGAACGCGTATGCCTGATTGGTCATATCGTGTCAAAAGCCTTTGGACTGGTAGGGATGCTACTGGTCGTACCTAATGCTGAAATACTTTTCAATTTATCGCAGGTTGGAGAAACTGCCGTACAGTTAAGTATGGCAGGTGGTGGTGTAGTTGATATCATCTTGGGGACAATAGCTGTCTCTATTTATGCCTACCGGACGTTAGGATTGGGAACTTGGCTAGCATTTATGCTGCCAGCTATGTTTATTTCCTTGGGTAGTGAACTACTGGGAACCAGCACAGGTTTTCCATTTGGTGATTATAGCTACTTGAGTGGCTTGGGATATAAGATTGCAGGGCTAGTTCCTTTCACAATTCCTTTATCTTGGTTCTATGTTGGGCTGTCGTCTTATTTAATTGCAAGAACTGGTTTGAAAGTGGCACAAAAACCTAGTTGGGGACGCCATATTGCGGCTGTAGCCGTTGGTGCTTTGCTCTTCACTTGCTGGGATTTTGCCCTTGAGCCAGCGATGAGTCAAACTTCTCTGCCTTTTTGGTATTGGGAACATCCAGGAGCTTTCTTTGGCACACCTTACCAGAACTATGCAGGTTGGTTTGGTACTAGTGCCCTGTTTATGACTGTGGCAGGATTGTTGTGGAGAAACGTTTCGATTAAATTAGAGCGATCGCAACTTAATCTACCCTTAGTCGTTTATTTAACTAACTTTGCCTTCGCCGCCGGACTAAGCTTGGCCGCTGGATTCTCCATCCCAGTGTTGCTCGGTTTATTGTTTGGTGTGACTCCTGCTGTGGCTCTGTGGTTAAGCAGTTCAACCACTCCCACTCCAGTTGCTGTTGAACCAGCAAACAAGGAAGTCTCAGTGGCAAGAAGCGTTAAAGTTGCCTTGAAATAGGTCGATAAATTAGGGAGTAGGGAGTAGGGAGTGGGGAATAAGGGGATGAGGGAGCAGAGGGAGAAATCAATTCAAAATTAAAGAACTTCTGCCTTCTGCTTCCAGCAAGAACTGCCTCCTCTTTCCCAATGCCTAATGCCCAATGAATGACTAATGACCAATACTTCGACTTCTCTACGAGACGCTACGCGAACGCTCAGTACAAGTGCCCAATGACCAATGACAACGCTTTGATGGTAGAAAGCGCCATCTCTCTTTTACTGCTACTTATCCAAGTACCAGCAACGGCGATTCTGTTTTCGCGCCTGCTAAAGGGGCCAAGACGGCTTCCTCCAATAGAACCGCAACAGCCGACACTGGAGCTTTTGGGTAAGGTTAGCGTCGTCGTTCCCACGCTGAACGAGGCGCTTCGCATTAGCCCGTTGTTGGCTGGTTTAAGTCATCAAAGCTACGAAGTTCGGGAAATTATTGTTGTAGACAGCAAGTCTGTTGATGGTACACCGGACTTAGTAAAAGCAATACAGCAGAAAGATCCGCGCTTTCGCGTGATGACAGATGACCCTTTACCCTCTGGTTGGGTGGGGCGTCCTTGGGCGTTGCATAACGGTTTTCTATTTAGCTCTGAGGGTAGTCAGTGGTTTTTAGGGCTGGATGCTGATATTCAACCGCATCCTGGTTTGGTTGCTGGTTTGGTGAAGACGGCCGAAGCACAGGGCTATGATCTCGTTTCCCTTTCACCCCAGTTCATCCTCAAATATCCGGGAGAGTGCTGGCTACAACCGGCTTTGTTGATGACTCTGCTTTACCGATTTGACCCGGCTGGGATCAATACAGAGCAGCCAGAAAGGGTGATGGCAAATGGGCAATGTTTTTTGTGTCGCCGCTCTGTTTTAGCTGCTGTGGGTGGCTATAGCAGTGCGAGTGGTTCTTTTTGTGATGATGTCACTTTGGCGCGAAATATTGCTGTTCAAGGGTATAAGGTGGGTTTTTTAGATGGTGCAAAGGTGCTGAAAGTACGGATGTATGAAGGGGCGATGGAGACATGGAAGGAATGGGGGCGGAGTCTTGATCTCAAAGATGCAACTTCTCGTTCGCAGTTGTGGGGAGATTTATGGCTACTTACATCTGTTCAAGGTCTACCTCTTTTAATAGTCTTCGCTTTTTTGCTGATTTCTCCCCCACTCTCGTACTCGCTACAAACGGGATTAATCGCGTTACCCACTCCCCCACTTCTTCTGCTGGGACTAAATTTATTCTTAGTGATAATTCGCTTTGCTATGCTAATTGCGATCGCACCTTCCTATGATCGTAAAAGCGCTAAGGGCTGCTGGTTATTCTGGCTTTCCCCTTTTGCCGATCCCTTAGCTGTGCTGCGAATCTTCTTATCTGCGTTCCGCAAGCCACGCGAGTGGCGGGGACGGAAATATAGTGGTGAGTTATGAGTGGGGCATTGGGCATGGGAAAGAGGACAAGGGGAAAGACTTGTTGGAAGCTGTAAACTTTTGTCACCTTGTCCCCTTGTCCCCTCTGCTTCCCTGCTGCCTATTCCTCTTCACCTCCTACTTGATCCCCGCGTTCCAGTTCCCAAAGAATTTGATTTCCTTCACGGCGTACCCGTGACACTATCCAGTTGCGCCAGCGCCATTGATCTCCCCGACTGGTAACAGCGCTGGCGTGGACATCCATCAAGTCTGCTAACTCAGAACTGGTGATTAAGTAGCCTTTCTCTGAAATTTCGTCAGCGATACGCAGAGTTTCGACCAAGCTGCGGAGTTGCGAAACCCTGATTTCTGGCGGTTTTTCATCGGTTACGGCCGCAGTTGGCCCAATAGATGGTTCCATAACGGTTATTTCTAGTGCAGAAGTACTGATTTGTTGGGGACTTTGGTTAACTATTCGAGAGTTTTTTTCATAATCAGCTACTTTTGCTACATTTAGGTCATTTTTGCAAGGTAAAGATTTATAAAAATTTGTCGGAGTTAATTGTTGTAGCGAAGGAATTTTACCACTAGCGTATGTGCGAGCGATCGCATCACAACGTTCGTTACCTATGTTACCAGAATGTCCCCTAACGTGTTGCCATTTTACCTGTTGGGTATTGAGTTCATCAAGAGTTTCCAAAAGCTCTTGGTTTTGGACGGGTTTACCATCTGATTTTTTCCAGCCTTTCTTTTTCCAGCCTTTCACCCACTTGGTAACGCAGTTAATTAGGTATTCGCTATCGGTATGCAGGGTGATAAGTTGGGTTTGTTGAGATGTTTGCAAAAATTGGAGGGCTGCGATCGCAGCTTGCATTTCCATTTTATTATTAGTGGTATGAGGAGATGCATCGCCCATTTCGTGGATTGAACCATCGCTAAAATAGACGACAACTCCCCAACCACCAGGGCCAGGGTTTCCGGTGCAAGCACCATCGGTGTATATGCTTT
This sequence comes from Nostoc sp. ChiVER01, assembly GCF_034531155.1. Classification (NCBI taxonomy): domain Bacteria; kingdom Bacillati; phylum Cyanobacteriota; class Cyanophyceae; order Nostocales; family Nostocaceae; genus Nostoc; species Nostoc sp. ChiVER01. The sequence goes on along the minus strand of NZ_JAVRBS010000001.1, from coordinate 351,462 downwards.
GGATTGTGGGTTGAGTGGACATGATTTAGGATATCGAACCGCAAAGGGCGCAAAGGACGCTAAGAGAAGAGTAGATTAGCTATTTTTGAACATCCAGGCTATTATACTGGTTTGCACTCTGGCAACAACGCTCCACAAAAAAGCTGTTGTAGGAAAAAATGGTATTTTGCTATTCGTTGGGTAATGCTTAGGCTCAATCGAGGAGTATTGTCATAAGTATTAATCAGAAATTTGGGAAGATATCCGAAAAGCTATAGGCTCAGGATGTAGACATAAAGTGTTATACCAATTTGAAAAAAGAATGCCACAAATAGACCATTTGTAGAGACGCTATGAATCGCGTCTTTACCTAAGGATCTTGATTGTGGTGGCGACAATGCCCCCATTTGTCGGCTACATCGCCAGCTTTATCAGCACGGCCTTTGGCGCTGAAGCGGGAAACAGCTTACTTGTACTGGAAAAATATGTCTGGCTTTAGGTTCTAGTTCAATTGCTCCACAAAACATATTACATCAATGTAAAAGTGACTGTCATTGCCACAAAATATTGACTCAGATTATAGAAAAACAAGGTCAATATGGGTTAAAGATGAATAGCATTAATAATTAAGTATCTATCGATAAACTTTGTAGAGACGTTGCATTACAACGTCTCTACACTTAACCTAAAGACGTTTCAAATCTTGTAAAACTGCGGCGGCTGATTGATAGCGATCGCTAAAATGATAGCAAACCATTTTATCTAAAATCACCGCTAATTCTTCACTCACTTGCAGCGTTTGCCGCCACATAATATTACCCGTTTCTGGATCTGGGTGGAGGTCTTGGGGTAGTATCCCAGTTATGGCTTGAATGGCAATCATTCCTAAAGCGTAAATGTCACTGCATAAGCGCGGATGACCAGCAAATTGTTCTGGAGGTGTATAACCCCGCGTCCCAATGGCTACTGTGGCTAATTCTGTTTGCTCACTACTTGGCGGTTGCATCAATTTGACTGCACCAAAGTCAATCAATACTAAGCGATTATCTTCAGCACATCTAATAATATTAGCCGGTTTGATATCACGATGAATCACTCGATGCTGGTGAACAAATTCTAGAACTTCTAAAACTTGTTTGAGCATCTCGATTACAAATGATTCATTCTGCACATTCTGCACAGGTGGTAATTCTTCACTTAGGGTATGTCCCTCGATATATTGTTGAATCAAATAAAATTCTTGGTCATCTTCAAAATAAGCAAGTAGTTCGGGAATTTGATGATGTTTACCCAAACATTGTAAAATTTCAGCTTCACTATTAAACAACCTGCGAGCAACTTGCAAAAATCGTGTATCTTGACGGGCTGGCATTAACTTTTTAACTACGCAAATCGGATTTCCTGGGCGTTGAGTATCCTGTGCTAAATAAGTGCGGCCAAATCCACCTGCACCGAGAACTTGAGAGATTTTGTAGCGTCTACCCAAAACCAAATCACCTGATTTTATTTCTGGTGAATCAACTGGGGGAGTAAAATCAACAGACGAGTCGGGAAGTGCTGTTTTATCTTCTAAGAGTACATTTAATTGAGCGATCGCTTCTTGTTGTTTTTCAACTTGCAGAATAATCACCTGAGTTTGCTGCTGATTTTGGTAGCTAGTATAAGCAATCACACAGATGCTACTAATTACCAAAGCCAAAGCAGAGGGAACTAATGGTATCCATCCGCCTTGCAAAAACAAAACAACGCAGATTACTACTAAACCAAGTAGAGTTGTCCCGACTACCAGCAACAACAGCAACGGATTTTGCCACCGCCATGCTATAATTCCACCTAAAAGCGACCAGCCCCACACCCAAATAAGTTCCGCCCAGTCTGGCCAATACCAAATTATAGGTCGCCCATCCAACACTGTACTAATGAGTTGACTTGCTATCTGTGCATGAATAAGCAAAGCGGGCATTCTGGGTGGTTGATCTGGCAAAGCACTGTAAGGTGTATAAAAGCTACTTTGAGGGAAATTAGCTGCTGTAGTGCCAATAATTACAAGGCGGTCTTTGATTAAACTGGGTTTGACTTGTCCACTAAGGACTTGTGTGAGGGTTACTTGGTTGGCAATGCTGTTGGGATGACGATAATTTAATAATATTTGATAGCCATCTGCATTCAGATGTTCGTAGCTACCGGAATTCGGTTGTAAACGCGGAAATATAATTTTACCTAACTGAAATTCTTTTTTATTTGTGAAATTGTATTCAATGCCTTGTTTATCTAAATAATTAATTGCTATGAGCGCACCAAATGCAAATGGTGTTGTACATTTTTCTTCTGGAGAGTGGACAAATAACAAACTGCGGCGGAGAATTTGGTCGTTTTCATTGTCAGCAACCACATTACCAAATCCAACATTATCTATAGGAAAATTTGGCGGTGGTGGCATTTCATCTTTACCCAAGGTGTTGAATAAACAGGTGCTGAAGATGTTATCTTGATTTTGCAAATTAGCCACCAAATATTTGTTTTCTGGTTGAAAAAGATATAAACCAACAATTCGCGGTTGATAAGACTCTATTTTTTTTAATAGCTGATTGATTCTACGATCTGATATAGTCCATTTACCTTGTTTAAGATCCTCGTCAGTGATTTTTACCAGCAAAATTCGCCGTTCAAGTGCTTCTGGTGGACGCGATCGCAACATCTGGTCATAAACTCTCAACTCCCAAGGCTGCAACCCTTTGAGTTCCCGAACTCCCCAGATAAAGGCGGTAACTCCTACACTGGTAACTAAAATCATTTGCAACCAGCTTTTGCTCTTGGAAGTTTCACGGGAATCTTGAACTTTGACAAAAGGCACACGGAATTTTTCTAATAGTCTACTAATCACGGCGTTGCGGCGGTAGCCTGAATTGGGTAGATGTTACAGGCGCAGAAGTTAGTTTTCTGACTCTAGGTTCAAAGCTGATTAACCTGAGCTTCTATATTAATGTATTAATGTAGCAGTTTACTTGTTGCTTAGAGAGTAGACAAGCGATGTCTACGACGCTCTACGCTTACGCGCTATGTAGCTAATCATCCGTTTGAAATGTTTGAGCATCTTCAACAGGACTGGCAACTGGAAAAGAAATAGGATTAGTAGATGGGGTTAGTGAATCTAACTCTGATTGTTCGAGTGATGCTTCAATGCTTGAATCAGCAAAATAGGAGTCGAATATCTTATCATAGTTAGAAGCAACAGCTAAAAAAGCGCCACCCAAAATATAGATAGGTAATGGCAAATTAAATTTTTTTAACCAGTCAAACAGTTCCGCCAAAGCAAACAGCACTAAAAAGCAGGCAAGCCAAACCTTCATGTTTTCATTCCCTAGATTGAAACAACTCTATTACTAGCTTAAATAGGTTGCCTAATAGTTGATGTAGTACATAATCATCAACTTACAACCTCTATAACTCTAGATAGATGTAGTGAGAGTTATAGCATCTGCTATATTCCAATATCGACTATAAAAATAAAAATATATTAAGCTTATGCCTGCAATCGAACAGCCAAGGATTGCATAAATTCGTTAGACTCGGTAGTGCCTCAAACTTTCACAGGTAAAACTGGGAACAATATTAGGGGTTTCGTTCCACAGTATAAACCGATGGGAAAACGAATGGACACGTCGCTAGATTTTTGAAACCTCAGATGTCTCGATTGAGAAAGAAAATTTTCCCCTTGTTCAAGATTTAATTGATCATCTAAAAGCTCAAGAGGTTACAGATTTGCGGCAATATTTGGGCGAACAGGAGCAAGTAGAAGAAAATCTGCGTCATAGTGAAGCACGCTACCGCTCACTGGCAGAAGCAAGCGCATCCATTGTCTGGAGCGCCGGACCTTGGGGCAACGTTGTTGAGGAGATTCCGACTTGGGAGGCGTTCACTGGGCAAAGTCCCGAACAATACAAAGGATGGGGTTGGGTTGATGCACTGCACCCAGATGACCGTATATCTGTAGCTGGTATTTGGCGACAGGCTTTTTTTGGACGCAGCGTTGCAGTTGCCGAGTATCGTGTTCTGCGGCATGATGGCGAATACCGTTACATGAAGATACGCGGTGTACCGATACTCGACGAAACAGGCGAAATCGAGGAATGGGTTGGAATGTGCGTAGATATCAGCGATAGCAAGCAAGCTGAGGCAGAACGTGAGCAATTGCTGGCGCTACTGAAAACAGAGCAGACTCGCTTGATTGAAGCTAATGTTCTACTTGATACCCTCTTAAATAATGCACCTATAGGTATTGGTTTATGGGATGAAAAATTAAGATACGTTCGGTTGAATGATGCTTTAGCTGAAATTAACGGTTTTCCCCAAGAGACGCATATCGGTAAAACCGTTGCCCAAGTGCTACCGGGGGTAGATTCTGCGGTCATGGAAGCTTTCCACCATGTGATCGAAACGGGAGAATCTATTGCCCAAGAGGCCAGTGGAGAGACACCCGCCGCGCCTGGAAAGCAGCGGCATTGGTCGGTGAATTACTATCCGATTCAACTACCAGGTTATATAACCTGGGTGGGTGCAATCTGTCAAGAAATTACTGAGCGTAAGCAAGCAGAAGTCGAGCGTCAACAGCTATTTGAGCGAGAGCAAGCGGCTCGTGTTGAGGCTGAAGCTGCCAAAGAGCAAGTTACCAAGATTTTAGAAAGTATCACTGATGGCTTTCTTGCCTTTGACAGTGAGTGGCGCTTCTCCTACCTCAATCATGAGGGAAGCAGAACTCTAGGGCGTTCCTGCGAGGATCTGCTCGGAAAAAATTTGTGGTCAGAGTTTCCAGAACTGGCTAATACTAGCTTTGGTCAGCTTTATCAAAGGGCAGTTGCTCTAGGAATGCCGCTTGAGCTTGAAGATTATTACCCACCCTTTGATGCGTGGTTTGCGGTTCGCGCTTATCCTTCATCTACAGGGTTATCAGTTTATTTCCGTAACATTAATGTACGCAAGCAGGCAGAGGCAAAACTGCGCGAGAGTGAGGCGTGTTTTCGGCTGATGGCTGAGAATTCAACGGATATTATTTCCCGCCATACAGTCGATGGAACTCTTCTGTACATTTCACCAGCTTGCTACACAGTATTGGGGTATCAACCAGAGGAATTAGTAGGTAATCACAGCCAAGAGTTAGTTCACCCTGATGATTTGGCAGAGATTGCCAGGAATTATCCAATCAATGCCGATTTACCAGATATTTATACTGTTACTCACCGCGCTCGTCACAAAGACGGACATTATATTTGGTTAGAAGCAACTATTCGAGCTATCCGCGATCGCCAAACTAAAGAAATTTTAGAAATGCAAGCGTCTTCGCGGGATATTAGAGAGCGCAAGCAGGTGGAGGTGGAGCAGCGTTTTCTAGCTGAAGCTAGTGAAATTTTGGCTGCATCATTAGACTACGAGACAACCTTAGCTAGTTTAGCGCGTTTGGTAGTGCCTGAAATAGCTGATTGGTGCTTAGTTGATATTATTTGTGACAATCAATTAGTTCGCCGGGTTACAGCAGCCCATGCCGATCCAAAAAAACAAGAATTGGTAGAACAGTTACAAAATTATCCACCTGATTTAACACTCAAAAAAGGTATTGCTGAGGTAATAGAGACAGGCAAATCACAAATTACTCATTTTATTTCTGATGAACAGATACAAGAGATAAGCCTTAATACCAGTCATCTAAAAATTTTGCAAGAACTAAATCCTACATCCGGCATTAGTGTACCGCTCATAGTTCGGGGAAGGGTGCTGGGAGCTATGACTTTGGTATCTTCTTCAGACCGTCGCTACCCTACCAAAAGCCTAATGTTAGCCCAGGAGTTGGCTCGCCGGGCTGCCATAGCCGTTGATAATGCCCGACTCTATACAGAAACACAGCAATCTCAACAGGCGGCTTTACGGGCAGCATCTCGCACTGCGCGTCTGCAAGCCATTACCGCCGCACTTTCTGAATGTCTAACTCTGGCACAGGTTGCTGAAGTAATGGTAGAGCAAGGTATGGCAGCTTTGGGAGCTAGTTCTGCTTTAGTAGCACTAGTGACTAAAAGCGGCACTGAACTAGAAATTGTCCGTGCAGTAGGTTATGAACAGAAAGCGATGGATACATGGCGTCGATTCTCTATTCATACATCCGTACCACTGGCAGAAGCAGTGAGAAACAAGCAGCCCATCTGGCAAGAGTCAACAACAGCGAGGATTGCTCGTTACTCACACCTTGCTAAGGAATACGCCCAGGTTGACTACGGAGCTTGGATTTCAATTCCATTGATTATCGAGGGACGAGCCATAGGTGGCATGTCTCTAGCTTTTGACGAACTTCAAGAGTTTAATCAGGATGATCGACCCTTCATTCTGGCACTAGCACAGCAGTGCGCTCAAGCAATGGAACGAGCGCGTTTATACGAGGCAGAGCAAACGGCACGGGAAGCAGCAGAAAACGCTAACCGAATTAAAGACGAGTTTCTAGCAGTTCTTTCTCATGAATTGCGATCGCCACTCAACCCAATTTTAGGATGGTCTAAGCTACTCCAAACCAAAAAACTTGATGAAAAGACAATTCCTCAAGCGCTAAAGACTATTGAGCGAAATGCTAGGTTACAAGCTCAACTGATTGAAGATTTGCTGGATATCTCCCGAATTTTACAAGGTAAACTTAGCTTAAATATCTACCCAGTTGATTTGACATCTGTGATTTCGGCAGCAATGGAAACAGTGCGGCTGTCAGCAGAAGCTAAGTCAATTGAGATGCACATCAGCCTGGAACCACATTTAGGGCAAGTTTTGGGTGACTCCGGCCGATTGCAGCAAATCGTTTGGAACCTGCTCTCAAATGCAGTTAAGTTTACACCTGCGGGGGGACGGGTTGATATTCGACTCGAACAAGTAGGGGGTAAAGAAACACCAAACCACTCCCCGCTTTATGCTCAAATTATCGTCAGCGACACTGGGAAAGGTATCGATCCTAATTTTCTGCCTTACGTGTTTGAATATTTCCGCCAAGAGAACAGCAGCACTACCAGAAAGTTTGGTGGACTGGGGTTAGGGTTAGCGATCGTTCGTCACTTAGTCGAACTGCATGGCGGGACAGTGCAGGTAGAAAGCAGAGGAGAAGATCAGGGGGCAACTTTTACCGTGAGACTCCCGTTGATTCAAAATCAATTAGAGATTAAACCAGACATTAGCGACTCAGAGACATCCTCAAATTTAAATGGTGTCAATATTTTAGTAGTGGATGATGATGCAGATACGCGAGAATTTATTGCCTTCTTATTAGAGCAGTATGGGGCAAATGTGACAGCAGTGGCATCAGCAAATGAGGCACTAACCGCTTTAAGCCAATCTCTGCCAGATATACTTTTAAGCGATATTGGGATGCCAGAAGTGGATGGATGTATGTTCATGCGACAGTTGAGAACACTACCAGCAGAACAAGGAGGGCAAATTCGAGCGATCGCACTTACCGCCTATGCTGGAGAAATAAACGCCAAGCAAGTACTTGCAGCCGGATTTAATAAGCATCTTGCCAAACCAGTAGAGCCAGCCGAATTAGTAGATGCGATCGCCAATTTAATAGCTGAATAAACCTGTCTGTAGCTGTTTACATTACTTTAGACGAACAGGCGTAATAGCTACATCAAGTTGAGTAGGAAGGATCGCATCTTTAATATCTATTTTACGGGGAATGATTTTTTCTTGGAAATAAAAGTCAGCAACGCGCTGTTGTTCGGCAATAATGGCAGGTGTTAGTTTTCTCAACCTAAAAGTACGTCGGCGTGCTACCTTTTCTAAAACTGATACATCTAATTTCAGTTCGGGAGCAAAAGCTTTGGCAACTTCAGTTGGGTTTTTTTCAGCCCATTCTCCTACCTTGTCTGCTTCTTCTAAAAAGACTCGCACCAATTCAGGATTTTGGGTAACAAATTTACGCCTACCAAGATAAAAGCCGCCAAGAGTGTTAATTTTTGCTGCATTTCTCAGATTACGAATTGGGATAATTTTTTCCACAAGAGCCAAAAAAGGGTCACTAGCTACCCAAACTTCAACTTTGTCTTGAATAAAAGCGTCACGGGCTTCAGATGGAGTCAAACCAACAATTTTAACATCCTTAATTTTTAACCCCACCTCTTGCAAGGCTTTTGCTAATAAATAGTGTGCATTCGATCCCCTCTGAAAAGCAACTTTCTTACCTTTAAGATCCGCAATCTTCTTAATTGGAGAATTAGCTCTGACTACAATACCTTGGTTTGCACCTTTGCTGGGTGTGCGTCCGGCAATATAGATAACTTCTGTGATACCTGCGGCTTGCGAAAATATTGGCGGTGTCTCTCCCACATTACCGATATCCACCTTACCTGCATTCATCGCTTCTATTAGTTGCGGCCCGGCTGGGAATGGCCCAACCCAATTTACAGTCACACCCAATGCTTTGAAACGTGGCTCAACAACTTTTTTGACTTTGACAATATCACCAGAAGTTTGATATGCCAAGTTGATAACTTTAGCAGTAAAATTAGCTTTTTTTTGTGCTTGAGCGTTATTTACTAAGCTACCTATTAAGGGAGTTGATATAAACAATCCCAATATAGAAAATTGGACAATGCGTTTTAAAACTGTGCGGCGTTGGGGAATAAATGGTATTTTCATTACTGAAATATTTTAGTTAGAACTAATCGTCAGTCCCAAATCACATCTGTAAGAAGGTTAGCGATCGCCTGTTTTTTCTTCCTCGATTTTCGCTAATCTATTTATTATCCATCTCAATTAACCAGACAATAGGCTTAACAAGTTGCTCAACTAACTTGTTAAGCCCGTTGTTAAAGGTAAGCAAACTTCCGCTACAGTGTAATAGCTGCTTTCAGCATGATTTTACAAGTATCTTGCCAAACCAATACACCCACTCAAGTTAATAGCTGAATAAACCTGCCTCTAGGTGCTTATCGTTACTTGATATTATCAGGTATGATAGCTTTATATAATAGATCAGAAAGAATCCCTTCTTTGATATCTATCTTACGTGAGATGATTTTTTCTGCAAAATAGAAATCAGCAACGCGCTGCTGTTCGGCAATGATCGCAGGTGTAATTTTTCTCAATTTATAAGTACGACGGCTTGCCACCTTTAGTGCAACTGATGGATCTAATTTCTGTTCATCAACTAAAAGTTTTGCATAATCGCTTGGGTTTTTTTCAGCCTGTTCTCCTACCTTCTCTGCTTCCTCTAAAAACACTCGCACCAATTGCGGATTTTGGGTGACAAATGCACGCCTGCCAATATAAAACCCGTTGAGAGTATTAATTCCTTTTGCATTTCTCAGATTCCGAATCGGGGTAGTTTTTTCTACAGCAGCTAAAAGGGGATCGCCACCCACCCAGGCGTCAGCCTTGTCTTGAATAAAAGCGTCTCGGGCTTCAGGTGGAGTCAAAGCAACGATTTGAATATCGCTAATTTTTAACCCTACCTCTTGCAAAGCTTTTGCTAGTAAATACTGTGCATTCGATCCTACTTGAAAAGCAATTTTTTTGCCTTTAAGATCCGCTACTTTCTGAATGGAAGAATTAGCTTTCACTACAATACCTTGATTTGTACCATCACTGGGCGTGCGTCCAGTAAGATAGACAACTTCAGGGATGAGACCTGGGCGTGCAGCTTGGTCAAATATTGGAGGTGTCTCTCCCACATTACCGATATCCACCTTACCTTCATTCAGCGCTTTTATCAATTGCGGCCCTGCTGCAAATGGCCCAACCCAATTTACGGTTATACCCAATGCTTTGAAACGTGGCTCAACAGCTTTTTTGGACTTGACAATATCACCAGAAGCTTGATAAGCCAAGTTAATTACTTTGGCTGTCTGCGCTTGGGTGCTTTGCACAAGGCTACCCACTAAGGAAGATGATAAAGTAAACAGTCCGAGTACTGAATATTGGACAATATGCTTTAAAACTGTACGGCGTTGTGGTTGAAATGGCTTGATCATGAGTTGTGATTTTCCTTGTAAGTTTTAGTTTTTACGTTGTCAGTCTTACTTTCCTTCAGCAAGTAAGATAATAGGAAGTTGATATTTAAACCTCCTAGAACACCAATTTACGGTTACAAATTGAGATTATGCTAATTCAGCAAATCTCCTTTTGCATTTAGGAAATTGGTATTCTAGTTTGTTTAAACAAACTTCATATTTGGTTATTCTCTACTTTTCACTTATCAGTGTTGGTGGAGTAATAGCTGTATATTCTTGAGGCGTGAGTAATGCTTCCTGAACATCAATCTTTTTTGGTAAGATTTTTTCGTTATAAAATAAATCTGCAACACTTTGTTGAGCTTTCATCAACTCTGGGGTAATTCCTTTTATTCGATAAGTAGCGCGTCCAGAAATTATTTCTTGAATGGGTAGATCAATTTTAAGTACTGGTGCTATGAGTTTGGCTACCTCTTTACGATTTGCTTCTGCCCATTGACCGTTTTTATCAATTTCTTCTAAGATAATCCGAAGTAATTCAGGATTCTCTTTAGCAAACTCGCGTGTTCCTACATAATATCCGCCTGGGGTTCCAATATTTGTGGCATCTCGCAGTACACGCGCACCGTAGAGTTTTTCTACCAAAGCTAAGTGAGGATCACCAGTTACCCAAACTGGAATATTTCCCTCAATAAATGCACCACGGGCTTCGACATTGGGCATACTCAAAACTTTAATATCAGTATATTTTAAGCCTACTTCTTCTAAAGCTTTGATGATAAAATAGTGAGAAGCAGAACCTTTTTGAAAGACGACTTCTTTTCCTTTGATATCAGCTAAAGTTTTAATTGGAGAACCTTTAGGAACTGCGATCGCACTACCTTTACCTGAATTAGGGCCAAGTCTTCTCCCAGCCAAATAGACGATTCTTGCACCCGCAGCTTGAGCAAAGATGGGAGGAGTTTCTCCAACTGAGCCAATATCAATTTTGCCCACATTCATCGCTTCCATGAGTTGTGGCCCTTGGGCAAATTGCGCCCACTCTACTTTCAAGCCCAAAGGCTCCAAACGTTTTTCTAAAACTCCTCTGACTCTAACTAAATCACCAGAGCTTTGATACCCTATTCGCAGCAACTTTGTTTTAAAATTTATAGTCTTAGCCCCTACTGGTTCTGCTTTAGGATCTGCTGTATTTGTATTAGATATTGACGTACAACTTATTAAAGTAGTAGATAAAGCAACAAAGCCAGGGATTACAAATAAAGCTATCTTACTAATTACCGTTGTCTTAGTTTCCAAAAAATTATTAAACATTTTTGCACCTCGATTTTTGATTAAATACTGATATAAAAATATCAGTTAATAACTTACATTTTTCAGTGTTTTAAAGTTAATTACAATTATTACTTATTAGCTTTAATTGAATCAGGTGTGAATTTTGCATATTCTTCTGGAGTAAGTACTCCATCTTTGACATTAACTTTTTTTGGCAAAAGTCCTTGTGTATACCATAAATCAGCTATTTGTTGTTGTTTGTTAACAACTTCATCGGTGATTGGTAGCAAACCATATACTGCTTTACTATGAATCGCTTTGAGAGTTGGTACATCGATACCAACGTCACCCGTCTCAAGTTCTGCTAACTTATCAATATTTTTTTGCGACCAATCTTCAGCTTTGATAAACTCCTCTAAAAAAACTTTGATAATTTCAGGATGCTCTTTGGCAAATTTCTGTGAGGTAGTATAAAAACTACCAATATCCTGGAGTCCTTGTCCATCTATTAATACACGACCAAGATTTTTTTGGACATTTCTGGTAATGTAAGGTTCCCAAATGACCCAAACATCAATTCCTCCCTGACTAAAAGCCACATTTGCATCTGGAGGTGGCAGAAAAAGAGATTTTACATCACTCAGTTTTAGTCCCTCTTTTTGTAACGCTTTTAGTAAGACATAATGGGCAATAGAGGCTTTTTGAAAGGAGATTTTTTTGCCCTTAAAGTCAGCAACACTTTTAATCGGAGAGTTTTTTGGTACTAAAAAAGAAACTCCTCTACCATTAAATCGGGTTGTTGCAATATATACAAGAGGCGTACCTGCGGCTTGAGCAAATATAGGTGGTGACTCAGCTGTGGCTGCAATGTCAAGGGAACCAGCATTTAACGCTTCTAAAGCTTGTGGGCCAGCAGCAAACTCTAGCCACTTAACAGTAAAATTCTTTGCTGCCAAACTTTTTTCTAGAGTTCCTTGTTTTCTCATCACTGCAAGAGAACCAAGTTTAGAATAAACAACTCGTAGCTCTTGTTTTTGTGGAGTATTAGAAACTGTTTGACTTTGAGATTGTGTACTAATTGCGGATGCTTCGTTTTGAGCATTTTTAGTTTCTTGGCTACAACCAACTATGCTCATTGGTATCGTCAGGGAGCAAGCAGCCACCAGTAAAGATATATGTTTACGCTCAATTTTATATTTTACTTCTATAGGTTTACTATTTAGACTATGTTCATATACTGTCTTTGTCTTTGTCTTTTTTACTTTTGATTGTTGCGGCTTATTGATAGACAAATTGAGACTTTGCAAAAAATTGGAAAGTGCCATAATATTTTTTATATTTAATTTTAATAATTTTCTTTGTCGCGCTTTTAATAAGTGCTATTAACTCTCACTTTCAGTTTAGATATTATCAAGCTTTTTTTCAAAATAAAGTATTTATAAACACTTGTTTAAAACAAAAAAGTAATATTTTTATGATTTTTCTAAACATATAGTCTGACATTTAGAAAAGTTTAATCAGTCAAGAATTAGAATAACTCTTGACTGCCTTAAGAATATATAAAATCAAATGCTCATTAGCTTAATCTTCTGAGCTATCAATCCTAAAAGGGGCGACTACCTGCAAGGCTAACCCGCTTTAATACTCGTCGCTCATTTGGATCAAATGCTTGACGGTAATGCAAGGTGGCTTGATTATCCCAGTAGACAATATCACCTACAGACCATTTGTGTTTGTAGTAGAACTTGGGTTGAGTTAGATGTTGTCTCAACTGCTCAATCAGTTTAGATCCTTCTTGCGGCTCTAACCCGACAATTTCCACTTCTGTAGCAGCATCTAAGTAAAGATGCTTTTTACCACTTTCTGGATGTGTTCTAACTAAAGGATGGGGAAAGATCGGACTGATTAAAGGAATAGTTTTGTCCAAACGATACAAAGACCGGGGTGCATTCCGATCTCGCAAAAATGGATTGTAGGTAATTAACTGTAAATCTGCAATCCGTTCTTTGGTAGCTTCATCTAATGCCTCATAGGCTAAATTGGTATTTAACCAATAAGTATCCCCACCATGAGTTGGTATTTCTAACGCATAAAGAAGTGAACCACTAGATGGGGTAGGAGTCCATTTGTGATCAGAATGGAAAGTGAGTTCTCCAGTACCGGTATAGCCACCATCGACATTAGAAATTGGAATCACTACCGGAGTTTCTCCTGGTTTAGAAGCCAATACTGGAGTTTCATCAGATGGTACAAACAGCGCACCAAAGTATAGGGAAAAGTTCAAAAGCTGTTCATCGGAGAGCTTTTGGTCTTTGAAAATTAAGATGTGGCGATCGCGCAGAGCTTGCTTAAGTTGTAATATAACTTCAGGTGCGATCGCTTGACTGGCATCAAGATTAGTAACTATGGCTCCCAAAGGAGCATTAATAGACCTAATTTTAACCTCTGTCAAAGTTAAGGTAGGCATCAGGTTCTCCTGTGTTTTAGTTTATTCTTGGGATAATTATTTATTCGCTAAAACCTCAGAGGGAGTAATTTTGGCGTACTCTTCAGGTGTCAAAAACCCGTCTCTAACATTCACTTTTTTGGGGATAAGTCCTAAGCTGTACCACTTATCTGCAACTTGTTGTTGCTTGATAATAGTTTTTTCAGTAATTGGTACCAGCCCATAATCATATTTATCATGCATTATTTCTAAAGTAGGCGGATCTAGTTGAGTTACAGGAGCAAGCAGTTGTGCTACTTCTTTGGGATGATCCTTAGTCCAAATTTCTGCCTTTTCTAGTTCCTCTAGAAACACTTTGATAACATCAGGATGAGCCTGATAAAACTGGCGTGAGGTTGAGTAAAAGTTGCCAGTATCCCGCAACTTACCACCATCTGCTAAAACACGAGCTATTTTATTTTGTACATTTCTGGTAGCAAATGGCTCCCAAATATACCAAGCATCCACCTTGTTCTGACTGAATGCTGCATTTGCATCTGACGGCGGGAGAAAAACTGATTGGACATCACTCAGTTTTAATCCGGCATCTTCTAATGCTTTAACTAATAAGTAGTGCCCAATAGAGGCTTTTTGAAAAGCTACTTTTTTGCCCTTCAAATCGCTAACACTTTTAATCGGAGAGTTTACAGGAACTAAAAGTGAAATAGCTTTACCACTAGGGTGTGTAGTAGCTAGATAAACAAGAGGCGCTCCTGCTGCTTGTGAAAATACAGGAGGCGATTCGGCTGTAGATGCGATATCCAGTCCATTTGCATTTACGGCTTCTAGTTGTTGTGGCCCAGCTGCAAACTCAGGCCACTGTACTTTAAAACCCAGAGGCTCTAATCGCTTTTCTAAGGAACCCTGTTTTTCTAAAACTGCCAGAGCGGTAAGTTGTTTTGAACGTACAATCCGTACTACTTGTTTCTGTGTTGACTTCTCTGTAGTACTAGATGAAACTACCGATTCAGGGGAAGCTGCCGACTGCTGAGTATTATTTTTTGCTTCACTACAACTTGATAGGGCCGTTGATAGCATTAAGCAGTAACCGAGAGCAAACAACAAGGAACGACGTGTTGTTCTCTGGTTTTTTCTGAATTCAAACTTTCCTTTTAAAGCTGGCATGGGTTGTTTTATTGATTTCCCTCTAGTTGGTTAGAACAATGATGATTAATTGCCATGTAACAAACAAAAAATCTTTTATATTAAGTTATTTAAAAACTCCAATACATATTTTTTCTAAGTTTAAAAAGTTTATCAAACAGAATTCAGAAGTCAGGAGCCAGAATTCAGTATGAATTCTGAATCGATTTAGCGGATGAATAAACGGGTCTAAAACCCCCTCCAAATCGGAGATTTGGAGGTCTTCAATCAGTCGCGGGTCTGAATCCCCGACTGATTAATTCTGACTGCTGAATTCTGAATTCTTCTTCAATTATGATTTTAGGGAATGGGTGGGTATTACCCACCCCGCAACGACTCGAGGAAATGAAAATTTAATAGTGAGGAGGGAAAATTTAGGAAGTGGAGTGAGAAGATCCCACTCCAATATCGTGCTAGTGGAAGATTAAAATTTGTGAGTGAAACTTAGTATTATTCAATGTTTAATGCCCTAAGAATATTGGGTAATGACAGGTAGCTGCTCGTTGAGTACCCAATCACCGATCGCACGCAATTTGTAATCCACAGGATCGTGCAGAGTAAAGGTTCGTAAATCCCGCCAGTAACGGTCAAATCCATATTTGGTTGCCGTGGCGCGAGTTCCGGTAACTTCAAAGATGCGGTTGGTAATATCTATACCTACACGGGTAGCTAATGCCTTGGATGCGGAAACTGCGATCGCAACTTCTCCCCTCTCTTGATGAGTAAGTTCTACATCTTTCTCCCATGCTGCTTGTACCTTCTCGGCTGCTTGGTCAGCTAGAGCGATCGCAGCTTGGATTTCCACCCAAAAGTCCCCGTAATGATGCAAAAGATAGGGGTCTTGAGTAGCACTATCTACCCCTGATGTAATCCACGCTTTAGTAGTAGTTTTTGTATACTGACGAGCGGCGGCGAAAGCTGCTTTCGTAATTCCCAGATAAACATTGGTTTTTGTTAGCTGGGCAATAATACCAAGAAAGGTTGAGAAGGCACTATTAGGAGGATTGGATGGCCCTAAAATTTCATCTTTATCCACTAAAACATTATTAAATGTATAACTACTGCTATCAGTGCGACGTTGGCCGATGTTGTCCCAATCTTGATTAGAAACTAACCCTTCCCTGTCTTTGGGAATTATGAATATAAAGGGCAATTCTACACCATCTTCTAAAGCAGAAAATACTCGATAATCTGCAACAGAAATACCAGTACCAAAGCTTTTAACACCATTAACCCGAAAATTTTCGCCTTCTGGGTTAATTTTCAGCCTAGTATCTCGCGTATTAATAGCATTTGCCCAAAATAAGTTATTCTTAGCAGTTTCTCGATAATATTTTTCCTTTTGGGCTGGTGTGCCGGAAACGTGACCTAAAGCTGTCAAATTGAGATGATTACCATACAATTGCCCAATTGAACCATCAGCTTTTGATAACTTTCTAACAATTTTTAAAGCATCAATCCAAGTTGCACCAATGCCACCATATTGCTTAGGCACAATTAGTGGTAACAAACCACTCTCACGCAGTTTATTAATTTCTTCTTCTGGAACTCCGGCTTGAGCATCCCTTTCTACTGCTGATTGAGCAAGTTCCTTGGATAGAGAAGCTGCTAGGTCAATGTAATCCTTTGGTTTTGTAATATCTAGTACCATAATTAAATCATTTTTGTGTAGGTCAGTTTTTGCAAGTCGATGCAATAAAGGTGTAAATCGATGTATCAAAGGTGCAAAGCGATGCAATAAAGGTACAAATCAATGCGATAAAGATACAAACCGATGCATCAAAGGTGCAAAGCGATGCAATAAAGTTACAAATCAATGCGATAAAGATACAAACCGATGCATCAAAGGTACAAATCAATGCAATAAAGGTGCAGATTATTGGTATTAGACACAGAATTTAGGAGAAATGTAGAGTGAGTCTTGCCCACTCTACAAATGAACAGAGGAAATGGAACATGGAACGTTGTAATTGTCCTTTGTCATTAGTCCTTTGTCCTTTGCAAATGACCAATGACTAATGACAGTTATTTCTTAGCCGCTAGATATTCGTTGGCGGCTTTCTCAACACCTGTACCCTTGAAGAAGTCTTGATTAAGACTGGTGTACAACTCTAAGGGATGGATTGAGAGGAAGTAGCGGAGGTCTTCTTCAGTAATGATTTCGTGTTCTGCCATTGAGTAGGCGTTGGCAGTAACGGCAGTGATATCTGGCACATCCCAGTGACCAGAATCTGAACCCAAGAAGGCTTTAACTCTGTCCCCAAAGGGATTAGCTGCACGATTAAAAGCTTGAGATACACGCGTATCATCTGATTCCGTACCGAAGTAGAAATGATTCAAGAAGCGATCGCGCACATCTTCTGGCTTCTCTATTCCTGCTAGTTCAAATTCGTCGAGTTCGCCTGGATTTTCTGGAGCCAATAGTTGATGGTGGAATCCTAAACCGTCACCAATCTGATCTAAGCGTCCATCTACCAGTTCGCCACCGTAGCGGGTGTACAACTCTACTAATGCTTCCTTGTCGATAATAGCTGGATTGTTATTTGATAACAAATGTTGTTTGTTGCGGGTTTCCCAATGCCAAATAATATCAGCGTATAGACTAGCACCCCAAGCTGAACCACCTTCTAAGAAGGCAAACTTTAATTCTGGGAAGCGACGGGTAACTCCACCAAAAAACAGCGATTTACATAATGCTTCTGCTGCAAAGGCGAAGTGATTAATGTGATTATATTGAGCGTTGGTGACAGAACGCTGAGTTGTCCAACCTTGGCTAGAAGCGTGAGTTGTGGGTACAACTTTCAGTTCTTGGCACTTAGCCCAGAATGGATCGTAATCATATTGACTATCTAAGCCAAAGTTATCAATCCAAACCACTTCGTTAGCTACTTCTTTGCCATACTTTTCAAAGGCAGGAATTGGCCGACGAACGTAACCGGGAATTTGAATTGCTTTGAGTCCCAGAACATTCACCGCATATTCCAACTCTTCAATCCCTTCTTCAGGAGTGTGCAGTGGGATGGCGGCGATGGGTGTTAATCGGTCAGAATAAGGGCGGAAAATATCAGCATGGTAGGTGTTAACTGCTCGACAAACAGCCCGCCGCATTTCTTCGTTACCGATATTCGGAGCCATCGTTGCCAAGTTGGGGTACACAACGGCAAAGTCTGTACCTGCTTCTTGCAAGCGTTCGTGCAGCAACTTGGGCAAACTAATAGTAGCCAAATTCAAAGTATTTTTTGTTGGACGACCCCACCAGTTAGGGCGATTGGAGCGATAAGCAAAACGTTCTTCCCAAGTTTGCTTGTACCACTTAAAGCGGGAAGATCCTGGTAAATTTTCTTTGAAACGTTCGACAAGTGCAGTTCCACCAACTTGCTCTAAATAATCCAAGACTGCTGGTTCAAATTCTTGGGTATGTACATCGGTGTCAATGATCGGATAACCAAGTTTTTCTCGAATTTGAGCAGACCTAGTTTTTTGTGGGCGGTCTAAAGCGATCGTCATGATAGTTTACCTTAGATTGGGTACTGGGGATTGGGGATTGGGGATGGGGCATTGGGGATTGGGGATTGGGAATGGGGCATTGGGGATGGGGCATTGGTTATTAATTCTTCTCCCTCATCTTCTTCATTCCCAGTCCCCAGTCTCCAGTCCCTAGTCCCTAATTCCTTTCCCAGCCAAAAATTCATCTGCTGTTTTCTCCACAGCCGTACCTTTAAAGAAGTCACGATTCAAGCTGGTGTACAACTCCAAGGGATGAATTGACAAGAAGTATTGCAAATCTTCTTCGGTGATAATCTTGCGTTCTACCATTGAATATGTATTAGCAGCGATCGCAGTAATATCAGGTACATCCCAGTGACCAGAATCAGAACCTAAAAAGGCTTTAACACGATCGCCATAAGGATTAGCTTTACGGTTAAAAGCTTGAGCTACACGGGTATCATCTGATTCTGTGCCGAAGTAGAAATGATTCAAGAAGCGATCGCGGATATGCTCTGGCTTGGTAACTCCTGAAGCAGCGAATTCATCCAAATCACCTGGTTCTAGGGGAGATATTAAATCAGCATGGAAACCTAAACCACTGCCTAGTTGATCCAAACGACCATGTACTAGTTCGCCACCATAGCGGGTGTAGTATTCAAGCAGTTCTTCATAATTAACATTGGCGGGATTGTTATTTTCTACCAAATGGTCTTTATTGCGAGTATCCCAGTGCCAAATCAAATCGGTATATAAACTAGCACCCCAAGCTGCACCTCCTTCTAAAAAGGCAAACTTGAGTGTAGGGAAGCGGTGAGTTACACCACCAAAGAACAGAGATTTACATAGTGCTTCCCCAGCCGATGCAAAGTGACCAATATGGTTGTATTGGTAATTGCTAATGGAACGCCGATTTATCCAGCCCATACCGGAAGAGTGGGTGGTGGGTACAACTTTCAGTTCTTGGCACTTCGCCCAGAAGGGATCGTAATCATATTTACTATCCAAGCCAAAGGTATCAATCCAGATGGCTTCGTTGGCTACTTCTTCGCCATACTTCTCGAAGGCGGGAATCGGGCGGCGGATATGTCCGGGGATTTGAATGGCTTTGAGTCCCAGCACTTTCACCGCATATTCCAATTCTGCGATCGCCTCTTCGGGCGTATGCATGGGAATAGCGGCAATTGGTGTTAAGCGATCGCTATAAGGACGGAAAATATCAGCATGATACGTATTAGTTGCACGGCAAACAGCCCGCCGCATCTCTTCATTGCCGATGTGTGGAGCCATCGTTGCCAAGTTGGGGTACACAACGGCAAAGTCTGTACCAGCTTCTTGTAAGCGTTCGTGCAGCAACTTTGGCAAGCTAATAGTAGCTAAATTTAAAGCGTCGTTGGTGGGACGAGTCCAGAAAGGAGGACGGGCGGTGCGGTAAGTGCGGCGTTCATCCCAAGATTGCTTAAACCATTTAGAGCGAGATGCACCGGGTAAGTGTTCTTGAAAACGTTCTGCGATCGCAGTTCCAGCAACTTGCTCTAAATAGTCTAAGAATGCTGGGGGAAATTCTTGGGTATGCACATCGGTGTCAATGATCGGATAACCAAGTTTTTCGCGGATTTGAGCAGACTTGGTTTTATGTGGACGGTCTAGTGCAATAGTCATAGCATTTTACCTGGATTTTTAAATGTATTGCTCAAGAAGGAGGCAGAAAGTTTACAGGACTTACGCAAAATAATGGAAAAACGAACCGCAAAGGCGCAAAGGACACAAAGGAATGAGAGTTTTAGAGAGTTATTGCGTAAGTTCTAAGTTTATAAGCCTGAGAGTTGAGGCTTTGAGCCTGAAGGTTGAGCTTTTGAAAGACTTAATTACAGAAATTTGTTTTTCTTGCTCAAAAAACTTACTGATTTCTGCCTCCTCATCTCCTTTATCTTTGCCACTCCCTACTACTTCGGCTTCTCTACTAGACGCTACGCAAACGCTCAGTACAAGTCCCCATTTCCTATTTTTCTTCAGCAACCCAATCTGTTAATTTAAAGTCCGACTTTGCTAAACCCTGCGAGACTAAAAATTTCTTTGTCCCCTCTAAAAGTTTCACACCCTCGGCTGGTAATGGTTCTTCTGATATCTGTTTCAGTGGGAACGATACTTTTATAATATCGATGGGATATTTAGTAGTTTGAGCATGATATTGATAATATTCTTCAGAATTAGCTTTTAAATCCTTCGCTGCTTCTGTGAGAATTGCATTAAATTTTTGGGGAAAATCAGGTTGTTTCGCCAAAAAGCTTTCGGTTGCAACGACTAATGATGTCCCTGATAAACCCTGATGATTTGCCGAAGAATCAATCACTGGAAACCCTTGTGATTTCAGAAAAGGCCCCAAATCACTTGAAGTTGCGTAAGCTGCTACATCACCACGTTCTAAAGCTCCTTTTGCCTCAGTAGTCATCAAGTGGACAACTTTTACATCCTTGGCAATTTTAGCTTCAGCTAATAGACCCAGCAGGTATCTATGCATATAAGAACCTTTTTGAGTAGCTATTGTTTGACCTTTAAGTTCAGCAAGCGATCGCGGGCCGTTCTTTTTCGCTACTAACCAAGCAGTTGTATTAAATTGAGTAATTCGCAATAATCGAGTTTCCTGACCCCTCGCTCTCAGAACTATGGCTGGTGTATCCCCTAAAGAACCAACATCTAATTGTCCTGCGACAAGCGCCTCATTTAGATCCGGCCCATTAGGAAATCGTGCAAAAGTAATGTTTTTAAATCCTAGCTTTTGCAACTCACGCTCTAATATTCCTTTTTTCTTTGCCCAACCAAGTGGCCCTGTCGGTTCTGAACTACCTACATAACCTATACGTAGGGTAGAAATGTTATTAGATGCAGCAACAGTACTATTAGCATTAATAGCCTCAATCAACTGAGCAGATTTAGTTTCGCCTTGGCTACATGCTGTAGTTAGTAGCAGTAGGATACAAGCCACTGATGTTGATAATCTGGAAGCAAATTTATTTTTACTGATATAACCTGTTCCTACTGATAACAACATGACTCTTTTCTCCGCCGCACTATTTCATCTGCTTCAGAATTTGGAATGTTTGATCGGCTTTTGCTGTTGAGGTGCGTTTATGTCCCCAACCGATGTTTTCACGGTAACTACCCAGTAGCCCAACTTCTGCCAATTCTGCCTCGTTGACTGAAGTCGTCACATCGCTTTCTGGTGCAACATAAAGAGCATCAACTGGACAATACAATTCGCACATATAACAAGTTTGGCAGTCGCTCTGTCGAGCAATGGTTGGCGGCGCATCGGGTACTCTGTCAAACACGTTGGTTGGACAAATGTTCACACAGATATTACATTTTATGCACCGCGACTCGCTGACCAACTCAATCACACTGCTGCTCCTATTTTAGATAAAGGCTTTTCTGTACTTAGCGGCTGACTCTTCACCCAAACTTGATCCAATCCGCCGCTAATTAGGTGATGTTGCTGGTTAGCATCAAGTTCTGGATAATCTTGATGTTTGTGCATACCACGAGTTTCTTTACGTTCAATGGCACTGCTATACATCCACCGGGCTGTGGCTACCATTGCCGCAGCTTCTCGCGCCCGGATCAGTTCTTTTTCTGAACTTACGTGGCTACTACGGAGTTCTTGCCAAAGATGATTTAGCCTACCCAAAGATTCAGTTAAGCCTTGCTCTGTACGGAAATAGTTCTTTTCGTAAGGGAATACTTCAGCTTGGACTGCCTGAATTACTTCATCAGTTGCCAAGGTTTGAGAGCGATCACTTTGTAATACTACCTCTCCAACACCCTTAACTTGTCGTTGAGTTTTCTGTTCCCCCATGCGGCTATATTCAGCAGCCGATTTTCCCGACCAATAGCCAGAAGATATTGCCCAAGCTGCATTATGGCTACCACCGCCAGTAAATCCGCCACAAATAAGTTCGCGTGTAGCAGCATCTCCTGCTGCATAGAGTCCCCGTACAGAACTGGCACAACTCTCATCTACAATCCGAATTCCTCCCGTACCGCGCACAGTTCCTTCTAGGCGCAGAGTCACAGGGAAACGTTGGGTAAATGGATCGATACCTGCACGGTCAAAAGGTAAAAAGAAGTTAGGCTGTGCTAGACGCATAGATGGCCGCATTGATTCCGCCGCTTTGTCTATGATGGCGTAAACAGGCTGTTGCAGTAATGTCTGGGCAATTACTGAACGTCTATGAGAACTTGCTCCCGGAATCACACTACCATCTTCGTAGGTGAAGGTTGCCCAATTATAAAATAGGGTTTTGGTAACTGAAGAAAAGGCGGGAGAGATGCCATAAGCATTAGAAAATTCCATACCCGACATCTCAGCACCAGCTTCTGCCGCCATTAAATAACCATCCCCCGTCAGGACGTTGCATCCTAACGCTTTACTGAGAAACGCACAGCCACCAGTTGCGATAATTGTGGACTGCGATCGCACTATCCATTTCTCACCAGTTTGACGGTTCACACCTGTTGCACCAGCAACAGCACCATCGTCATCTACCAGTAGTTCTAAGGCGGGGCTGTTGTCTAAAATTTTGACTCCTGCCCGTTGGATTTGTCGCCGCATCAGGCGCATATACTCCGGCCCTTGCAGCGATCGCCGATAGGGTTTACCATCATCGTCGGTAGGGAAGGGATAACCCCATTCTGCTAACTGATTAACGTTGACATAGGTCTGATTCAGTACCCGATCCATCCAGTTGCGATCGGATAAAAACCCACCCAATGATTCCCGACTTGCCTTTGCTGTTTCTCGTGCTTCGGGATCGGGTGGCACGTACCACACACCATTGCCAGATGCAGCAGCGCATCCAGTTGTTCCACAATACCCTTTGTCTACGAGGATCACTCTAGCTCCACTTGATGCAGCACTCCAAGCCGCCCAAGTTCCAGCCGGCCCACCTCCAATCACAAGCACATCGCCTTCTAAGTCGAGTTCAAAATCGGTTGTTAACGTCTTCAGCATTTACAATTTCCCCCCATCGATAAGTCTTAAGCATCAAGTCTTCACCCCATCGATGCTACACACCATTTCATAAATCTGTTTGCCTACCTCTTGACGACTTACTACAACACCAATTTAGTAATCCTGAAATAACCTTTGACCTACAAGGGAAGTAGGCTGGAAATTAGGTTTTTAATTACTGATCGAGAGTTTAGTAGCCTTAAATCGTGGCTCCTTAAGACAGATTGCCACAAGATTGATAGTCAATTAGTACTTTAACTTGATCGACAAACCGTAGTTTTATACATAACAAAGCTTTTCACAGTTTTCGACAAAAAGCAAGTATTTTAGTAAACAAATTCAAACGTCAAGTTATGTTAAATGAATCTATTACCTATCTAATTAGGCTTGTTTTTTGGACTATTTTGTGCATACGTCCAAGCTAACGTGTCTATACTTGCGAGTTAAGTTGCTCCCTAAAACTCAACAATCCCCAGACTTTTCGATTAAACGAGTCTAGGCAAAGTTTAATCAGTCCGGGGAGTGTCAAAGGTTAAAACCTAAAGACAGTACGAACCCAAGCAAATAAACTATCAGGATTGCTAGCATCAGAGTTCGGTGCAGTAATCCAGATCAAACCTGGTGTAACCTCAATATTATCTCCGATTTTATATTGATAGAATGCTTCAACGTGCAGGGAAGTATCTTTGTCCGCTCGTCCGGCACCTGCTCCCAAATCTACACCCCTACTGAGACTAATCATTTTTGGTTCCATACCAACTAAAATCCCCCCTAGAGCACCTTCACTAAAAAGATCCGGGAATGCCAGTCCTACAGCCCAATCCATAGCTTCGCCATCTCCGCGCCCCACATAGCGGTGTGCTGCATAACTTACCCACGCATTGACCGCAAGCTTAGGATTAACTTGATAAAACGCTTGTAGACCATAAAGGTTGCCTATAGTTGCTGCTCCTGGCACGGTGCTGTTTACCAGGTTACTCCCGACTGCTGGGCCGAAATTTGTTCCACTAAAACCTAGAGTATTTGGTGGACTATAGGTATTAACGTAAGTTGCTGCCACCCGAAAATTCCGATTAGAAGAGTAGTATATTAACTGTGCTAAAGCTAAATACCTGCCTTTAAATAAGCCATTATTAGGTGTGGGATTGTTACCATTTGGTGCGCTGTACGCTACCCCAAATTGAAGCTGTTTGCCTAATCCTTGGAGTATGGCAATTCCGGGGCCGCTATCTCCATAGTTATAGACCAAAGACCGCCGGGAAAATCGTGAAATCCCATTAGCACCAGTCGCAGAAGACGATTCAAAATATGGGTTAATCGGGCCAGAAAGACCTATCTCACTAGCTCCATCAGATAAGGGATAAATGTTGACTTGGGTATTTGGAAAAGGTAGAAACCGATAGCGAACACCACTGAGAATAAGAGTGTTGCGTGCAAAAGTAATACTGGAGTTATCAGCAGTTCTCCCCTCGTAAGTTCCCAATAATCCAGCTCTTGTTTGTCCCAATGATTCAATATTTCCACCTCCTATTGTTATAGCTAGTGAATCTTTACCATTAAAACTGGTGTTTAACCGTAAAGAAGTTGAGCCTTGAAGTGTGGCATTGTGAGGTGCTGGTCTCTTGGTGACGACGTTATTACCTGCTATAAGTTCACCAAGGACAATCTGAGCTCGACCTATAAGTTTGGTTGTGGTCGTAAACTGAGTTGCTTCTAAATTCGCAGTTCGCGCTTCCAGGCTATCTACGCGCCCCCGAAGTTGAGCGAGTTCTGGAGAAAACTGTTCTTGTAGTTTTTTGATGGTATCCAAGTCTTCGCGTTTAACTAAATCTGCCGTTGAAGTTGCTATTAGTTCATTGAGGCGATCTAAAGCTGCATTCAATCCAGCTGCAAACTCATAGCGCGTTAGGGAGCGATCGCCTTTGAATGTATTATCTGTATATCCCGCAATTACACCGTAGCGCTCAACTAGAGACTGTAATGCTTGAAATGCCCAATCTGTCGGCTTAACATCTGACAGTTGCGAGACGGATGTTACTTGCCCTGTTGCATTATTTGGAGCTTTTTTGTTAGTTGGCGGTGCAACTTGCAACAATTGTGAGACAGGTGTGACTCGATCTCGGAGATCATTTGGAGCTTTTTTACGAGTGACTGGTGCAATTAAAGTGTCTACTGTTTGATTGACAACTGCTTGTGGAGCTTTGTTATCTTCTACTTCAGTAGTAGATACATCAGATTTAGGCAGTTCAGCCTGACTTTTGGCTGGATAAAAAACCAAAATAGCTAGAATATCTAGCAACGAAAGCAGGAAAAATATATATCTATAATTCCAGCGCCAATTCAACATGACTCCTTAACTCCTCAACCTCAAAAATGAATAAACTAGCTGTCAATCTGTCAGAAAAACAAGATAAACCATTTATTCAAATGCTTTTAATAAAACATTTAATTATAGATTTACCAAAATTTATCTGACAAGCTTCAAATCAGTACTAAGCAGTTGAATGTACAATCCAAAATTTGCAGCAAACTATGAATTCTGACGATTGACAGAATCCCATAAACGTCTTAAATGAGACAATCACTGTTTTAAAAAAGAAAAGTCTTTTTTAAGAAAAACTCAAACCCATGCTATATAAACTGATAGTTTTGAGACATCGTAATGGCGTTTTTTTGTTATGCTGTACAAAGTTAATCAATGGCTACTGACATCGACTAAAGCTTAATTTTGATGCAAGTTATTATTTGCCAATTAACATTAACTGAAAACACTAATTTGTAATCAGCTATATTCTGACAGCATCAATTGTTAGCAAATACGATAGTTCTATCGACTTACCGTACTTTTGTAGAATTATCTTTGCATAGAGCTTGCTACAATGCAATACCCAGTAATTTTCCATGAGGCGAAAATATGTCAAAATTTTTGGCTAAGTTAACTTTAGCAACTGCGATCGCTTACTGTCTCGTAGGTAATCGCCGCAAATCGCTTAACCTGTAGATATGGGCTACACAGGATCTTACCCCTCCTGGCTCCAGCAAATGTCCTTTGCCTTTCTTAGGTCAATACTTGTCTAATTTTGAATAGTAGGATCTTCTAAATTATCTAGTTTGTCAGAATTGCGCGTTGAGTTGGAGGATTTGTGATAAAAACCACCTACCTCTGTCAAAGTATAAAGAGGTCTGGCTTTAACTTCTTCATAGATGCGCCCTATATATTCGCCTAAGATACCAACGCTTACTAACTGCACAGATCCGAGAAAGAAGATTGCCATCAAAATAATCGTAAACCCAGTTAAAGGCGAATGGGGGACAAAAAGCCGCCAATACAAGACTAATAAAGCCATGAAAATAGCCGCCGCAGCCGCTATTAATCCTAAATAGGTTGATAATCGCAGTGGCACTATCGAAAAGGATACTAGACCATTGATGGCAAGCGCCAAGGATTTGCTGAAAGTGTATTTAACTTGCCCAGCAAAGCGGGGGTTGCGCTCGAACTGAATTGCTGTTTGCTCAAATCCAACCCAAGAACGCAGACCACGGATATAACGGTTACGTTCTGGCATAGAATTGAGAATATCTACGATCTGGCGATCCATTAAACAAAAATCACCAGTATCAGTAGGAATCTCTACATCTGCAAGCTTCTTGAGGATGCGATAAAAAAAGTAGGCAGTAAAACGCTTAAACCATCTTTCCTTGAGGCGTTGAGTGCGTTGAGCGTAGACGACTTGATAGCCCTGTCGCCATTTTTCAATCATGTCTGGGATTAGTTCTGGTGGATCTTGTAAGTCAGCATCAAGGATGATGATAACTTGACCCCGGACAAAATTAAGACCAGCCGTAACTGCTATTTGATGACCAAAGTTACGAGCAAAGCTTAAATAGCAAATGCGTGGATCTTTTTGATGGAGTTCTCGCAGTAGTTGTAGGGAGCGATCGCGGCTACCATCATTGATTAAAATTAATTCGACAACACCATCCAACCGATTCATTACTGCACTCAGTCTGCGATATAGTTCAGGAATAATTTCTTCTTCGTTATAAATTGGAACAATCAATGAATACTTTGGTAGCATCTAAAAATCTTGTTTAATTTTTGAACAGCCAAGCTGACAGACTGATTGTCATCATCAAGGTTTCGTTCTCAGTATACCTAGCAAGATTCAAGTCCCATTCCGATAATTTATTTGTTCTTTGGATTTATGTAATTTGAATCTGATCCTTTAAGGCTTTCTAGAGCTTTTTTAGGAAAAGTCCGACGATGACGATACCAAGTAGACCCTGCTACCAAGGTTCCAGTTAAGCCCAAGGCGAGTACTAGGGGCAAAAAATCGCCGGTCTTAACTGCTTTCAAACCAGAACTACCTAATAATACAAACGGTAATACACTTGGTACTGTTCCTAGTGTTGTACCTACAACATAATCTTTAAAGGTGATCGAAGTCAGTCCAGCTACAAAGTTAACCAAGCCATAGGGCATGATTGGTACTAATCGGATGGCAAACATATAAAAAAGCCCTCCACGCCGCACCTCAGCATCCATAGCTTGCCAGCGTCCTGCTAGTCGTTTTGCAACGGTTTGACGTCCGATAGTCCGAGTAAAAATAAAGGCAATTATTGCCGCAATAACTGCTCCTAGACTAGTCCAAAAAGTACCTAGCCAAGGGCCAAAAATTGCACCTCCAGTTAAATTCAGCACTGTTGAGGGCAAAACTAACATAGTTGCTACAACGTACAAAGCAACATAAATAACAGGTGCCCAGATTCCAGAAGATTTTAGCAAAGCTTGAATTTGTGCTGGTTCAATGCCGCCAATCAGATATACTGCTATACCAGTCGTAATTATGCAACTCAGTGTGAGTACTAAAATACCAGCTTTCAAATTCCACACTAGAATACTCCTGCTTTTTTTGTAACACAATCCATCTTTGGCAAATTTTCCCTTTAATTAATTTTTGAAAACCTTGCGCCCTCGCGGTTTTCCTACACCTTGCGATATGTTACACCGCATCTGAATAGGAACAACTATAAATTATTAGTTATTATCAAAAAATAAATCATTCAATCTTAATTTGTAGCGACTGTCTTAAAAGTCAAGCGATCGCCTGATCTTGTAGAACCTGTCTTGATTGTCAAGTGCGATCGCACTTGAGGACATAATGTTTATTTACAAATACTCAACACGCCCTACCATTTGCTCAGGCGTATAAACCTCATAAATCAGCAGCAGACTTTCAACTATCTGTCCAATTGAACGAGTTCCTTGCTTGCAGTGGTTGTCGTCACATCAATACCATGACGGCGCAATTCACGGGCAATAACTCAATACGGTTCAGTTAAGGCTAAAACTCTTTGTTAAACTCAATTTTTTTAACGAACCGCCAAGGACGCCAAGGACGCAGAGAGAAAAAAGAAATGCTTAACTGAACTGTATTGGGCAATAACTGACCTTACCTGTTCGTCTAAATGAAATCTTATCCGACTACTCACCCCGAATTGCCTTTAGCCTTGCTTCTAAAGGAGAAGGAGGACTATTACGCCTCATTTCCTTTACTAACGCCTCACTTTCTGCCGTATGGCGCTCAATTTCTTCTCGATGATCGTAATAGTACGCCATTGCTGCATAAACTGCTGCTTTAGATAAATCATATTCAGAAGCAATTTCTTCTAGAAATTCCCCCATCTCCAAATACATTTTTGCAATAGCAGCAACAGTTATTCTTGTTTCCACAATGCGGGGTTTACCACAACAATAGTCAGGATCTATGGCAATGTACTCTTTACTTACCTGTTGAATAGGCATTTTTTTGACTGGGATAAGGCAAAATTTCTACTTTTAGTATACTAATACCAATTCTGTATGAGGCTGCGCTATATTCTTCTGACTTGAGTGCGATGCCTACGACGGGCGTAGCCATTTATGAATCGTGAATCTATACTGGTTTTTTAAATAATTTCCTGTAAGATATTAATTAAACTACGGTAAATGCGTCGAATTAACGGTGTTTAAATCTCTCATACCCTGACAAACATGCAAATTCTCTGGTTTATTCCTACTGGATCTCATGACGGACGCTATTTAGGCACAGATATTGGCTCTCGTGTTGCCACACCTGATTATTTGCAGCAAATTGCCCAAGCTGTGGATAATTTAGGCTACACCGGCGCATTATTACCCACAGGAAGTTCTTGTGAAGACGCTTGGATTACGGCTGCTGCTTTCATCTCTGTCACCAAGCAGATGAAATTTCTTGTAGCAATTCGTCCAGGAATTACTTCTCCAGGTGCTGCTGCACGGATGGCAGCAACATTTGACAGGATTTCTAAAGGAAGATTGTTGATTAATGTGGTGACAGGTGGAGATCCGGTGCAACTTGCTGGGGATGGCTTGCATCTTAGTCATGATGATCGCTATGATTTAACCGATGAATTTCTCACAGTTTGGCGGGGTATTGTCAGTGGGGAAACAGTGGATTTTAAAGGAAACTACTTAGATATCAAAGGTGGTAAACTCCTATTTCCACCAGTTCAAAAACCTTATCCACCTTTGTGGTTTGGTGGCTCATCTGCTGCTGCCAAGCGGGTTGCTGCTAAACATATAGATGTTTACCTGACTTGGGGCGAACCTCCAGAACAAGTAGCCCAAAAGATTGCCGAAGTTCGGCGAATAGCGGCTGAACAAGGGAGAACAGTTCGTTTTGGGATTCGCTTGCATGTAATTGTACGAGAAACCGAATCTGCGGCTTGGGATGCCGCCAATGAGCTAATTAAGTATGTAGATGAGGATGCGATCGCAAAAGCTCAAAAAGACCTGGCTAGCTCTGATTCTGAAGGACAGAGGCGGATGAGTCAACTACATAGTGGTAGTCGAAAAACCTTAGAGATTAGCCCCAACCTCTGGACAGGAATTGGATTGGTGCGGGGTGGTGCTGGTACAGCCCTAGTTGGAGATCCCGACACCGTTGCTGCTAGGATGCTGGAATATCAAAATTTGGGCATAGAAACTTTCGTGTTTTCTGGATATCCCCATTTAGAAGAAGCGTATCGCACTGCTGAATTATTATTTCCACGCTTACCTTTACAGAGTGAACCGACACCGCTAACGCCACCAGTCGTGAGTACTTTTAGCGAATTTGTCACCAATGAAAAACTTACTAAACAACTAACTAGTGCTTCATAACCTAATAATTTGTAATTCGTAATGACGCTCGTTTCGACGCTCGTAAGCGTTGCGTTAGCGACGTAATACCGTTTCACTTTAAGGTTGATACATTTAGGCAAGCAGGGGAGCAGAGGAGCAGGGGAGCAGAGGGGAAAGAATTTGTATCAGGATTTTAGTGAAATGGTATAAGAGCGTCTTCTGACTCGCTAACGCTGCCGCAACTCTTGGAGACGCTACGCTAACGTAATTCGTAATTAAAGAGCAAATTACGAGTTATGTATGGGATATTTGTAGATTCATCCTTTGGAACAATCTAAAATCTAAAATTCCATGACTATTAATAATTAGAAAAAATTGTACTAGTAGTCAATAATACTTAATTGATTAGTTAAACAGAAGCAATTTCTAGAGATAGTCCTGTAAATAGGAAAGAGGTTATCTACCATGAAACTGATCTTACCGCTCGATCTCGTTGCCGACATTGAGCCTCATCTACCACCTGATACAGAGGTTGTCAGGGTAGATGTTGAAGGAAATTTAGATGGGGATGCTAGCGATGCTGAAGTTTATTTCAGTTGGTTTTTATCCAGAAGTCCGACACTGCATAAAATACTAGAAGCAGCACCTGCACTACGTTGGCATCATGCACCAAATGCAGGCGTGAATCACATCTTGACACCAACTTATTTGAAAAGAGATATCATCCTCACAAATGGGGCCGGAGTGCATGGAATTCCGATCGCAGAATTTGTGATCACTTATATATTGGCTCATGCCAAGCATCTACAGGAATTATATGCTTTACAAGCAGAACGTCACTGGAAAAGAGGCTTTGCCATCCAAGAGTTGACAGATGCTACCTTGCTAATTATTGGCGCTGGTGGTATTGGTCAAGAAATTGCCGCCCGTGCTAAACCCTTCGGCTTAAGAATTATTGGCAGTCGTCGTCATCCCCAAGAGCTACCAAATTTTGATAAAGTAGTGGGTGCTGATGAATGGCTATCGCTCCTGCCAGGGGTTGATTATGTAGTTATTGCAACACCACTAACTCCAGAAACCAAAGAATTTATTGATGAATCTGTATTGCGATCGCTCCCAAAACATGCCTATCTAATTAATATTGCTCGCGGTGGCGTAGTCGATGAATCGGCATTAATAAAAGCACTTACAGAAGGTTGGATTGCAGGTGCAGCATTAGACACAGTTAATTCAGAACCACTACCGCCAGAAAGTCCTTTGTGGTCACTTCCTAACATCTTTATCACACCTCATACTTCCGGTCATTCACCAAAAAGTAAACAGCGTTCAATAGCACTATTTATCGACAATCTAAAGCGTTATCAAGCTGGTCAGCCGTTACGAAATGTAGTAGACAAAGAAGCAGGATACTAAACAATTAAAAATTAAAAATTAAAAATGAAGAGGTGTTGCCGATTGGGTTGCACAATCCAAAATCCAAAATTAAAAATCCAAAATGAAATGAGGGAGTAGCAAATAGTGAAACTAATTTTACCCGATCATCTCATTGCTGATATTGAGCCACACCTACCATCTAATATAGATGTTGTGGAGGTGGATAGTGAAGGTAATCTTGATGGTGATGCTAGTGATGCAGAAGTTTATGTTAACGGATTTTACCTGAAAACCTCTACCCATGACAAAGTACTGGCAGCAGCACCCAGGCTGCGTTGGCAACAATCACCGAGTGCTGGTGTGAATCACATCCTCACACCAAATTTTTTGCAAAAGGATATTATCCTGACTAATGGCGCAGGGGTTCATGCGATTCCAATTTCGGAATTCGTACTAGCATTTATGCTCCATCACGCCAAGAATCTGCGGAAATTGCAAACTTTGCAGGATGAACACACTTGGGTAAGAGGAATATCTCTCGAAGAGTTGGCAGACGCGAATTTATTAATTCTCGGTACAGGGAACATAGGTAAAGCGATCGCATCTCGTGCCAAAGCTTTTGGAGTCACAGTTTGGGGTAGTCGCCGCCATCCCGAACCCCTACCGAATTTTGACAAGATTGTGGGTGTCGATGAGTGGCGATCGCTCCTACCAGCAGCAGATTATGTAGTTATTGCTACACCATTAACTCCAGAAACGAAAGGCTTGATCGATGAAGCTGCATTAAGCTCCATGCGTCAGTCTGCTTACTTAATTAACATTGCTCGTGGTGCGATCGTAGATGAAGCCGTATTAATCACCGCACTACGTGAGGGATGGATTGCGGGTGCTGGATTAGATACAGTAGCTACAGAACCCCTGCCACCGGAAAGTCCCTTGTGGTCATTGCCAAACGCCTTTATCACCCCCCATTGTTCAGCCCTTTCGCCACGCCTCAGAGAGCGAATAGCACAACTATTTATTGACAATCTCCAACGCTACCAAACCGGTCAGCCCTTGCGGAACGTCGTAGACAAGCAAGCAGGATATTAATTGGGCATTGGGAAAGAGGAATTGGGGACAAAGAGAATTGGGGACAAGGGGAAAGACTTGTTGGAAGTTCTAAACTTTTGTCCCCTTGTCCCCTTGTCCCCTTGTCCCCTTGTCCCCTTGTCCCCTCATCCCCCCTGCTCCCTCATCCGCCACATTTGTATAAATCAGACTAAATATCTCTAAAGAAGTAAGCAATTTTGGCGATGGAAAAATTGCCAAGCTGAAACAAAATAATATAAGGAATTTAACATCATCCGCAAAAAGAAGGACTACAATCAAAACGGACAAATGTTTCATGCTCCAACAAAAGAGGATTACAAAGCTATGTCCGACTTAAATCGCGGAATTATGAAGTTTGAGGGTGCAGATTCCCCAAAAGTAGTCACTATCTCTACCGTGTTGCTTCTGGGATCGATCGCTGCTCTCATAATCTGGGCGCTGCAAGCGGCCTATGCGCTAAACTAAAACCATTAGTAGCTTAGAAGGACACTTGTCTTAAACGGTTGCCGTCGTAGCCAAGTGTCCATTCAGCAACTAGTAAATGAAGAAGAATCCAGAATCCAGAATCCAGAATCCAGAATTTAGAATGCTTTTCCTTTGGGTATTTAAACCACTACCTAGTTGTAGACCTCTAAATCTAAGATTTGGATCGTTTGAAACCCCTGTGTTCATGCCCAATCCCTTCTGAATTCTGACTCCTGACTCCTGAATTCTTTTTGATAAAAACGCCCTAATTATCATCATCAAAAATTTTAGAAAAACTTTAGATTTTAGATTTAAGGTTTTAGATGGAAAATTTAAATCTAAAGTCCAAAATCACGAATGTTTGAACCTTGGGGTGTCTTAGTTATTTTAATTGTCTGCCCCCTCTTGGGCGGATTACCCCTGATTGCATGGATCACTTACGCGCTTACGGGCAAGCAATTATCACAAGTTGGTACAAGAAACATTAGTGTATCAGCTGCCTTTTATCATGGCGGTAGGTTTGTCGGAATTCTGGCAGTCTTGTCAGAAGCTTTGAAAGGAGTTGCAGCAGTCTTACTCACCCGCGTTTTGTTCCCAGAGGGATCGTTTTGGGAATTGATCGCCCTGATTGCTCTGGTAATAGGTAGATACTGGATAGGCAAAGGGGCAGGTACGACAAATGTCGTCTGGGGATTTGTAGTACATGATCCACTGGTTGCAATATTTGTATTCTTCTTTGCAGGTATTAGCTTTACAATTCTGCAATCGAGAAAGGTAGTAAAATTTGGGGTTTTACTTCTCTTTCCTCTGTTTGTGATGATTCTGCACCTTGGCGATTATCCCAGAATACTTGCTGCTGTTGCTTTAGCTGGTTTAATGGGCTGGATTTATACTAAAATTCCTGATGATATGAATCTGCCAGCCCAAGAGGCACAAACTGAATCGCAAGGAATGTTGGAATTTTTGCGCGGTGAGCGCGCGATAGTTTCTTTAGATGAAGAGTTGGATGCTGCCATTGTTGGAGAAAAGGCGGCTACATTGTCTCAAATTAAGCGCTGGGGTTATCCAGTCCCGAAAGGCTGGGTACTCGCCCCAATCGACGATCCCCAAATGTTGACAGAATTCCTCCAGCCATCAGAATTATCTCCCTTGGTGGTGCGTTCTTCTGCCATTGGAGAAGACTCAGAACACGCTTCTGCGGCTGGGCAGTATGAAACAATTTTAGATGTTACTAGCCAAGAGGCATTACAATCAGCGATCGCTCAAGTTCAAGCTTCTTACAATCATCCGTCTGCTGTGCAATATCGGCGCGATCGCGGCTTAAATGATACAGCAATGGCTGTGTTGATTCAACAACAAGTCCAAAGTGCATATTCTGGCGTAGCTTTCAGCCGCGATCCCATAACTGGGCAAGCTGATGCAATCATCATTGAAGCCCTTCCAGGTAGCCCGACGCAAGTCGTTTCGGGAAAAGTCACACCAGAACAATATCGCGCTTTTGTCATTGAAACAGAAAATTCTTCCTCTGTGCAATTAGAGGGTGAAGGAAGAGTCCCTCAAGCATTAATCAAGCAAGTTGCATACTTAGCTTATCGACTCGAAAAACGCTATCATGGCACTCCTCAAGATATCGAATGGAGTTACGACGGTCAAACACTCTGGGTGTTGCAATCTCGACCAATCACTACTCTACTGCCAATCTGGACACGCAAAATTGCCGCCGAAGTGATTCCCGGAGTAATTCATCCCTTAACATGGTCGATTAATCGTCCCTTAACTTGTGGAGTTTGGGGAGAATTTTTTACTCTAGTTTTGGGCGAACGCGCTTTAGGGTTAGATTTTACTGAAACAGCAACTCTGCACTATTCTAGAGCTTACTTTAATGCATCCCTCTTAGGAGATATTTTTCTCCGTATGGGATTGCCGCCAGAAAGCTTGGAATTTTTAACTAGAGGAGCTAAATTAAGTAAACCGTCCTTGCAGTCAACCTGGGAGAATTTACCAGGACTAGGAAAGTTGCTGAGGCGGGAATTAAGCTTAGAAAAAGACTTCAAGCAGGATTATCACAAACGCTTCATTCCTGGTTTGTCGCAGTTGGCACAAGAAGATATAAGTAACTTGGAACCAGCCAAGCTGCTAATCAGAATTGACTTTATTTTAGAGTTGCTACGTCATGGGACATATTACAGTATTTTAGCTCCTTTGAGTGCTGCCGTGCGGCAAGCGATTTTTCGGGTAAAGGATGGGCAAATTGATAATAGCGTGACTCCAGAGGTAGCGGCATTGCGATCGCTCAGTGCAATAGCAACAGATGCTAAACAAGTATTGCTTGAATTTGAACCACAGCGAGTATTTGAGCAATTAAAGCAAACCCCAGAGGGAGAAAAGATCCTGCGAGAATTTGATGAATTACTTCAGGATTACGGCTATTTAAGTGAAGTGGGAACAGATATTTCCGTTCCTACTTGGCGGGAAAATCCCCAGATGATTAAGCAGATGTTTGTGCAGTTAATGCAGGGTAACGAACCGCAATCAGGCGCTAAAGACGCGATTAATAGCATTTTTGCTGGTAAGCGCAAACGTGGATTTGTGCAACGGCGTGTGGATATCAAGGGACGAGTTACCGAAGTTTATTCACGGCTTTTGGCTGAATTGCGTTGGAGTTTTGTAGCTTTAGAGAAGATTTGGTTAAAGTCCGGCTTACTCAAGAAAACAGGAGATATCTTTTTTCTAGAATTTGATGAAGTGCGGCGTTTAATTACGGGTGACGATTCTAGGTTAATTGAGGAGTTAGATGAGTTAGTGGAATCGAGGCGATCGCAATTCGTCCAAGATGGTGAGATCATTCAAATACCCCTTTTAGTTTACGGTAATACACCTCCTCACCCCTTAGCTCCCTCTAAACTCTACTCTGACCAAATTTTACAAGGGATTGGAGCCAGCCAGGGACAGGCTGAAGGCAGGGTAAAGGTGTTACGAAATTTACAAGATGTGCCAGAAATTGATCGAGATACGATTCTGGTAGTACCTTACACAGATTCCGGCTGGGCCCCGTTATTATTAAGGGCTGGAGGATTAATTGCCGAAGCTGGTGGACGGCTTTCTCACGGTGCGATCGTTGCTCGTGAGTATGGAATTCCCGCAGTCATGGATGTTCGAGGTGCTACATGGCTACTGCAAGATGGTCAACGGGTAAGGATTGATGGCTCTAGGGGTATTGTGGAATTATCTAACGATTTAAGACCTTAATGATTACCACTTCTTTGAAAAACCTACCAGAAGAATCTGTTTCTCACAATGCCGAAATCAAGAAAAAGGTGATGCTACGCTTCGGCGATTTGCCTCACTTAACCAACTTTTCTCAAGCACGTTTTGCTCCCGGACAAACCGCACCAGCACACGCACATCAAGATATGTGCGAAGTATTCTTTGTGGAAGCGGGTTCGGGAGTAATTCACATTGATGGTACAGAATACCCTCTGCTTCCAGGGAACTGCGTGGCGATAGAACCAGGAGAAGTACACGAAGTTGTCAATAGTGGCTTAACTGAGCTTGTTTTGACCTACTTTGGTTTGCGAGTGGAAAAATCAGCGTAATTATTTTTAATACAACATACAGTGAGGGCACAATATTGTTATGCCCTCACAAAAGTTTGCGGAATGTGAGTTATAAACCAATACAGTTCAATTAAGCATTTCTTCCTTCTCTCTGTGTTCTCTGCGTCTCTGTGGTTCGTTAAAACGTTTTAGCGTTAACTGAACCATATTGGATTATAAACAGAGGTAAATTCGTAAAATCTTAATATACCAAGGGTGTCGCGCCGCGCATCTGACGTAAAGAATTTATACAAGCAGGACAATCGCAGCCAAATAAGTTGATTGCCACATTGCTTTCTTCATCATTGAACTCCAGCATAGGAGCATCTTCTTGAGAAAATTCTATTTCACGTTGATAGTTAGGAATTTGAGCTAATACGGAAGCCCTTGCACATACTAAACCCACTTTATGTTTGTTGCGTATACAAGATAGACGGTCTGTAGTTTTAGCTGTTGGTTCTGGCTCCATAGCTTCTGCGTGATTGAGCATTACTCCCATAAAGAGAATAGAGCTAATCAGCACAGGAGAAGAAAGCAAACTCAGTAGGAATTTGTTCATTGATTTTCTTAAAAAACAATTGCGATCGCTCAGATTATCCGATTAAATTTTACAGTGCAAGTAAACATCTATCAGGAATATTGCTAGTTGTATGAGCAATTCTAGCTACTTTCTGCGTCGCTGTTGCATTTCTTGCTGACGCATAGGCATAGCGTCAATTTCTTTAAAAATTGCTGTCGCCTGCACTACTGTAGCATCACTGCGCTTAACACCACCATCTTTACCCACCAAAATTACGCGGAAATTTTCTTTGTCAACCCCAAAGGACTCGCGCAACTTGGCAGCAGAAGACTCATCTATTGGCTGTTTGTTGGCATAGCTTTCATTTGTTGCCAAAACCTGAACGAGAACTAAATCCCGATCTGCAAAACCGTTATTATACTTTTGTAATAGTTGCATTTGCTGCTGATAGATAGGGTTATCAACAGACGGTGCAAAGACTAGTAGCACACGATTTTTCCATTTTTGGGAACTGAGGTTGAATGAAGACATTTTGATGGCATGATTGATTGAACTTTGGACAGTATCAGCTTTGCTAACTGGCGACAGGATTATACACGTTAATAGGGAAAGGGCAATTAATACTGAATTATTCACAATGAGTTGTTGTCTGTTTTCTATCCTTTCAACTTATCATTATCCCCACTTTTTCTCTATCTGTTGATGGTTTTGTATTAGATTAAGTAGGTTGGTGAAAACCATTCACAACAGTGCTGATCATGCCTACTATTCGGTATAGCGACGCGGCGTATAAACCCAGATATTGCCATCGTTGCGCTTGATGGTTCGGGTTTTTGTGGAACCAACGAGAATAATTGTCCGCATATCAGCGCTTGCTGGTTCTAACTGGTCAAGTGCGATCGCTTTCACTGTTTGTCCTGGCCTACCAAGATTCCGGGCCAACACTACTGGGGTATCTGGTGTTCTATGTCGCAGCAAAATATTTCTCGCTTCTGCCAGTTGCCAGGTACGCTCTTTAGAAACAGGATTGTAGAAAGCAATTACAAAATCAGCTTCAGCAGCAGCAGCAATTCGTTGTTTGATCGCAGACCAAGGCTTCAAGATATCAGACAGAGAAATAGCACAAAAGTCATGTCCAAGGGGCGCACCAATGGCGGCGGCTGCTGCCTGCATGGCGGAGATACCTGGTGCTACATGAATGTCGATAGTGTTCCATTCAGGTTTAGCATAGCGATCGCATACTTCAAAAACTGCTGTTGCCATTGCATAGATACCAGGATCACCAGATGAAACTACAGCTACATATCGCCCAGTTGCTGCCAAATCAAGGGCCATTTTTGCCCGTGCTTCTTCTTCACGGTTGTCAGATTCATGCCGTTGCTTGCCATCAGCCAGAGAACCAACTAAATCTAAATAAGTTTTATAACCCACTAGGTCAGTTGCCGACTTGAGTATCTCCTTCACTTCAGGAGACATCCATTGCGATCCACCAGGGCCTGTACCAATAATCGCTAACCGTCCACGCGGTTGACCAATGGTGTTGGGGTCAATTGGTTGAGGGGCAATGGCGATCGCAATGTCGGGAGATAAGGAAGATAAGGGAGATGTACCTGTAGCTGCGATCACTACTGCTTGGGCGGGGCTATAACCTTGTAATAACAGATTTTCTAGCTGATTTGGGGTAAAAAAGCGGGCAGACACTCCGAAGGCGCTAGCTACGGCGTGGATTGCGGGATCGGCGGCGGTGATAGGTGCAAATATCCCGGCGACTGATGCTTTTTCTAGTTTGGCATCAGCTAGTAGCTGCTGTACTAAAGTTACTGCATCATCAATGGAGGCACTAATTGCGATCGCGATCGTTGCTGGATGGTAGACAAGGCAGTTAGCTGTAGGAGCCACCAAACGTTCCGTAACTTGAATGGTCAAATTTCCCTGTGAATCTATGGGCAGTTTACTATTTCTTAACCAAGGTGCTGTACCTTCTAACTTGACTTTTGCCCCGGCTAGCAAATCTGAGATAAATTTCTTAGCATCCTCTGGGTTTGCTAAATGGTATCCAGGGGGAGGAGATAACAACGTTGTACCCAAACGTAAATCGCCAGTAGTCGTAATTGCAGGTTTGACATCAAGGGCTTCAGCAATGCGACGAGCCAAATCGTTTACCCCACCAAGTCCGCCCAAGAGGGGAACAATAGCACTACCATCTTCAGCTACAGCTAACACTGGTGGTTCCTGTCGTTTATCCGAGATTACGGGCGCTAGCGTTCTAATTAAAATGCCGGCGGCACAAATGCCAATTAGCGGCGTTCCTTGGGCAAATAACTCGCGCAACGTCTCGCCAAAGTTAGTAAAGCTGACATCAACTCCCGATGTGCGATCGGCTAAACCGTATAGTGTCGCCCCTGGTAGCACAGTGATTATTTTGCGTGCTACTGTCACGCTATTTTGACCTAGTATTACAATGGCGGGTGCAACGTTCATCATCATAAATAGATATCTTGCAAAATTTAATATCCTTCAAATAAAAGCATAGATTTAGATATACTTAAAAACCTATTTTGGGTTTATCCTATATTAGGTTTTAGAATTTAACTAAGTTTCAGTAATATGTACTAACTCTTATTGAGATCGAATAAACCATCGCCAGAAAAAAGGCAAGCTAAAATGCCTAAATCAGTTTTCAGCGAAGAGTACAATCGGTTTCGCCAGCTACTTATAGAAGCCCGCAAAGCTGCCAAGCTCACTCAAGCAGAGTTGTCAGCAAAGCTAGAGCTTCCGCAATCCTATGTATCAAAGTATGAACGTGGAGAGCGTCGTCTTGACGTGATTGAATTTTTACAAGTTGCCCAAGTCCTTAAAATAGATCCGTTTACTTTTATCGAAGAACTGTTGAAATACCAAAAGGAGACATAATAATCATTATTCAATATGTTGACTTTAACTCAGCAGATACAATCATTAACACCCAATACCAGAACGAATGGCATAAGATTAGTACTATTCTTACTAGAATGCCTTTGCACATCAAGGCTTCAGATCAAGCTGGAATTCAGGGTAATGCAATATTCGATCCAGTAGGTACGAACGAATACATTAAAGCTGCCTTTATTCATGATGATTGGAAATCAAATATACCTATTCCAGTACCTTACAGATTTTTGGGTACAGAGGTTGATTTTCCCAAAGCTGGCATCATCATTGAAATTCAATTTTCTAATTATCCCTTCCTACTTAATAACACCTTGCACTCAGAATTATTCTTCAAAGCTAAAACTGAATTTATTGGATACCCTACTAATCTAGTGATTTTAGTGACAAAGGCTTTAATGTTTCCTGCTTCCAACAGCACTCTTTATTACGAGCAAGCTGTTAATCAGTTAACAGCTTTGACTAAATACCAAGTTTTTGATGTACCAATCAGACTGGTTGGATTATTTGAACAACAAAATACAATAGTGCCTATCATCTGGACTGAGTATTCATCTAAAAGATATTCTAGAACTGTGAACACTAGAATCAATCGCCAATGCCAAATCATTCCTGGACGTTTAGCCCGTAGTCGCTGCCTATTTAACTTATTGTAAAAATTAATCTATTAACTCCATAATTTTAATTCAATTTGTTCTATTTCTTCTACCTGTTTTACTATTTTATTTTGCAAAGAGGTCTTTTTACCATTACCATTAAGCTTTGGATCTAGTGGAATCTCTTCACCTCTTAGATTAGCTGCAAAAGCAGATTCTTCATAAATCAATCTATCTTCCATTTCTTGCAAGTGATACTCTTCTGGATAAATTTTTGCTTTGCCGCGTTCTGAAGCTTTATTTCCCACTTGCACATCAAAGTGGAATTTATCAATAGATTGACCAGTTTTTTCAACATAATCGCGCAATGTTTTTAAATTTGGAAAACAACCATTTTTATCTGGATTGCCACTGAGACGACGCAACGCAACTTGATGATATTTTGGCTCAATTTCTGAGCCGATAAAATGGCGTTCATGATCTCTCGCAACCACTGCCGCAGTACCAGAACCCATAAATGGATCTAAAACAATATCATTTTTGTTAGTTGTAGCTAAGATAATTCTAGCTACCAAGTCTTCTGGAAATTGGCATGGATGTATAGTTTGTTCTTCATGATTGTGTTTAACATTCCGAAATAGCCAAATATCACCAGGATTTTTTCCTTCTGGATTACATGAAAGTTCACCTTTCCGATTTCCTTGATAATGTTTCTTATTTTGATACTTTTGCGGAACTCTAATAGCATCTAGATTAAATTTATAATTATCAGATTTAGTAAACCAAAGAATAGTTTCATGTCTACAAGAAAACTTTTTCTGTGCATGAAGACCATGTTGCCTAGCCCATATAATTCGGTTGCGAGGAATCAATCTACATGACTCTAAAATCGGAAAAAAACGAATATCCAAAGGAATCAACATTCCTCGATCAGAAAAAGCACCAACTTGCCAAAATAGCGAACCTGTATTTTTGAGAATCCGGCTACATTCAAGTAGAACGGCTGTTTGTTCTGCCAAATAAATCTCAAGAGCCTGCCTTGATTCGTATTCTTTGCCTAGATTATAAGGTGGAGAGGATACAACTAAGTCAACACATTCATCAGGTAGATTCCTAAGCAGTTGTAAGCTATCCTCTAAGAGAATCTGATCCAAGGGTAGACTCTCTCTATTAGTCTTCATTACGATACCTACCTTGCAAGTAATACTAGACCTTCCTGAGTATAACCTATTTTAGGTTATTAACCAATTCTTGAGAAAAATATCAATATTAAGTAGAGTACAATACCCTCCCTACTTAACTTTAATGATCTATTTTGCTGCCGTAGACATACTTAAAGGCGATCGCCTCTTTAAAAAGGCGATCGCTTCTTGTTTCAATTAGCTTTACGCTCTTTAAGGACTTGATCTAGCAAGTTTCTAGCAGATTGTGCTTTAGCCAACGCTATTTGATGGTCATTATAAGCCCGAACAAGGCGAGAAAGACTGCTCACACCTGTCTTAAGTTGCTCTAGTTCTTCACCAGCAACCAGTTCTCCATCAAGCATCCGCCCGATTAAC
Organism: Nostoc sp. ChiVER01; assembly: GCF_034531155.1. Taxonomy (NCBI): domain Bacteria; kingdom Bacillati; phylum Cyanobacteriota; class Cyanophyceae; order Nostocales; family Nostocaceae; genus Nostoc; species Nostoc sp. ChiVER01. The sequence goes on along the minus strand of NZ_JAVRBS010000001.1, from coordinate 308,832 downwards.
GGTTTGATGTCTCCCACTTCCTGCCGGACTTTTTGGAGTTTTTCTAAGCTACTGAGCAAAGTTTTAAGTGAGTTCAAGATGTCATCAATATCCTGAACATCCTCCACTGCTTCTGGTAAATCTTCAATTGTCACTGTATCTTCATCTGAAATTGTAGGCAATTCCTGTGCAGACATTTCAGTTTTAACCCCATTTGGCCGTGCCATCAAAGCTTCCTCAAGGAATTTTCCTTAGTGTATCGCTGATTCAGCCTATGTTAAGCAATTTCGCCATAGCTAATCGTTGCAGTTTCCCGGTAGCACCACGAGGTAGCTGATCCAAAATGTGAATTTGCTTAGGAACTTTGAAGTCTGCCAGCATAGTTGAACAGTAAGCTAAAAGTTCTTTTTCGCTCACTTCTCCTTTGAGAACAACAGCAGCATGGATATCTTCTCCTAAAGATTTGTGGGGAACGGCAAAGGCTAAGGCTTCGGCGACGACAGGATGGCGCAGTAAGACATCATCGACTTCTAAAGGAGAAATTTTTTCTCCACCCCGATTAATCAATTCTTTAATGCGTCCAGTTAAACGGAGGTAACTGTCTGCATCCAGTGTTCCCTGATCTCCTGTGCGGAACCAACCGTTTACAAAAGCGGTGGCGTTAGCTTCCGGGTTGTTTTCGTAACCATCTATGACATTCGGTGCTTTTACCACCACCTCGCCCAAGCTTCCCTGAGATAATAGGTTGCCTTCGGAGTCCATAATGCCGACTTCCACACCGAAGCCATAACCTACAGTACCCGGTTTCCGCACTTTTGGCGGCAAAGGGTTAGTAGTCATTAAGTGAGATGCTTCAGTCATGCTGTAAGATTCCACAACGGGAGCATTCAGAGTTGCCTCTAGTTGTTCAATAATAATTGGAGGCAAGGGAGCGCTACTAGAGCGAATGAAGCGAAAGCGATTAGCTTTGACAATTTCTGTGTTGCGGCTAGCGCGGGCCAAAATTGTCTGGTGCATGGTTGGCGCTGCGGAGTACCAGGTAGGTTTGTAAATATCTACCAGTTTCCAAAACTCCAAAGCATTAAAACCATTGGGACAAATTAATGTGCCGCCCGATCCTAGAGTTGCCAGCAAACATCCTACCAATCCGTGAATGTGGAACAGGGGCATTAGGCAAAGTGTAGTGTCAGCTGCTGTGAGTGAGTAAGCAGTAATAATATTGTTGGCTGATGCGATTAGATTGCGATGACGAATCGGCACACGTTTGGGACGGCTGGTGGTGCCGCTAGTGTGGAGAATCATCGCTAAATCATCGGCGTTGGGAGCTGCGGGATTCGAGGATTCTGCTGGTTTTGAGGCTGTTTTGACTAATTCAAAACTCAGTGTACTGTCAGTATTTACCTTGGCATTAATCAGCATCATGTCGGGTGTGACGGCGGCAATCGCTGCTTTTGGCAACTCAGATAACGTAATCAGTGCTTTTGCTTGGATATCTTCGTAATAGAAAGCAAATTCTTCTTGTTTGTATTTAGGATTTAAGGGTGCAGCAGTGCCACACAGGGCAACAGCTAAAAAGGTAATAGCCATTGGTGAACCGTTAGTCATGGCTATGGCAATACGTTCTCCTCGTTTCAATCCAAAGCTGTTGAGTTGCGCTACTAGTCCAACAATATTCTCGCGCAATTGCTTATAAGTTAGCGATCGCTCAGACGGTGTAACTAGGGCTAGATGATTGTCTTGCCCTGTTAAAAGCTCAAATAAGTTCATTAGTTTTTCCGGTCTGTCAACGGATAATTCAATCAGTTTTAAGAATAAAGTACACGCCACGGGTAAACAACGTTTAGCCCGGTCTTTGCGGCATGGTAATCTTTATTACACTAAAACTCTTAATGACTATCATTGACAAATACATAACTTAATCATAGTTTAAGTACAATGTGCCGTACATAAATATTTGATGAATTTATCTACCCTAAATAAGCTCTTTTGTTATGAGTCCTATAAAGATTACTATGTTAGGCGAAAGCTTGGAGCGCCAAGGTGGAATAGTTTCCGTGCAAAAGCTCATCCTTGAAGAAGCCACTGAAGCTACTTCTGATATTAAATTTACACATATAGCTACTTTACCCAATGGCTCTGCTCTCCAGAAAGTATTGGTATTTGTGCAGGCAATAGGGGAGTTATTTTGGAATTTATTAAATAAAAAATCCGACCTAATTCACGTCCATGTTTCAGAGAGAGGTAGTGCTTTTCGTCACTCAATCACTAGTGTAATTTGTTGGCTGTTTAAAAAACCGCTAATTATTCATGCTCATAGTGCTGACTTTCATTTGTTTTACTCTGAGCTTCCTCAATTACTGAAGCAATGGCTTAGTTGGTCTTTTAGGAAATGTACCCGTTTTATTGTTTTATCAGATAGCTGGAAAAAATTTTATATCGAAAATCTTGGTTTGAAGCCAGAGCAAGTTATTGTTCTTCCTAATGCAGTAAGAATTCCTGCCCAAATTCCACAGCATGTAGATTCCAACGAGGTATTTTTCTTATTTCTAGGTCGCATTGGTCAGCGCAAAGGTGCATTTGATTTAATTAACGCATTCGCTTCTATACCTGCCCAAGAGAAAAGTAAAGCAAAGTTGACTATGGCAGGTGATGGAGATGTAGAAAAAGCTCGTAGTTTGATTCAAAGTCTAAATCTTGTTGACCACATTACTATCCTTGACTGGGTAGACAAAGAAAAACGCGACGAGCTTTTAGCTAAAGCTGATGTATTTGTTTTACCTTCTTACAACGAAGGTTTGCCGATGGCACTACTAGAAGCAATGAGTTGGGGTTTAGCTGTCATAACGACTAAGGTAGGAGGAATACCCGAAGTAGTTACTCAAAATCAGAATGGTTTATTACTCAATCCGGGTGATATTCAACAGCTGTCAGAGGCAATGCAATCTTTAATTGCAGATAAGAATTTGAGAATATCTCTAGGAGCTAATGCACGGATAAGTGTTAAACACTTGGATATCAACAATTATCTTGCATCCTTAAAATACATTTATGCATCAGTCGTAGGTTAAGAGCCATATTCTGATGATCATTGATTAACCATAAGTTTGTGTAAAGTAGACAAGGAGGAAATAACAATGGAAACAATGAATACGAAAACTTTCCCTGAAATTAAGTTGTTTGATACAAGATTCCATAAAGTGAAAGTACAAGAATTAATCGATTATTTAGTAGAATCAGTCAAAAAACCAAAAAAGACAATTGTCGAAAATGTTAATATTAGAGCGATGAATTTTGCTTATGAAAAGCCTTGGTATCGAGATTTTTTAAATAATGCAGATTTAGTATTTTGCGATGGATTTGGTGTATTGTTAGCGGCTAACTTAAGCGGTTATTCACTGGATTCTGTACATCGCATGACAGCACCAGATTATATAGAAGATTTAGCATTAAAATGTGAAAAAGAAAATGTTTCTTTGTTTTTATTAGCTGGAAAACCTGGCGTAGTGGATGAAGCAATTACAAAGTTGGTATCAATTGCACCAAACCTTCGGATAGGTGGACATCATGGTTACTTTGAGAAATCAGGAAAAGAGAATGATTTAATAATAGAAAAAATCAATAAATTCCGACCTGATATTTTATATATTGGTTTTGGTATGCCATTACAGGAGCGGTGGATTTTAGATAACTTCAATAAAATTGAAGCTCGTGTATTTTTACCTTTAGGCGCGTGTCTAGATTTTTATACTAACTCTACATATCGTGGCCCTGAGTGGCTGACGAATAATGGCTTCGAGTGGTTAACACGCTTAGTTACTGAACCTACTCGTCTTTGGGATCGTTATGTCATAGGTAATCCATTGTTTTTTTATCGTCTATTTAAGCAAAAAATCGCTCAAAAATTGGTAGCAAATCGCTAAGAGGTTGTTTGAGAATTCTGGCGTTGCTGATTGCGGTATAAAAACAATTGTGCGTTGTGGTGAAAATCCTTGGAGATAATTAAAATTTTACGTCTCTACACCCAAGTTCATACCTCGATTCAGCAAGGCCAAAATTCCTATTGTCGGTATAAAAAGGTTTTAGATGTCTCTATTGGACTTACTTTTTCTTCCTACCAGTAACGATTTCGACATTTCCTTTTGCAATACCATTTCACGAAAAATATGATACAGATGCAAACCTTGAAAGCATTGCTGTATCTAATTTTTTTAATTGCTTTAGCGCAGCGTTAGCGTTAGCGAAGCGGTAGCGTTCGCGCAGCGTCTCGTAGAGAGGAACGAGCGTCCGTAAGAGCGTCATTGCGTTAGCGTAGCGGTGCGTTTGCTTTTAGCGTCTCCAAGAGTTGCCCATTGTGTTAGCGTAGCGGGGTGAAGCCCATTGTGAATTGGTACAAGTGCTTCTAGTGCCTTCGCCTTGAGCATCTTCTTGCTTCTTTTCACCGTCTGCTTGAGTGATCGCAGCTAGGGTATTTTGGGAGGTGGTAGATTTACCAATACCGCCTTTACCGTAGAAAGCAATCTGTCTAATTTTGTCGTCGGACATAATAATTTATCCTGCAATTATTTGCTGAGTATGTCGGTTCATGATTGATCGCATGTAGTGAAAGCGATCGCTTAACTTTGCAGCACAGTTTGGATCATCTCTGCGCTTCTGTGCAGAGATGATTTGATATAGGGACTGGACTTTGGACTAAAAAGAGAAAGGTAGTCAGCAAGTAACACTGACTACCGTAAAGCCAATGAAAGTAATCAATACTGGCTGCTTAATTCTTTTTTCAGTAACTTCGCTTTATACCAATTAATTTGGTTTAAAGCAGCGATTGATACAGTTTTAGTAATCGGTTTCAGCTTTGATCCTTGATAGGAAAGTAACAAAAGCCGTAGAAAACTTACCAATAAATTCTGCCGCATGGGTAAATTTTACCCCAACTAAAAATTGTTAATTTTACTCAGGTAAAAATGCAGACAGCATTAGCAATGCTACGTCACCTTTACTGTGTATAAATGAGATGAAATAACAGTTTTTAGCACAATAATAATGGAGAGAGTAATGATTACCGAAGAAGACTTAGCCCAACAATTTACTCTGATTATCAAGCAAGCTCACCCAAGAGCATGGAAATTACTACAGTACTGCTATATAAAAGTGCTAAATTCTAAATCAAAAGGAATGTATATCCCTCATGCCAAATATATAAGAATTTACTGCCCTGACAGACTGATTTCTGCTGTAGTAGCAGAAAAAAATTTACTGATAGAAGTGGCAGAATATCTGGGTCTAGTAGAAGTTGTTTGCGTGAATGCTACAAATTTGTTACACGATCCCAAATCGCAGATTAAGAAGATTTATCCTAAATTATGGTTAGATTTGCAGTGGATTGTTACACAAAATCAAGAATTATGAAAACTGAAATAATGTCTAATTTTAATCCTGCAAAATCCTCAGCTTAATTTCTTAAAACGTACAAAAATTTCATGAATCAGCCCTACCTATCTCCAGATGTTTGCCTTCCAATCTGATAATTCAATTAAGTTAAATACTGTTTAGACAACTCGAAAAAGCAACTAATAAAAAGTTTTTATTAGCAGGCGATGTCTGACTACAAGCCGCTGACGCTCCTTCTCTACGAGACGCTACGCGAACGTCGCTACCGCTTCGCTAATGCGTTTACGCATCACACGCATTTTGTTGTCAACCCACTAACTGATAAATATATTTATAGAAAATAATTTACTTGGTTTTGGCGTACCAAATGGTAAAAGTGCCTTAATTGCTACAATTATGACCCTCTTAAATTCGACAAACTTGTTACGTAATCAGGACTTACGCAGTACAATTATTCGTTGAGTTGGGTATAGCGCATAGGGAATGGGGCATCGGTAAATTTTCCATGCTCAATACCCAATGATCAATGCCCAGCCCAAACCTTTGACTTTTCGTTACTGATGCGTAAGTCCTAGTAATATTAAGTCGCAGATGGTGTTAAAAGATTGCATTCACTACTTGACATGTCAACACTGCGATTTATACCGTCTTTTCTAGCTACTGGAATCAGTCCTGATAGCAATTCCCACTGCGGCGATGAAAGTTAATTAGGTACGGTGGATTCATGGCTCTCGTCACGCTGTCATCCTTAAGTATTTTTTCTATTGACAGGATATCGGTGAGTGAGCTTTCTTACTTTTCAGACATCCTCTAAGATTAAGACATTAACAGGTTTCAAACATCATTTAAGGAAGGAGAATAAGATGGCTAACACAAATAATAATCTCACAGTTGCGAGTGAGCAGGCTCTTGTGATCATCCCTCCCCTGACTGGTAACACTAATCCAAACACTGCTGAAAAATTGGAAGTTACTGGTCAAGGAGAGATAACGGTTCCCACTACTTTAACTGAGGTGCAATTGGGGATTCAAGTACAGGGAAAAACCTCAACCGAAGTTCAAGAAGAAACTGCTCAACGTTCAGCAGAGGTAGTTGATGTGCTGAAAAAGCTTGGGGCGCAAGAACTTCAAACTACATCTATTCAACTAAATCCCGTCTATAAATATGATAAAGATGGTAATCAAACCCTAATCGGCTTTAAAGGACTCAACAAACTTCAGTTTGAGTTACCAACGGATCAAGCTGGAGGAGCAATTGACAAAGCTATCAAAGCAGGTGCGAATCTAATAGAGAATATAAACTTCACTCCTTCAGACAAAGCATTGCAGCAGGCACGCTTGCAGGTTCTTAGCGAAGCAGTTAAAGACGCCCAAGCTCAGGCTAATGCAGTTTTTAGTACCTTGCAGTTAACCCCCGGAAAAATTATTGATATTGATATTAACTCAACTGCCAATCCTAGCCCATCTCCTTTGTTGCTTGAAGGATTAACATTAAATAAGGCATCTTTTGCAGCAGATATCACAACTCCTATAATTGGTAGTCCTGAGACGATAAAAGCTAGTGTTTCTCTAGATATCGGTTATTCTCAAAATTCAGCAGGCACTCTCGCTTCGGCTACTAATGATAATCTCACAGGTGCGATTAAGCAGGCTCTTGGGATTATCGATCCCCTGACTGGTAGCACTAATTCAAACACTGTTCAGAAATTGGAAGTTACTGGTCAAGGAAAAGTTACTGTTCCCAGTACTTTAACTGAGGTGCAATTAGGGATTCAAGTACAGGGAAAAACTGCAACCGAAGTTCAAGAAGAAGTTGCTCAACGTTCAACAGCAGTAGTTGATGTGCTGAAAAAGCTTGGAGCGCAAGAACTTCAAACTACATCTATTCAACTAAATCCCGTCTATAAATATGATAAAGATGGTAATCAAACCCTAATCGGCTTTAAAGGACTCAACAAACTTCAGTTTGAGTTACCAACGGATCAAGCTGGAGGAGCAATTGACAAAGCTATCAAAGCAGGTGCGAATCTAATAGAGAATATAAGCTTCACTGCCTCAGACGAAGCATTAAAGCAGGCACGTCTCCAGGTTCTTAGCGAAGCGGCTAAAGACGCCCAAGCTCAGGCTAATACAGTTTTTAGTACCTTGCAGTTAACCCCTGGAAAGATTATTGACATTGATATTAACTCAGCTAGCAATCCTAGCCCATCTCCTTTGGACTTTAATCTAGTAGCAGGTAAAGCTTTTGCAACAGGTACTACAACTCCTTTAATTGGTGGCCCTCTGACGATAGAAGCTAGTGTTTCTCTAGATATCGCTTATTCTTCAACTCCAGCAGGTACTCTCGGTCTAGCTTTTCATGGATTGCAGTGATCTGCTACTGTCAAAAGCAAGGGCGCGGTGTAGTTGCGCCCCTTGCCAAACAACTAGGCGAGAAACATGGAAATATTCCGACGTTTATACTCGAATTAGTCCTTATACGACTCCAAAATCCCACTGCGAATCATTAGTTGTGGCCAAAACAACACAAAAAACCCCATCCATGTCACTACAGGAATGGAGACGAGAACTGTTAGCCAGATAGTTTTAAATAGTAACCAGCTACCAGCAATCAGGGTTACACCTGTGAGAACTATAGACCAGGGTTGACACCACCAAGGTTTATAATTCCAGGGGCTTATGGGCTTTTGTTCAGACATTGATTTTATTTAATAAAACTCCAAATTTTCTTTTAACAATTTTTAGGATAAATTATCTATTACTACAGGTCGGCGGAAATAAACCTACCATTAGACATAAATTCGTAAGAAATATAACAGTACAATTCAGATTTATATTCTTGCACCTGCCCACTTTTTTGCCAGAGAATAAATTCTCTGGCTAATAGCGCAAGTCCACTCAAACGGACTACGGACATATTCCGCAGTACTTGCTTACGAAAGCACTGGTTCTGCTTCCAGCTTCTCAGATCGGTTCTTCAAGACGGTTGGTAATTGGCTGTTGAACGCTTCACCTTCAACCACTTGCGATCGGAAACCATCAGGCCCGACTGGAACATCACCCGTTATGGTGGTGCGATAGAGGACGCGCTCGACTTCCAGATGATCCAGATCCTGCGGGGCTAAATGCGAGGTGGCGCGATTGTCCCAGAAGGCAATGTCACCGTTGTTCCATCGGAAGCGGGTAGTGTAGGCAGGCTTGGTAATCTGGTTGAAAAACAACTCAAGCAGCAGGTCGCTTTCTTGCCGTGATACGTCAAGAATGTGCGAGGTGAAGCCAGGATTCACGTACAATGCTCGTTCGCCTGTCTCAGGATGAACCCTGACAACTGGATGTATTGAAACCAGGGGATTGGCTGCAATGCGCTGGGCGATTTTGCTATTGCTGGGCAGGTTCAAACGGGCATTGAAGCGATGTTCGGCTTTCAATCCGTCTGCTAGCGATCGCAAGGGTGCTGATAGACCCTCGTAGGCTGCAACCAAGTTAGTCCACTGGGTGTCACCACCGAAGCTAGGAACGTTAACCGCACGCAAAATTGATGCCGCAGGCGGGTTGACAACTGCTGTCACATCGGTATGCCAACGGCTCTCGTAGCTAGAACGCCGCAGGCCATTGCGCCGTTCGTAACGACTGCGGTCAATCGGCAATATTTCTGAGAAGCCTTCAATTGGCTCATCTTCGTGGGGATGCGCGTAGGTAACTTCGCCAAAACGAGCGGTGAACGCAATCTGTGCAGCATGATCTATGTTCTGACCGCGAAAGAACACGACTTTCCACTTCAATAGTGCTTGACGAATCTCTTTGACTGCATCATCGTGCAAGGGACGCGAAAGGTCTACGCCACTGATTTCGGCACCGATGAAACCAGCTACCTGCTTGACTTCAATGTGTTTGTTGCTCATCTGAATTCTCCATAGTTTGATCTATAGGGCAGTCTTCGCACTCGTTCGTTTCTTTTGGTATGTTGCTTGCACTTAATAACTACATACCAAAGGAAGCGATCGCAGCTGAAAAATATTATACGATAAATCGATCAATTTACAGTAGTATAAGAATATCCTATTTTTATACTTGCTCTAATTCCCTCCTAAAAAACAGGGTTAGGGAGGATTAAGGCAGAAGCCAAGCTTAATAAACGTTAATAATTAATGAGTCTGACGCATTTGCCAGATATACATCAATCCTCCAGCATCTCCAATAATTGCGGCTCGCTTAATTGCGTAATTCCCAAAGAAACCGCTTTTTCTAATTTAGAACCTGCATCTTCGCCTACTACCAAATAATCGGTTTTTTTACTCACTGATTCAGTCACTTTCCCACCAGCTTTTTGAATCAAAGCCTTGGCTTCATCTCGCTTTAAGGTTGGTAATGTTCCTGTAATTACAAAAGTTTTACCTGCGAACTTTTGATTACCATCCCCAATTGTTTTTGTTTCCTCTGTAGCAGCTAATTGCAACCCTTCTGCTTGTAAGCGTTCTATCAACTTTTGGTTGGCATCAATCCGAAACCACTGGTACACAGATTGGGCAATTTCAGCACCAATACCGTAAATTCCTTCAATATCTGATTGCTTTGCTGTCGCTAACTGGTCTACAGTGAAATATTTCTGAGTCAACAATTGAGCATTGACGCTGCCAACGTGCCGGATGCCTAAACCATACAATACCCTTGACCAAGGTTGGTTTTTCGATTGAGCGATCGCATCTACCAATTTCTCAGCCGACTTTTCCCCCATCCTTTCTAATGCACACAATTTGCTTTTTGTCAACTCATACAAATCGGCAACGGAATGCACCAAACCTTTATCAACAAGTTGATGCGCTAGCTTTTCCCCCAAGCCTTTAATATCTAAAGCATCACGACTTACCCAATGTTCAATGGAACCTTTGAGAATCGCTGCACAGGAAGCATTGACGCACCGAGTCACCGCCTCACCTGATTCTCGCACCACTGGTTGACCACAAACTGGGCAATGGGTGGGCATAACGAAAGGTTCAGTGTCAGAGGGACGGAGTTCTTTGAGTACCCTTAGCACTTCTGGGATGATTTCTCCGGCTTTGCGGACAATGACAGTATCGCCGATGCGAATATCTAATTGAGTAATGCGATCGCTATTATGTAAAGTAGCGCGAGAAACTGTTGTCCCCGCCAGTTGCACTGGGCGCATCTCGGCTAACGGCGTTAACGCCCCCGTTCGTCCGACATTCACAGCAATATTTTCGACACGAGTGGGTGCTTCTTCGGCTGGGTACTTTAGAGCGATCGCCCAGCGAGGGAATTTCTGGGTAAACCCTAGCTGTTCTTGAAGTTTAAAAGAATTCAGCTTTACTACTACCCCATCAGTCATGTAGGGTAAATTCAGCCGTTCCGTATCCCAGTATTCATAATATTTTGCCACTTCTGCGATCGAGGCACACAGTTTGTGGTTGGGGTTGACTCGAAAACCCATCTTTTCTAATAACTCCAATGCTTCCCATTGGGTATTGGCAATACTGGCGTCATCTCTACCAGGAATGTGTAAGGTATAGCCAAAGAAATCTAATCGCCGTTTAGCGACAATGCGCGAGTCTAGTTGTCTGAGTGTACCAGCTGCGGCATTGCGGGGGTTGGCAAATAATTGCTCGCCTGCTTTTTGTCTTTCCTCGTTGATTTGTTTAAATACTTCCAACGGTAAAAACGCCTCACCGCGTACTTCCACCCTTTCTAGAATTTCTAACCCTTCAAAATTCAAACGTAAGGGAATTGAGCGAATTGTCCGCACATTTTGGGTGATATCTTCACCCGTCACCCCATCACCCCTAGTTGCACCCCTAACTAGAATGCCATTTTGATAGGTCAGAGCCAAAGCAGAACCATCAATTTTGAGTTCACAGACATATTCTACCGAGTCTATTTTCGGTACTTGTCGCCGCCAACGCTGATCCCAGGTTTGCAACTCATTGATATTAAATGCATTCTCTAGACTGTACAGGGGGATATTATGCCGCACCGAGGTAAACTGCGTTGCTGGTCTCTCACCCACGCGCACAGTCGGACTATCGGGAGTCGCCAATTCTGGATACTGAATTTCTAGTTGTTGCAATTCTCGATATAACTGGTCATAGACTGCATCCTCCATAATTGGAGCATCTAAAACGTAATAAGCATAACTGGCTTGTTGCAATAATTGGCGCAGTTCTTCTGTACGTTTTACTTCTGGCTTAATCTGGGTCATTAGACTTATTACAAAATACCTAGCGAATAGAATAGCCTGCATGAGCAGGCTTTGTTTGGGTAGCCGTGACCGAAGAGGCGGAGGGGCAGGGGAAGCAATCCCTGCCCCGTTCGCGTAGAGTCTCGCAGAGAAGCTGTGAAGCGGAGCGGAACATGGGTATCAAGCCCCGTCTTTCTAAGAAGTTCTTGATTGGTCGGAGTACAAGCTCCGTTCAATCCTCTCCCCTGCTCCCCTGCCTCTTTTGACTTATAATCGTTGGGATTTAGCGATCCCAGTCTTCGACTTCATATAAAAATCGAGTTTTGCCAATTAGTTTACGATTAGCAGAGGTACTTTGGACAAACACAACATACTTTTCTAGGTTACTCGGTTTAATCCGAATCGTTGCATCCATCGGTAGACCTAACATTTCTCGTGCAGCACCTCCTTCAAATAAATCACCCGTTGCTCGATCCATTAAGATAATTTCTTTTTGAGCCTGGATAGTTTCTGTTTTTGTAAATTCGTAGAAACCCCGCCCAACTTTAAAACTTAAACCATTTTCTAATACAAAGGCTTTAATTGAAATATCTTGTTCAACCTCTAAAATTTGGAAACGCCCCGGAGAAACTGCCCGTAAATCAGCCGATTCGTAATAGGATGTTGCTTCCCGGTTCATCATGGTGTTAAATATTTTATTTAACCCACGGCTCATGCGTCCTTGGTCAATTACTTCTTGTTCATAAGCTTGTAGCTGATCGTTAGAAGATTGTTGGTAGCAGACTGCTAAAAACAAATCACTAATATACGAAAATTGGTCTAAGTTGATATGAAAACCGCCAGACTTTTCTGCAAGTTCTTGATAAAAAGGAGTGGCATGAGGGCGATTGAGTGCTTGAACTCCGTAAACTGTAATTTCTGCCTCAGCTAATTTATCTAACTCTTTGCGCCAATTCAGTTTTTTAGGATTGTGTGCTGGCGGATGGGGAATATCATCGCCAATCAAAACCAGTGATTTTGTTGCTGATTTTGACCAAGATAAAGATTGCGATTCATGTAATACCAATTCGTAACATTCCGGTGCATCTCCGCCACCAGTAGGTTCGACATTTTGCACAAAATCACAGATAGCATCAACATCACCAGATATATTAAATATTTTGGTGACATAAGTTGAACCTGCATCGCAATAGTCACCATGAGCAATAATTCCAATTTTAATTAAGGGAATTTCGTCTATTAGTCTGGTAACGGTATTTTTGATTTTTCGCCGTACTTGAGTAAGGCAAGGATACATACTTCCAGTTGTATCAAAACTGAAAACAATCTCAATATTATTACTTGTCATCCGCTCACCTAAATTAATATTTAATTTTTAACTTACAAAATTACAAATGGCACGTAATCATGGTTAAAAATTTTACAGGTAAGCCGCCAATTATCATTACTCACTGAGGCGTTAATACCGCAAGGCGGAAGTCAAAAGTCAAAAGTCTTATGAAATTAGGACTTACGCAAAATATCTCTCAAACTCTCATTTCTCCTCTGCGCTTCTGCGGTAGCCTGCGGCAAGCCACTTTGTGTCTACGTTATTCCATAACTCATGCGTAAGTCCAATATTTTTTTACCCTACCCTAACCCTCCCCTTAATCCCCCCGACACTTACCCAAATTGACCCAGTTTGTGGCGCTGGTGCAGTGCCTATGGATTCTACCATCTCTGCCCAAATCTCCCCTTCACCATCTGTTCTCAATAGTTCTGGTAGCGCTTCGACCAACGTGTTGTCATTATCCTTTTTTTGACTACGCAGCCAAGGTATTTGTCCTGCCAATCCCAAAATTTGTGGATTGTGAGGTATTGGTACTACTGCTAAACAACTGTGTAGCATCATTCCTCTACCTTTACCATCACCAATATGCCCTAATCCCTTAATTTACCGATGATGAGTGTAATCTAGTTCTGTTGTGTCTTGGATGAATCAAACAACATTGGATTTTATTTCAGTCGTGCTTTGTTTCGTCGCCGTAATGTGAGGTTGAAGTTATTTGTTGATAACGCTAGGCTGGGATGGTGTTAAGCGAATTCACGGTTGCTGAGTTCATCTTGATATTATTGATGGCAAAATTTGGGTGCAACGGGATGACACAGAAGATGGTGTAACCTACGAATTGATAGCAGCAGGAATTCACAAAGAGAAAATTGTCTTGGGATTTCACCCGCCAAATGTTAGGCAACACACAGGGTATGCTATTGCCTAACTTATTAAAGCTAACATTTAAGCCAACTGTAGCGGGTATTGGGCACAGTCTTCCCCATGCCCTATTCTCCTATAGATTACTTTCAATCAACTGGCGGTATTCGCTCTTTTGCTTCACACCTTTGACTTCCTTCACCAGTTCTTTATTTTTGAACAATTGAACTGTTGGCGTTCCTGTCACACCAGCATTTTCAGCAATATCTCGGTCTTTGTCGATGTCAATTTCCACAAAGTGAATTTTGCTGTCAAACTCATCCACCACTTTGTTTAAAATTGGCTTCAGAGTATGGCAAGGGCCACAACCAGGAGAGACGTATTTAACAAGGAGTAAGCGATCGCTTTCATGGAACAATTTCCGTAAAGCATAACCTCCCTCATGGCGCGTCGCATCCAATTTAAATCCAGCTTCTTCCTCGGCTTCAGTCTTTTTGGCTGGCTGATGTTCTAATTCATTAACTGCTGTTTCTGGCTGTTGATGGAATTCTTGAATCAAGCCAGTGGACGACAACCAACGTTCTGCCAACATCGCCGCCATACAACCAGTACCCGCAGCCGTAATTGCTTGCCGAAACTCATGATCTTGTACGTCGCCAGCAGCAAAAACGCCTTCTACACTGGTTTCCACAGAACCAGGCTTAGTGACAACGTAACCTACCTCATCCAGTTCTAACTGACCTTTAAATAAAGAGGTGTTGGGAGTGTGACCAACGGCGTAGAATAAACCTTTAGCGTGCAGTTTGCTCTCTTCACCAGTTTTAGTATTGCGAACTTTCACCCCTTCCATGTGGCCGTTACCGAAGATATCCACGGCTTCTGTGTTCCAATGCACTTGGATTTTCGGGTTGTTCAAAACGCGGTCTTGCATGGCTTTAGAAGCCCGCATTTTATCGCTGCGTACCAACATATTTACCTTAGAACCGTATTTGGTGAGGTAAATTGACTCTTCCGCCGCCGAGTCGCCAGCACCAATTACAGCCAATTCTGCACCGTGAAAAATTGGTGTTGCACCATCGCAAATTGCACAAGCGGAAATACCCCGACTCCAAAATTCATGTTCGTTGGGTAAACCCAAACGTTTTGCAGTTGCACCCGTAGCAATGACGATGCTGTTGGTTTTTATTTCCCTCTCTTGCGATCGCACTGTAAATGGACGCTGACTCAAGTCAACTGATATAACATCTTCAGTATATAGTTCAGCCCCCCAGCGCTCCGCCTGCGCCTTCATCTGATCCATCAGTTCCGGCCCGGTAATCCCTTGCGGAAACCCTGGAAAGTTCTCAACTTCTGTCGTTGTCATTAATTGCCCACCAGGTAATCCCCCGGCTTGGAAACCTTCAAATACAACGGGTTTCAGGTTAGCGCGTCCAGCATAAATAGCTGCTGTGTACCCTGCTGGGCCAGAACCGATAATTACCAAGTTTTCTGTTGTTGTGTTAGACATGAAAATATACGAACTCATAACGACTACGTTTAATATAGCATAATAAATTGCGATCGGCTATGCCAGATGGGAAACGGTACGTATGATAGAGATAAAACCGTTATTTAGTGTATTATGTCCTTTGCTATTACAGACTTAGAGCAGCTCCAAAGCGAGCATCCAGAGTGGCAGATGGAGCTAGTAGAGGGGAAAATTATAGTTATGGGGCCATCAGATTACGAGTCAGAGGAAATTGGCACTCGATTAAGTACCTTCTTGAATATCTGGGTCATGTCGCGCAAACTAGGGCGAGTGACTGGTTCTAGCGCAGGCTTCATATTACCTAAAATAGAAGAGGGCGACTCCGAAAAAAGAAACCTGCGTGCCCCTGATGTGTCTTTTGTTCGCGCTGACAGATTGAAAAAGACCAAACGCGACTTTGTAGAGTTAGTTCCAGACTTGATGGTTGAGATTAAATCTAAAAGCGACAGAATTAAACCACTTGAAGAGAAGATTCAGCTATTTTTGCAACTTGGGTCTGTAGTCGGCATATTGATTGACCCTGACGAATTGACAGTAACAGTTTACCGATTAAACCAAACTCTAGTGGTGTTGCAGAATGGAGACATCCTTAGACTACCAGACTTGCTACCAGGTTGGGAACTGGCGGTATCAGAATTGTGGCCACCTGAGTTTGAGTAAGGCATTCTCACAAACGAAATTGGGAATCAAGACCCTGGTTTAGGCTAGGGGCTTTTAGATGCAAGGATTTTGGATTGTGTAACTAGATTTCGCTAAACTTTTTTTATCAAGGTGATAGGAAAGCGATCGCAGTTGGGTAAGTTATATCTAGAACACACAACCACATCCTACACCAGGGAAAACACTTATGAAAACCGAATTGAAAGCAAAGTTTCTCCAACACATCATCGGCAAAAAGAAGGAAAACGAAGGTTTCACACTTATTGAATTACTAGTAGTAATTATTATTATCGGTATTTTGTCTGCGATCGCACTACCTTCTTTCTTGAACCAAGCTAACAAAGGTAAGCAGTCAGAAGCTAAACAGTATACTGGTTCTATGAACCGCGCTCAACAAGCATACTTTTTAGAAAATGCTAAATTCACTACTAGTATGGATCAGTTAGGACTTGGTATTAGAACCCAAACTGAGAATTATGCATACGCTGTTAATGGGGGTGATACTCAGGTTGCCAATAATGGTATATCTCTGAAGCCGGTGCTCAAATCTTACCAGGGTGTTGTTATTAAATCAATAGTATTATCTACCAGTGAAGCAACTACTCTAGCTGTGTTATGCCAGTCTAATGCTGTTGGTGATCAGAGTACTAGTGTTGCAACTTTTGGTCCAGCTGGAGCTTCATCAGGCACTCCACTGCAACCAAATTGTAACGCCGTCTATTCAGAGTTGACTTCTAAGTAATAACTTGAGTTCTATATCCAATTGCAAGCTTTATAACAGTGGGTAGTTTAGGCTACCCACTTTAATTTTGTTCTCAATTCTGGGAATAGTACTAGTACTATCCTAAAAATTATTGACTATGACTTCTGTCCAAACTTTTACTAACATCACCTCATCAGAGCAGCAAGCCCAGCAATATTTTATCAAAGGTAACTATACTCAAGCTGCTAGCTGCTATGAACAAGCTATCGAAACAGAACCAGAAGTGAAATCTCACTACTGGAACTTAGGATTAATGTTGCTATTGCAGGGACAAGAAGCAGAAGCGCAAATGACTTGGCTGCTGGCTATGCAGGAGGGAGAAGCCGAACAAGTTGAGCAATGGACTGTGGAATTGATAAAGGTTCTGCAAACCGAAGCCGAACGCAGAGAGACACTGGCAGATTATTCAGTTGCTTGGGCAATTCGCCAACATATACGGGAAATTTCTCCTATATATGTGAATAATCTTCTGTATTTAATTGAGCTATCTATCAAACTCAAAACTTTTACTGGTGATGAATTAACTTCTCTAGAGGTAATTGAGTTAATTCAGTCAGAAGCAATCATAGATATTAAGTTATTGTTGGAAGTATTGGGGAATATCATCAATGATAACCCTTTACATCCCTCTGTCCTAGAGTTTGCAGAATGTTGTCTAACCCATGTTAGTGAGCCTCAATCTTTCATTAATATTTTACTGCCAGCCGCAGTTAAAATTGCCCATTCTATGCGGCGGCCTAAGGTAGCAATATCATTGGTTGAGCTATGTTTACGGCTGGAGCCTGAAAATACAGAACTTCTGCGCCATCTCGCTAGTTTTTATTTAAGGGATTACAATTATTCTCAAGGAATAGAAACTGCTAAATTATGCTACTCACTGTCAAATAGTTTAACCGATCAAGTCTTTGCTAAACACCTAATCCAGAGAGGATTAATGGAAGCTCCTGCTTATTGGAACGAAGCATGCACAGTTTTCCTAGAGCAGAAATATTTACTGAAATCTTTAATAGAAGAACAACCTATAAATCTTGAATATGCTAGAGTATTGCGTCTATTTAATGCCAATTATTATGCACCTTACTTACAAGACAATCCGCATAAAAATAGACAAATTCAGAATCAAATAGCGCAACTATGTCAGCTTAACGTGCAAGAATATGCTATTGAAAAAGTTCAGCGATATAAACAACGGAGTTCACGTAATAGAAATAAGCAAATAAAGATTGGCTACTTATCACATTGTTTATCTAGGCATTCAGTTGGCTGGTTAGCTAGGTGGCTAATTCAACACCATACCCGTGAACAGTTTGATATTTATGGATATTTTATAAATTATAAACAAGTAGATGATCCATTGCAGGGATGGTATGTCCAGCAATTTAATCAAGCTTATCTAGGGGGAATTTATAGTGATGACATTGCTGAAAAAATCTACGAAGATGAAATTGATATTTTAATCGATTTGGATAGTATTACTCTGGATGTCACTTGTGAAATAATAGCGCTTAAACCTGCACCTGTACAAGTAACCTGGTTGGGTTGGGATGCTTCGGGAATACCAGCAGTTGATTACTTTATTGCTGATCCTTATGTTTTGCCCGAATCTGCTCAGGAGTACTATACAGAAAAAATCTGGCGATTACCACAAACTTATATAGCAGTGGACGGTTTTGAAATCGGTGTGCCAACTTTACGACGGGACTCTCTAGATATTCCTAGTAATGCTGTAGTTTTTCTGAGCGCTCAAAGAGGATTTAAGCGCCACCCAGATACAGCACGGCTGCAAATGAGAATTATTAAGGAAGTGCCTAATAGCTATTTTTTAATTAAAGGGATAGCAGACTCTGAAGCTGTGCAGAAATTTTTTATGCAGTTAGCAGAAGAAGAGGGTGTAGAGTATTCACGTCTACGATTTTTAAGCTTAGATGTTTCTGAGTCTGTCCACAGAGCGAATTTAGCGATCGCTGATGTTGTATTAGATACTTATCCTTATAACGGCGCGACGACAACCTTAGAAACACTTTGGATGGGTATTCCCTTAGTAAGCAGAGTTGGAGAGCAATTTGCCGCCCGAAATAGCTATACCATGATGATGAACGCTGGTATCACAGAAGGTATTGCATGGACTGATGAAGAGTATGTAGAGTGGGGTGTGCGTTTGGGGAAAGATGAAGCTTTACGCCAACAGGTAGCTTTGAAGTTGAAAGCATCTCGACAGACAGCACCACTATGGAATGGTAAGCAGTTTACGTGTGAAATGGAGAAAGCTTACCAGCAAATGTGGCAAAGGTATATTGAGAAAAGATAAGTTTGTAGTGAGGGCTTTAGCCCTCTTTCCGAGACGCTACGCGTAGCTTACTTCCCCGCAGGGGTACACTACAAACCTTTAATTATTTACGCCGTCCTACTTTTCCCCAACTATTCCGATATTGGTACATAGATTTTTTTAGCACTAAAGTCCTTACTACAAACAATTCAAAAGTTCGTAGTAAGGACTTTAGTCCTTCTCCTCTTTAATTACAAATTTAAGCACTTCAGTGCTTATTACAAACTTCTTTATAGAAGGCTTCTAAACCTTCGACACAAGCTTTATCATCAAAAAGACGATCATGATTTTGGCTCATCCTTTCTGCAATAGTGCCTCGCCAAGCCGGATCTAGTCCTAATTTGACAGCAATTTCAATATATTCAGTTTCGTTTTCAGCAATAGTATCTGTCACCCCTAGCATTTTTAAAAAGCTATCCGAATGACGACCACGCATAAATTCCCCTGGACAAGTGACAATCGGGAGATTACAAGCGATCGCTTCTAGAGTAGTATTACCACCAGACCAAGTAAATGTATCTAGATAAACGTCTGAAAGTAAGTTAATAATTAGATAGTCTAGCCGCTCTGGAATATTGAGGAATACACAATAATCCTCACTGTTAAGTCCAACAGCAGCAAAAGCACGCTTTAGGCGTGGCTCAAGTAAAGTACCACGCAAAAATACAAATTTAGCTTCAGGAAGACGACGAGCAATTTCCGCAAAAATAAAATCATATTGCGGTAGGTATTTAAAAGGAGCTTGACAGCATAAGTAGATGACTGCATCATCTTGTAAGCCAAAATCTGAACGGGTTTTGATAACTGGGGGAATATATGGCTTAGGGTAAGAAACTCCAATGTTAGGTAAGCGAATTAATTTTTCTGAGTAATGTTCTTGGGCATTTTCGGGTTCCATTAACTCGCTAGATAAAAAGTAATCAATTGTGGGTAAGCCAGTCGTTACCGGATGTCCCCAAGCCACACATTGCAAAGGCGCAAGCCGCAGACCGGCCATTTGCATGGTTTGTGCGTCCATACCTATTTCAGGAAAGACTAAGATATGCAATTTATCAGCAATTATCTGTTCACAAGCTGCTGATAAGTTATAAGGAATATGATGAAAAACATCGCTGTAATTTTGGAACTGTTGGGTAACAGGATCTGGCTCGTTTCCTGTGTAGTAACAGTAAATTTCAAAGTTTTGGCGATCGCAGTAACGTAACCAGCCAGTTAACCAAAGTGTGCCACTATAAGAATGCAGGTAATGTGAAACGTAGCCAATACGAATTTTTTGATTAGGCTGAAGCTTAGGCATAGATAAAGGAATTACCCATTGTGGATAGTTAGCTGTTATAATTTCATGTACTAACTTTCCATACTGGCGTTGCAAATCTATATCATTTTGTGCCTGATATGATAGGTAAAAATTTGTGAGGCGGCCTATACCTGCTAAAGCACTTTTTTGTTCTTCTGTAGTTTTGAGAGATGTTTGCTGAACTAAATCTTGCAGTCCTAGAGTAAAGCGCTGGCGATAGAAGTTAATTTCTTCTTTATTTTCGTATATTGATGGAACTGTTAAATATTTGAGAATTTTAAAAGTGTAATCATTAGGTAAGCATTTAGCCGCATTCTCTGCACTTAATATAGCTTCTTGAATACGTCCATTACGCCGCAAATCTATGATTAATGAAAAATGTAATCTTCCTTCTTGCGGGTAAAGTTTAATTCCTTGTTGGAGAGTCTGGAAATATTCATCTAACAAGTTTAACTGTCTATAGCAATAACTTAAATTCCAATAAATATCTGCATCACCCGATTGGATTTCTAAAAGTTTTTGATATTGAGTGATCGCTTCTGTCCATCTGCCCTCTTGAAATAATCTATTACTTAAATCAAAAGTTAACTGCTCTATATGTATATTATTGAAGCTTTTTATTTCATACACTGGGATATTTTGTATTAGAGATAATGCTAAACCCTCTATATTTTCATTTTGTAAAATAATTCGACCGTGGAGAAAAGGAATTATAGCTCTTAATTCAATTTCATCTAAATTTCCCAGCAGAGAAATTTCACATTCTACAGTAATATCAAAATTTTCTATTAGTAGCAGATTCATCGCCACAGTAGATAAAACTAAATTTGCATCATCTTCAGAAATGCCATTAGTATTTATAAGTAACGTTATCTGGCTACTATCAGAATGATTGATTACCGTTTTGATTACTTGTTCTAATTGTATAATCAGTAATTCTTCTGATTGCGACCAATCAGGAAAAACTATAACATTAATATTTCCATATTTCACACCTAATACTTCTGTAATAGACACTTCCACTCTATTAGTTAAGTTAGTTTGTTTCACTTTTAAATTACCTTTAATTAGCTAAGATTATAAATACAAAATTTTCTAGTATAATAAAGAATATTTACAAAAAAAATGACAACATACAACCTACAATTTACAACTAAAATCATTCAATCATAATTTTTTTGAGTTAGCAAAGCAATGAATTTTAGCTGCTTATTAAAATCACTAGCAGAATTAACCGATATCAATAATATCTAAATTTTCTTAGATGAGTAGATTTATAGCAACACTAGATGAAACCACTTTGGCATTTTCAACACCAATATTACTCGTATTAATGAGTAGGGTATACATTTGAACCTCTGATAAAATCATTATACTCAGATTCTATTTGTGGAATAAAATGACTATATTTTTCTGGAAAAGCAACTATATCTGTATAATAAAAAGTATTATTTTTAGTATGAATATTGTTAAATAGATACTCATTAATTTGCTCTAAGCATTGAGATGAACATCCATAAAACAACGGATTACCAAAATTATCTATAACGATATATTTTGTATAATTCATACTTGCTAGCTTTTTAAGTAAATCTTTTGCCAGATCGATATCTTTTAAGGATGAAATCTCATTTTCCCAATAAAGTATTGGACTATGTTCTTTAATTATGCTCAGAGAGGATAGTAGAATTTCAAAGTCAAATCCATCAGTATCAGTTTTTATGAGTATACACTTACCTAAATTTGAATTTTTAATAATTGATTCTAATGAATCTGATTTCAAAGTTTTAGTTTTACTTTCTACTGCTCTTGCTGTACCCATATTTTTTACCAGTTCTACATTTTTCAATTTGTTTCCTGATACAAAAGAATTTACAAAAACAATTCTTTGGTTATATTTTGAAAGGTTATGTTCCATAATACTAAAGAATTCTTCATCTGCTTCTATACATATAATTGGATTTAAACAATATTGTAGTAACAGGGCTGTTGTATCACCAACGTTTGCTCCAATGTCAACTATAAAGTCTTGATTGTTTGGTAAATATTTAGCTAAAACACCTATGAATTTATCATATAGTCTAAACTTATTCTGATAATGTGGCAAAACATGATCGTAGGGAAGAGTTATAGGAATTTCTTTAATATTGTAAGTAATTAAGTTTTTTGATAATTGATATTTAATTTGTTTTTCTTGCTTCAATAAAATATTTAGTTGATTGCTTAAATTATCGATTTGGCAAGAAGGTACTTTAGCTACTGACACTTGTGCTAAAGCTTGTTTATCCTCATGTTCTAAAATAATTCTGGCATTGAGGCGAGGTAGCAAAGCTTCCCACTGAATATCAGCTAAGTTTTTCACTAGAGAAATTTCTAATCCTTCAGTAACGTCTAAATTTTCCTCTACCAAAAGATTCATAGCCACACTAGATAAAAATAGTTCAGCATCCTCATTAGCAATGTTAGCAGTATCAATAACTAGGGTAGTTTCTTCACTATTAGGATGAGTGGCGATCGCCTTGATAACTTGTTGTAAGTCTAAACCAAGAGACTCTTCTGGTTGTGACCAATCAGGAAAAATAATTAAATTAATTTTCTTTAAATTTAAATGAAAAAGTGTAGCATTAATTAATACAGAACCGACAGTTTGCGCCATTTTTAGCCAAGAAAACTGTTCCGCCTTTACTAAACCTGCGTTAATTAATGACTGACGAATACTATGTTTTTGCACTTCAGAAAGTGCATTTCTCATAGCATCTACGTCATCATCATTTACATATATTGCAGCTTGGCCTGCAACTTCTGGAATTGAAGCATTAGGACAAGTAATTACAGGACAACCACAAGCCATTGCTTCTAATATAGGCATACCAAAACCTTCATACTTAGAAGGATAAATAAGTGCCACTGCACCAGAGTAAGCTGTTGCTAATTCAGCATCACTGAGTTCTACCCTGTGAACAACACAACCTGATGTGTATTCTCTGATTTCATTTGCTAGTAAACCGCCGCTACCTGTCACAACAATATCAAATCCACTTTTACTAACGAGCTGTGAAAGAGCTACGAAAAATAACATACTATTTTTATAGACAGTACCAGCACCAACTAAAAGGAAGTATGGCTTAGTAATACCATACTTTATTTTTAATAAGTTAATATTTTCCTGAGATACGGGTGAAAATACTTGATGATCGACACCATTTTTAGCAATTGCTACAGAGTCTAAAGAAATATCAGGAAAACACTTAACCAAATCCTTAGCTGTATTTTCTGAAACAGCTATATGGGCTATGGCGTGCTGAATTGCATAATGCTTTTCTTGCCAAAGTGGATTATTTAAGTCCCATCCCAAAAATTCGCCCATGATTTCTGGTATCATGTCATGTGCCATGAAGACAAAAGGCGTTGTTATCGGCATTGTATAGTAAGAAGAGATAAATAAATCTGCATCTTCTTCATCGCACACTTTCTGTAACATTGCTTTGTCAGATTCAGTTTTATAATAGTTATATAATGGTACAGTCCGATATTTAATACCTGCAATCTGGGGACAAGTTCCTTGACGGTCAAGCACAATAAGATGTTTAGCAAATCTCGTTTTAGCCCATTCTTCTAGTAAGGATTTCCAAACACGAGCAATGCCAGTTTCATGGAGTTGAAAGAAAACACCATCAACTATAATTATTGGTCTTGGTTTTTTAATTTGTGCAATTTGCTGCTGCATTTCATCTTCTTGTAAGAATCGCCAATTATTCGTGTTAGGTTCTTTCTGTGCAATTGGTACTATACCCAATGATTCAGCAGTATCAACCCTCGTTTCATCTCTTACCCATGATAAGTATTCACGCAAAAGAACTGGAAATTTAGTTGCTTCCTGCAAAGTCTGCCACTCACAAGTAGCATTACTATAACCATAGTATTGCTCTTTAAATCGCAATTGTTTTGCTGTTGCGTAGGCAAAATGCTGAAAAACTAAACCAAGTTTCTCAGTTTCTTGATGTAAAAAAGGATTGATTGCTGCCACATTTTGATATTGACCATCTAATAAAGTTTCTACTAATACGGGCGGTTCATGTGCTGCCCAAAATGCTCCTGGTTTAAATCTCCAAGTTCTTAGCCACTCTAGTTGAGGATTTTGTGTATAACAGTTACGAGTACTGATAATTAATTTTTCTCCTACAAAACACCAGCACCAATAGAAAGCAGCTGTTTTCTCAGGATTGCTAATGAACATTTCTCTAGTAGTACAAATCTGCTCTAATGTCCATAATTCATCTACATCAACTTGCCATAGTAAACATTCCTCTTGAATGTTTAGAAGTGGTGCATTGACCATTTCTCGTTTTCCGTCCCAGAAAACACCCTCCGGTTTTCGGTATATTGTGGCTTGGCTCGGGTAAAGTTGTGCTACTTCATCTAGATATTCTGTAGTCCCATCATAACTACGACCATTTTTATGCATTTCCTCACTGATATTTGCACCCAGTTTCACACTCCAACCTGTGTCGTGCTTTAAGTCGGCTACGCCTTCAATAATATGCCAATGCCATTTAAAAGGAAGATGTTTAAATACTTCAATGTGATACTGAATAAACGGTTGCCCATTTAGGACTATTGTAAAAAAATGAATTGGTAATTCTGGCTTTGATTTATTAACAGTGTTCAAGACTTCTAACTCTTGACGAATAACCAGTTTAGGCAGTTCAACTTTACAAATATTATCACTATTAAAAACGGATTCAAATAAGTATCGAGCAGCTTGATTTTCTGGGATTGTTTTAACTTCTTGCAGAATTTCTTTTAGTGTACTCTTTCTAAGTATTCCAAATGACAATACACTAAACGGAATGTTGAGTAGTGGAAGTACTTCTAATGCTTGTGGATATGTAATGTTTCCCTGGCGAAATACAAGTTTTTCTTGCTTATTGAATACCCCAGAGATAAATAAGCCATCCTCTATTCTGTTTTCTACAGTTGATAGCCAACCTCCAGTAAAAACTCCATTTATATCTTGAGAATCTGGAGATATTAGGATATCAATGGCTGAGGATATAAATGATTCATCATACTGAGTATAGTTGTTAGCGAGAAGTATATAATCTGCTGCTATATTTTCTGTTAAAGATAAAACAGAGTCTATAATAGTTTGATAATCGCTTAATTTGCAATCATTAACTTCATATATAGCTATGTTTTTATATCGAGATTCATGTAAATAATCAGGTGAAACTTGACTTTCAGTCGATGAAAAATTTTTGTACTTAAGATATATAATAGCTACTACAGAAATATCTGAATCCAAATTTTTATGGTAATTTAAACTCTGTTCTCTTACCAAATTTTTATGATTTTCTATTTCTTGCAATTCTTGCTTGTAAAAAGCCTTTTCTTGTTCTGGCAATAGATTATCCAAATCGTTACTAGGTAAATTATCAAGGGAAGAACCTAGTATAATTCTGTTACAAACTTTATCTAAGGTTGGATCATTACCTGGTTGTAAATCATCTAAAGTTTCAAATCTCAAGTTGTGTGAATAAAAATCCTTTATACCAATTGAGCGAAATTTATGAGAAAATTTAAAAAAGTAAGCATTTGTAAAGCGATAAAGTCTCTTTAAATCTTCTGCTGTTAGTTTCGATGAATCTGTCAATAGGTTATTAATGAGTTGATTTAGATGTTCAATACTAGTGTCTTGAATAGTGTATCGTGAGGCTTTTTCATAGGATGAAGTTGCTAATATTGCTGTTGGTACACCTCTAGCGATCGCTTCAATTGCTACTGTGCTAAAAAAGGCGAGCGCTGCATCTGTATGCCAAAGCAATGCATAAGAAGTTAACTGTTCAGAAGGCATCACAACGCGGACATTTTCTGGTAGAGAGAATACCTGTTGATAAGCTTTTGACAAAGAATCTGTTTCTATTGGAGTATCTTTGTTACCTCCTATATAAGGATGATGACGAATTACTAAGTATTCATTTCTATTTTTAAATATTTCTATTAAATTGGCAATTATATTAAATTGCTCAGTAATTCTTGCTCTATCATCTAATGCTGCTAATTCATCTTCACTTGAAGTAAATACTGCAAAAATTTTAGCTTCTAAAGGTATTCTTAATTGACGACGAATATCTATATGATTTGTTGGAAAATTATAAAATGATGGCCAGTTCATATCCAAGCCATATTCACGATTTATGAAATAATTCTTGGTTTGTGCTAATTCTTCATTAGTTAATGTTGTATTTTGCCAGTTTTTTACACAATTTAAAAGTGGCTGTGTATTCAATGTAGTAGTGTTGTCAAAAAATATAAAGCTATCATCAATCCAACCTCTTTCGTGAGTTATAACATCAATTTTTAGCTGACGTGCTACTTCAAATGCAATACGATAGGGAGCAAATCGCCCATTAAATAAAAATAGATTACTTGGCTTATAATTATTAAATAGTCTAATCAGTGCATTATAAGTAACTAAACCATCGATTAAATATTTTCTATGAACTCTTTGAATGTGATTGCTACCTAGTCCTGTCACAGATATACGAAAGTGGGTATAAATAGTTGAGGTTACCCATTTACCAATTGGTAAGTCATTATATACAGCATTATTATAATTTTCAGGACTGACTGTTTTTATCCAATTGTTAGCAATAGTGTAATCATCATTTTCAATAAAATTGCGTAGTTGTGTGTATGGTAAACCAAATAAATCTTCAAAAAAGTTTTTGCCTACTTTAGAACAGCTTTTGCATAATTCTTCGCTACTATTAAACCTTGTAATAGCGCAGTCATTATAAATGCCGTCACAACCCACAACTAAAACTTCACAGTCACGAAGTTGTAATGCAGTAGCTACAACAGCATCCAGTTGGTTATGAATTAGCCACAAGCCATAGGGAGAAAAGAAAAGAACTTTATTTTTGGTAGACATAGCGTTGATTTACTTCCTAAAAAAATATTTTAGTGATGTGAAAATATCTCCCATTTCCATGACTGGAGTAATGCAAAGCGATCGCCTATTAACTCAAGCAATCTAACGCTATATCTACTATGTATCCAAGGGGAATTCTACTGATAAATTCTTCTAAATTCACGCTAACTGCAAAATTACTTCTGTGAATTCACGGTGATTGCAGGACAGTGAGTCTTTATAAAAATTTAAATCTACTACTTAGAGTTATGACTACAACAGCAATACCTCACCTTCACTGCCTCAACTAATTCAGTCTTCTCCCTAAGATAAATGCCTCAGCAGCTTCGACACCTACACTAGCACCACGCCAGTGAGCTAGATGCTCTAAAGCCGCAATCGAACGAGCATGAGGCCAAGGACGCATCTCAGACTCATAAGCTGCTAATGCCTCTAGTTTCAAACTTAAGGTTTCTGATATATCCACAAACCAGTTAGGGACAAAGGCAGGAGCTGAACCTGGAGTTTGCCATTCAGTACTAGAAGCAATTTCAAAAAACAGTAGGGTTTTAACAGTACTACTGGGCATCGGTCGAGTAGCAGTTACTACCGCCTGATGAACACGGCAGTGGTCAATATTAACATCACCAATATGGTGAGTATAAATAATTGCTGGCTGATATTGAATAATTTTTTGTTCTATGACTTTAATTATGTCTAACAAGTCGCAAGTGTCCATGCGGTTATCAGGGAAGTCATGCAGCGTTAGAGAAGCTACTCCCAGGATTTCATTAGCTTGATGGGCAACTTCAGCCAAAGCTGAAAGTTCATTTTGCAGCTTTTTGCGATCGCGTTGTGGAGTGCGGCTGGTAGCTCCCTCTGCTAAAATCAGAACATCAACGCGATCGCCTTGTTGAGTATGTTTAGCGATCGTCCCTCCACAACCGAGTACTTCATCATCAGGATGAGCAGCAACTACAAGAATTTTCATACTAAAGCTGATGTCTGAATCAGGTCTTGATTGTTGAGTAAAATATCCCTACTTTGAGAACCACAATTAAATAACAAATCAATAATAGACATATATGGTTCAAAGTTTTTTCCTCGGTATTGAGGATAATTTGGGTGATGATAATTCTGGTAGATAACTTTAATCCCTTCTATCTCGAATAACTCCTGACGAATGTAGTCCTGTCCGAGAATACCAGACAGGTAAATATTTGCTCCTACTTTTTGGCATAGGTTCAATACCAACTCGTCTTTTACTCCTTCTGGATGCATTTGGGAACTGAATAGCAATGAAGTATTAATCTTTAAAGCACTCAGCAAGTAATTAGTAATTTCTCGACACAGGTCAGAAAGATATTGCCATTCATGCTGATAAACTGACTCAAAAAATGAACTATGTTCTTGAAAATAAGGCGTTTTTTTATAGCTATGATATATTGTTTGCCAATGCTTTAATCTCCAGTTAGTATTATTATCAATTTCTAACTTATGAATTGGTAGACTACCAAAATTATTTTTTGTTCTGACTGGAACTGTTAGCCAGCACCAATCATTAGTTGTTTTAACTTTATTCCGATTAGTAAAACTATTCTTTTCAAATTGCACATGATCTAAAACTATGTGCAATTTACTGATAGCAATACGATGAAAGTAACCTAGCCAAGGAAGGTAAGCTGGTTGATTAATGGATACAATCATTTGTAATCAGATTCCCTATACATATAGATAGTAAAATCATGTGGTAAGTAATCATGACGAAGAGTTACCCGAGGCGTAAATGTTCGGCAAAATTTAAGTGTAGTCAAAGGGTCTGCATAAAATTCTCCAGGCTCTTTATTTTCAGCCCAACTACTTAGAGAATTAAATACTACTGCTTTATTACAGATATCAAACATTGCCTTGATACTCTTCTGCATTAATTCATTATTTGCAAAAGTAAACAATCCACTTCCTAATACATAGTCTGCATTCCAATTATTATCATGCTCTAAAATGTTACCGACTCTAAACTGAAATTTAGGATAAGAGATACTAGCAGATGCTATCATTTCTGCCAAAACATCAATACCTAAATATTGACCTCTAAAATTAATTTCTTCTAAATATTCTACTAAATGACCTACTCCACAACCAATGTCTAATAAAGAAGTATTCAAAACATCTGCTACTTCTAATAAGACTTGAAATCTTATTTTTTGTCCGTAACTAGATCCCCAATCCACTGCACGAAATGTAGAACCATGTTGTTGGAGTAATTGTACATAGTGTTCTTGAAGTTTAAGAAAATACTTACTCAATTGATTCACCAATATTTTGATGTAACATATCACCTAAAGAAATGCGAAAGCCTTGCTCAATTTGTGGTTCAATTGTAAAGTCTAGAACCCGCAGAATACCCTCTCCACATGCGACACAGAACTGCTTATCTAAACTAACTGATAGTATTTGTCCAGGTGTAGCTTTATGAAAACTAGATTCAACACAAGCTTTCCAAATCGTTATGTTCCAATTGCCAAAATAAGTAAAAGCACCAGGATATGGCTTTGCTACTGCTCGAATTAGATTATGTATACTGGAAGCTGTTTGCTGCCAATTAATCAAACCATCTTGAGGTTTACGAGCTGGAAAGATTGTAGCTTGGCTATGATTTTGTGGCTTTCTAGGAATTTTTCCTGTTTGAAAGTACTTGAGGACAATGCGAGTCAAGTTTTGATAGATAGGATAGATGATCTCTAAGGCATCACCTACATCTTGTGTTGGACTCAGTTCAAATCTGATTTGCTCTATAATATCGCCAGTATCTGTACCATTATCTATAAAATGAGCAGTCAATCCTAATTCACGCTCACCCTGGAGAATAGCCCAATTAAGAGGAGCACGGCCTCGATATTTGGGTAACAAACTCGGATGCAAATTCACTGCACCCAAAGGAGCTAACTGAAGCAGGGAAAGTGGTAAGAGATATCTATAATCTGTTACCCATAGCAAATCAGGTTGTGCATTCTGGATGAAATTTTCTAAACTTGGATTTTTACCAATACTACGAATAACAGTCCACCCCTGTTGAATAGCAAAATCGTAAACAGATAGATATCGAATTCCATCTTCAGGATCAGGAGGATGGCTAACTACACCTACCACATCTGCCATTTTACTTATTGTCTCAAGAGCCTTGACACCAACGGTATGATTGCCTAAAAAAACAATTTTCATACACAGCTTATTGAGGTAATTTTTGAGCGATCGCTCGCCACTCTGAATGCGCCGTATACTGGGGTTGAACCTGTTCAATTATTTCCAAGTGCTGTATGCTCAACAACTGCCAATCCTGTGTAAATAAAGCATCTATTTCACGCCTCCCATATAAGCAAATTTGCCCCACTCCCACCAATGTGCCAGCAGAGATATCTAACGTTAGCCCATCAGATCCCAGTCGTCCAGATGCATAACTACTATGGCGATCGCTATAAGGATTAAAATAGAATTTCCCGCCTGCTTGTAGTACGCGTCTAATTTCGGCTACCGTTTGTTGTACCACCGAAAAACCACAGCAGGTAATAGCAGCCCGGTCTATTACCAAATCAAAATAGTTATTTTTAAAAGGTAGTTGATTAAAGCCACCTGTACGAAAGTCACCAATCAAATTATCTTCAGAAAAACGTTTTTGTGCATACCTAATCGCGCTGGGACTAGCATCAATACCCGACACGGAAAATCCTTTACGTGCTGTAAACCAAAGATTGCTGGCAGTACCACAACCAACCTCTAGAATTCTCAGCTCATGGCGTGGCTTGTAATATGGATAATGCCGGAAAACAAAGCTTACTATTGCATCCCAAGGATAGCGCTGCGAATGCCCCTGGCTATATTTCTCTTCCCAAATGGGATCGAAGGTTAGTGTTTCACTCATATAAAATCTATAGTATTGAAAATACTATCTGTTGCTGGTTACGGAAATACTTTAATTCAAGTTTGATAACTTAATAACTTTGTTGGCTGGTAAGGCATATTTAAGAGTGCGTCCTACTAGTAAATATAAATGAGCTGGTGGTATACCCGTCCCAGGACGCTGGAAGACAATATCATCTTGGGTCAACAAATGCCCTGCTGGTAATGAATGCGCGGCTACACAAGATAGGCGATAGTTATGACGGCTTTGTATTTCACTAGATGTAGGCTCTATACGTGAATTGCCTAGATATTTTTCTGTTTTTCGTACTGCTGTAACCAGATCCCGAAATTCATCGGGGTCAGATGAGAAGTGGTGATCTGGGCCTGGCAAATTTTTATCAAGCGTAAAATGCTTTTCAATCCAACAAGCTCCTAGTGTCACTGCTACGACTGCTCCAGTAGTCCCCTCAGTATGATCGCTGAAGCCCACTAAGCACCCAAAAACTGCTAACAGCGTCGGTATTTTACGTAGGTGTACGTCATCTGGTAGTGTTGGGTAAGATGAGGTACAGTGAAGCAGAATTAGCTGGTTGTTTCCTGTTTGGTAGAAGGTACGTAAAGCATCGTCAATTTCTGCCAGTGTTGCCATACCTGTTGAAAGTACAGTAGGCAAACCTGTTTGCCCCATTTGTCGAATCAGGGGTAAATGTGTCAGGTAATCAGAGCCATTTTTCAATACTGGTACACCGATTTCTACTAAATCTCTAATGCCAGCTTTACTAGTAGGTGTACTGTGAAAGCTGATGAAGCGGCGATCGCAGTAAGCTTTTAATTCACGCAGCGCTTCTGTTGTGAGTTCGCAGCGTTTAAACATTTCATACTGCGACTCAACAACAGTTTTACCTTGAGAAATATACTCGTAAGCCAAAGACTTATCAGAAATGAAATCCTCGGTTCGATAATTTTGAAATTTCACTGCATCAGCACCAGCATTAACAGCTGCATCAATGGTTTTTTTGGCTAATTCGATATCACCATTATGATTAATACCTATCTCTGCCACCAAAAAACAAGGCTGACCTCCTCCAATTAAGCGCTGGTCAATGCGAATTGGATTCATTTTTTTGCCTCCATTAATATGGTTATTATTCTGGCAGTGCAATAACCATCTAGCAATTGTTGAGCGTGCCGACTAATTTCTATCCTTGTTTGCTTGGCTAATAGTAATTTCTTAATTGCTTGTGCTATCTCTACTTCTGAAATATCTTGATGCCAGCCTAAATTAATAACTATATTCAAATTGCCGAGTTTTTCAGCAGTATCTTGCTGATTATCTGCCAAAATTAGCACAATGCTGGGTAAACCCATAAAAGCCAGTTCCCAAGATGTAGAGCCACCAGCTGCGATCGCCACATCAGCCCAAGCCATTAACTCAGGCATATTTTTAACATTCCTTTTCAAATGAATCGGAAACTTTGATTCCTGACTAACCACTAGCAGCCGATCATAATGTGGATTGCTTCCTCCAACTATAACAACAGCTTCTAGCTCTTCCACTTCTACTTTTTGCAATCCTTGAATAACTTTGAGAGTTACATTATCTGGATCTGCACCGCCTAGTGTAACTAATAATTTCTTAGCTATCAAAGGGAGCGATCGCTGCCATCCCCGCCACTGCCAAAACTCCCGTCGCAAAAGGCTATAGTTTGTACCAAGCAACAACTGAGTATATGGCTGTCGATTTCTGTACAATTCTTCCTCGGGATGAATATTTTGATTTAAAACAATGTCCGCATAGTACTGTTTTGCGTGTCCATAATCATCAATGAATAAAAGTTTTAGCTCAAATTCCTTGATGATTTCTTGATACTTAGCACCAAATTGGTAGCCATCCACTACAACCCAATTTGCATCGAATTGACGCGCAAGTTTTGCTGTTTCTTCGGCATCTTCAGCACTGCCAATCTCAATCGGTAGATAGATAACTTCCATTCCTCCCGACTTTAACCGAGTTTTTAAATCTGGAGCTTCCGTCGCCATCACAAAAATTACTCCACCCCCTGCATCTTGCCAAGCCTGAGCCAAAGCTAAACAGCGCATTACATGACCTGTGCCTATTTGTGTTGATGCATCTGCCCGAATCAATAGTTTCATTTATAACCAGTCTTTTCTAATAAAAACCAAGTCAAATCATCCTGAGGAAATTGGCTATCTCGGTGATATACAAATCCATAATCTAATAGACGTAAGTCATGAAATTTATCAAGCATCTCACCTGCAAAATCTCGCTTAAATAATTTATCTTGATGACCACGGTAAGTTATTTTTACAGGTGTGGGATTATAATATTCTGCAATACAAATATAATGATTACTAACTTGATAAAGTAGTTCATACGCTTTGGTAAGCATATCTGAACTGATATGTATCAAAACTCCCTTAATCAGAGTTAAGTCATATTGGCGCTCAGGTACAAAGTCAAATATTGACTGATGGTAAACCTGATAATCATCATGTGATTGCAATTTTTCCACAGCTTTTTGGTTAATTTCAACTGCTGAAATTTCTGCTTCCGGAAGAAGTTGTCTAATTGCTTGAAGATTAAGACCTATATTGGCACCGAACTCAATTAAAGAGTGAATATAGTGAGTTCTGGAAAGGATTTTTGTAAATAATGAAATATTATTAGCAATCAAAATATTTCCTTTATTCCTAGCGATGTATTCATCACCAAATTTACCAGCCCAAAAATATTCTTGCTCAGTTCTAAATTCCGAGTTACTTACCATATTTTTTTTGTTCTACGTGTGCGTTAATTAGCGACCAATCAGGATACTGCCTCAACAAATCTAAACAATCTCCTAAGCTGAATTTTGGAATTTGAGGATAAAGTGCTTCAATAATTCTTTTTATCAGTTCAAAATCATCTTCTGTATCCACTGTCCAGCGATGTGAACTTTGATTTTCTGAAGAAACTACTTGAGCAAATCGATAACGTTCGGGGTGCATATAAATAAACGGAGTCACATGTTCCCGGTCGGGTTGTGCTGTTGCTTCTACAAACGCTTGATGTAATGCTATAAATGAAAAAACCTCAGTATCCATTCCCCGTGGATAGCTTCTTTCTAAACAATTAGAAACATAATCATATTCATATTTATGCTCAAGATAAAATTGAATTACCTTGTCAATCACTTGTGGATCGATAAGTGGGCAATCAGAGGTAACGCGAACCACTACATCTGCATGATGTTCTTTTGCTGCTCCATAATATCTGCCTAAGACATCTTCTTCAGAACCTCGAAAATATGGAATTAAAAGGCGATCGCAAAGTTCAATGATTGGCAAATCTGTACTATTGATGGTAGTAGCAATTACAATTTCATCAGCTAACTTGACTCGCTTTAATCTCTCAATCTGATATTCTAATAAAGGCTTATCCAATACCTTTTTGAGTACTTTTCTAGGAAGGCGAGTTGAAGTCATTCTTGCCTGAACAATAATTACAGTTTTCATGTCAGGCTCTCTCTTAGTGAAATTACTACTTTATTCTGACTCTCTTCATTTAGCCCATAATATAAAGGGATAGTAATAGCTTCCTCGTAGTATTGCTCAACCTGTAGAAAGTCTCCTAATTGAAAACCTAATTTTTGGTAGTAAGGTTGTGTATGAACTGGAATGTAGTGCAAATTCACACCAATTCCTGTGCTGCGAAGTTCTTCAAATACCTGTCGATGAGTTTTATTAATCTTGTCCAGCTTGAGCCGAATTACATATAAATGCCAGCTAGATTCAGAATCAGGGTGTTGCCAAGGTAATATTAGAGGTAAATCTTGTAGTAGCTGATTATATCTTTGAGCTATCAACTGCCGACGTTCCACAAATTTATCTAGTCTTTGCAGTTGACTGCTACCTAATGCTGCTTGAATATCTGTCATCCGATAGTTGAAGCCTAGTTCTAGTTGCTGATAATACCAAGAACCATGAGATTCTCCTTGCATC
The DNA here is from genome assembly GCF_034531155.1 of Nostoc sp. ChiVER01. NCBI lineage: Bacteria > Bacillati > Cyanobacteriota > Cyanophyceae > Nostocales > Nostocaceae > Nostoc > Nostoc sp. ChiVER01. Next base: position 273,696 of record NZ_JAVRBS010000001.1, on the reverse strand, counting down.
AAATATGGATTGCGAGTTATGCCATGACTTCTTAATCTAATCAATCTCTGATATAATTCCTTATGATTTGTTAGCACCATACCGCCTTCACCAGTTGTGATAATCTTTACTGGATGGAAGCTAAAAACCGCCATATCGGAAAATTGGCAGCAACCAATAGGTTGTCTTTGGTAGCTTCCGCCAATCGCATGAGAAGCATCTTCGATAATTTTGAAACCATAACGCTGTGATAAAGCAGCAATTTGTTCCATCTCACAAGATTGCCCTGCAAAATGCACGGGTATTAATATTTTGGGCAAACAACCTTGCTTTTCTGCCTCAGCTAACTTACTTTCTAATTCATATACGCTTAAATTGTATGTATTTGAGTTAATATCAACAAAGTCAACCTTTGCACCGCAGTAAAGTCCACAATTAGCTGAGGCAACAAAGGTATTTGGTGATGTCCAGAGAATATCTCCTTGCCCCAAATCAGCAGCAAGACAAGCAATATGTAATGCAGCTGTTGCACTAGAAACCGCTACGGCATATTTCACTCCACAGTAGTTAGCAACAGCTTGCTCAAATCTATCTATAGCTGGGCCTTGAGTAATCCAGTCTGAGCGCAAAACTTCAATTACAGCATCAATATCTTCTTGATTAATATCTTGCCTTCCATAAGGAATGTAGTCACTCATTTCTTTAGCATATCGAGTAATTGAAAACCTTTTAGCCATTCTGTATTTATCTCTGAGCTATACTCAAACCCTTCAGAGACAGGGACTCCTTTTTCACTTAAAGCGTTGCAGGTGTAATCCACAGAATGAGCATATTCAATAGTTGGTTTAATCACATAATGATCGGTAAACTCCAAGACTAAATGTGAAGCTTCAGAAGAAAACATGGCTTCATGTAATTTTTCTCCTGGTCTGATGCCAACAACTTTAATTGGGACTCCTGGTGCGAGTGTTTCAGCTAAATCGGTAATTTTCATTGAAGGAATCTTAGGTACAAATATTTCTCCTCCTTGCATTCTTTGAAAACTGTTAAAAACTAAATCCACAGCTTGTTGGAGTGTAATCCAAAAGCGGGTCATACGTGGATCTGTAATGGGAATCTCTGGAGATTTTTCTTGAATTAGTTTTTGAAAGAAAGGTACTACTGAGCCTCTTGAACCAACAACATTACCGTAACGAACTACAGCAAACCGAGTTTTCATCTCCCCAACAATATTATTAGCTGCAACAAAAAGTTTATCAGCAGCTAGCTTGGTTGCACCATAGAGATTAATTGGATTAACTGCCTTATCTGTTGAGAGGGCAATCACCTTTTCTACTTCTTGATCGAGGGCGATATCAATAACATTATTTGCCCCATGAATATTAGTTTTAATACATTCCATTGGGTTGTACTCAGCAGCAGGAATATGCTTGAGCGCCGCAGCATGAATAACAAAATCTACACCCCGCATTGCCAGACGTAGCCGATCGCGATCGCGCACATCTCCAATGAAATAGCGCATCACTGGTGTGTTAAACTCCTGCGCCATTTCATACTGCTTCAGTTCATCCCGTGAATAAACTATGACTTTCTGAGGTTGATATCGGCTGAGAATCGTTTTAACAAATTGCTTACCGAAGGAGCCTGTACCACCAGTGATCAAAATAGATTTACGATCAAACATGTTTTGTAATCTGAAAATTATTAATTTCCAAAAGTATTTAACTGAAATTCTTACTTAGATTTTGGTTGGTTATTTGGGCTGCGATCGCTATTTCCCTCTTGCTTCTTAATCTGCTCTAATACAACTTTGTAATCTTGCCGATTGGGGTGCAACTTCACCAGCTTCTCCAAAAGTGTCATCGCACCCTTAGTATCTTTCAAGTGCAACCGCACTATAGACAGCTTCTCTAGAGCAAGTTGGTTTTCTGGTTCCCGTTGTAAAATCATCTCGTAGCCCCGTGCCTGTTGCTGTAATTCTGACTCAACAGAAGGAGATGCAATTACTGGCTTAGGTTGACTAGCTTGTTGGATTGCCGGAATTACTGCAAACACTGTGGAACCAAGAAACGACACTAACGACACTATAGTGACGATCTTTTGTCGCCGCTCAATTTGCTTTTTGCGGGAAATTAAGTATTCATCCCCCGAATCAGTCATGCTTCACATACTTGCTGCGGTAAATACTTAGGTAGTAGCAAGCCTCCCGTTATGAGATTACCCATCTCCCCAAGGAAACTAACATCTTTGCTAGAAATTTTTTACATAAAATTCAAATGCTGACTCTGGAGATAAGGAAGCTTTATGGTGAGCTTATGCTGTACCGACAATTTTCCCGTGCGTAGTTTACCGCCGTAGGCATCGCTCTCCAAGTTTTATTCACTGGGCAGAAAATTAAGATTATATAAAGATTTGCGATTATTCAGCCTAAAGTTAGATGTTTGCGATATTGTAAATAACGTTTAAATAAACATAAACAGTAGATATTTCTACTCAATTGCAAATTTCCCTGTCAGTCAAAAACTTTCAAACTAGCCCGTGTCCTACAGTTCTTCAACAAACACACATATTTTTCGTGATTCAACAAAATAAAATTTTCCTAGTCATCCTCAGTCACACTACATAGTGCAACCTCCCAGACGACTAATTATTTTGCTTGGCGTCCACAATAGATATCTTACAAAAGGTACTGTTGCACTCTAGTGGTAAAAGGTTACAAGGAAAAAGAAGGCGGCTAAAGGTTAAAGAGAAACAAAAGCATCCTTATCCTTATCCCCTGAACCTCTGCCCAGGTTCTGCAAAAAGTTTAAGGACTGCTTGGTGAATTTAGAGTTTTGTGGTGGTAATTACCGTACAAAAGCGAATTTACCAGTAATTTAGTAGAGTTTGTTATGGTATAGTTAAAAAGTTAAGACTAGCTTTACCAAAATTACACCACTCTACGATCCAGCAACAATTGCAGAATGGAAAGCAGTTTTAATTAAGTATTTACCAACAAAATCTGAATTCAATCGAGGTTATGACTCAGCAAGTGATTCACCCAATGGTGAAATTGCAGCGCAATGTGCAATCACTCATAGAATCGAACATTATCAAGCCAAGCGATAGCATCTGGAAAATCGCTTTGCTCTACGGTAATGAATGGCAGCACTGGAAACAGGAACTGCTTGACTTTGGCTTTAGTATGCAAGACCCAGTTAGTGAATTGCTAGCTGTAGAGACTTGGGATGAGGAATAGGGAGTAGGGAATAGGGGGAATGAGGAAGTAGGGGAAGAATTCTAACTCCTAACTTCCCACCCCCCACCCCCCACTCCCTAAAGTTGGCAAGCAGCTAACGCCGCAGCTAATTCCTTCGCAGTTTGATAGCGATCGCGTGGTAATGGTTCTGTAACGCGATCAATTACATCTCTTAATTGGGAACTAATGGTGGGAACTTTTGCCACATCGAACCTGAAGTTTCGCCCTCGTTGGCGGTAATACTTGAAAGGGTTTTCGCCTGTGAGCAGAAAAATCAGCGTTGGCCCAATTGCATACAAATCTGATTGAGTCAAAGGTTGTCCTCGTTCTTGCTCAGGAGCGCAGTAACCTTCTGCACCAATCCGAGTACCGGGCGCTGTGCCAATTTCCTTAACTGCACCAAAATCTAGCACCACTATGCGATTTACTGAACTTCGCAGCATTAAGTTGGCGGGTTTAATGTCGCGGTGAATTAGTGGCGGCTCTTGGCTATGAAGATAGTCTAGGATATCGCAGGTTTGGATCATCCAAGCGATCGCTTGGCTTGGCGTAACTGGCCCAGTAGTATAGACACGTCTTTCTAAATCTTGTCCGTGGATTAGTTCCATTGCCAAGTATTTTTTTCCGCCTTCTACAAAGAAATCGTAATACTTAGGAATTCCCGGATGGTTAAGGGATTTGAGAGTATGCGCCTCTCGCTCAAATAATTCTTGAGCTTTGGCAATTTTTACCATATCGGCATTCATTTGCTTCAACACCAGCAGTTGTGGCATACCCGCAATCTGGCCAGCCGCATCCCAAGCGAGATAAGTAGTACCCATACCTCCTTGTCCGAGAGTTCGCAACACCTGATAATGGCGAATTTTCTGTTGTACTGAGAGAGGTTGTCCGCAGTGGATGCAAAACAGATTGTTTGGGGAATTGCCTTCATGGGTGCAAGTATATCTACCTTGGGCTGAATGGAGTGTTGCAACGGCGTTTTCTTCTGTTTCTTGCATCTGTTGCGATCGCACACCAGTTTCCAGTACTGCTACATCCTGAATTTGGAATTTCAGTATTGGGCCTCCCTGTGCCAGTTGTAACAATGAATTGTCTGGTAACGGACTCTGAATTACAAGGACACCGTTGAGGAAAGTCCCATTAGTACCCTGACTAATCAGCCGCCAACCACCGCCATTGTCAGCAGAATCGTGTCTCAGTTCTAGATGATGCCGCGAAACTAAACTATCAGTTAAAACAACATGATTATCTACCGCTCGACCAATCCGAATTATGGAAGAGTTTTCAAAGCACCACTGCTGGAGGGGCGTTTTCTGTTGCGGTTCTAACAAAGTCAGACTAACCACAATACAACCTACAAGTTAAGAGGGAGTGGGGAGTGGGGAGTAGGGAGTAGGGATGAGGAAGTAGGGATTAAGTATTAGGAAAATTATTTCCTAGTTCTCATGCCCCATTCCCGATTCCCCATTCCCAATTCCCCATTTTTTCAACTTTCCAGATTTGGGCGTACTTTTGCTCGAATAAGTATACCAGTAATATTGTCGTGACCATTGTGTTGGTTAGCTAAATCAATCAAGTCTATAACGCCCTGTTCTAAGTTAACGCCAGAACTAAGTAAGGGTTCTAAATGAGTCTGCCAATGAGTTTCTATTAAATCATTATCTGATAGACCGTCCGATGCTAACAGTAGAAGAGTGTCTTCATTGATCTCAAAAAAATTCACATCGGGATGAATCGAGTTTTCGTCACGAGGCCCCAAAGCTTGTGTGAGTTGGTAGGCATCCGGGCGGGCGTAAGCTATGCTTGCTTCCACTCCGCGTGTAATTTCCCGTTGCCCAACTTCGTGATCTACTGTGATTTGTTCTAGTCCCCGCTTGCGCGTCAAGCGATAGAGACGACTATCTCCCACATGAGCGACTGCTACTTGAGTATCTTGAATTAACAACATTACCAGAGTTGTACCCATGCGCCCAACTCCAGAACGGGCATCTTGTTGATTGAGCTTATAAATCGCCTCATTAGCTAAAAACACTGCCTCACGAATGCTATCTTCTGTTGGCAGTTGGTTAGTAATCCAGTGTTCTTGAAAGTATTGCCGTAGAGTATCGACTCCTAACTTACTGGCTATCTCGCCGCCAGCGTGTCCACCCATACCATCACAGAGAATATACAAACCATGCCCTTCTAAGACTCGACTTTTGGGCGACTCTAGCTTTTGAATTTTGGTTTCAATGCCAAAGTAGTCTTCGTTATGATGACGTTGACGCCCTACATCTGTACGTCCTGCATCTTCTAAACTACTTAACTGCATCGCCAGCACAACAGTTGGCATATCATCAGTTTTGCTAATGATATCTTCCGGCTCATATGATTGCGGGATAATTGGCACAGCAGTATTTTTCTCCTTTATTGGGGGTAAAGTTTCGGTTCCTAGTGCTTCCAGTTCAAGAGAGATTTCCTCCAAACGCGATCGCAATTGTGCCATCGTCTGAATCTTACCTACCTCTAAATCCCCCAACATCTGGACTACAGGGCCAAATTGAGTGCGTTGAGATTGCCTAAATAGCGCTTGCCAAACCCGCCCCAAAGCTTGAATGGTTAACGGTTGCTCTGGAATAGCCGATGTTTCGGTTTCGGCATCTTCTGCCGACTCGGTGACAGGCAAAGAATTGGATGATTCCACATATAACCTTTGTAGCGCCAGCGTTTGGTCTTCATCCAATCGCAAATTCGACAAATCTAAAAGGCTCTGACGACAACTTACTGGTTCCAATAATGCCCAAAGTTGGGTCATTTCATAACACCAGTGTAAAATTTTTAACGAACTCGTTGTTTCTTCTTGCCATAAATCGAGTAAAAACTGCCAATGTGAGCGGTCTTCGATTATGACTATCTCCATATTTCCCTGCTGCCATGCATCGTGAATCTGCGGTATCCCCGGCTGACCTTGGTATTGTAATGAAATATAAAGTCTAGCAAGGTGAGGAATTCCACTTGCTTCCACTGATGGCGTTAGCAAATCCGATTGTTGACTTGCTAGTATTGCCTCAATAGGTGATATTTGATACGGCTGGCAGTCTAGAACTCTAACCCCTACATCAGTAATAGTGGCAGTTTCCGTTTGGCCAGGTAGCGGATCTAACAATTGATAACGCTCTTGGGAGTCTAAATAGGAGCCTGGTGCAATCTGAGGACTAGCAAATAGAGAAGATGAAGAAGATATAGCTCCTTCATTTCCCTCATCTCCCTTTTCTGCCACATCCTCCCCTACTCCCAAAGCTTTCGCAGTCGTTTCTTTAGCAATAATTGCCCAAAACACTGTTCCACATTCTGTGCCACAGTTATGACAACGTAGTGCATTCAGAGGTACATCATCGGTACTGCATTCAGGACAAACCTTGTGAGTCAGGGATGTGCCACAGCTTTGACAAAATTTATTACTATTGGGGTTTTCAAATTTACACTGAGGGCAAATCAGCATAGTGGAAGTTCCTTTATTCCCGCTCCAAGGTGCTTCTAGCCACTAAGATTCAAGGTGCCACAATTGGCTGTCCCTGACTACAGTAGACCTACAAGAGATTGTAGTTTATCAATGAATTTTGGTGGCAGTATTAATTGTGACGCATATTAGATAAATATTTAATATATTGGCTGGTAATTGCTTATAAATGGGGAAGATGAGGGGGATGAGGGAGAAACAAGCAATGCCCAATGCCCAATGCCCAATGTCCTATTGTCAAGAATCTGGCAATTGCGGAGGGTCAACGTTAAACCATTTTTGATAAATTTGGTTGTAAGTGCCGTTAGATAACAAAGTCGCTATACCTTTGTTAATTACATCTAGATGGGGGGAGTCTTTAGGCGTAGCAATTCCGTAGTATTCTTGGGTGAGCAAGTCAGTAACAACTTTGATGCCTTGGAGGTTGCCATTTTTAATCGCATACAAAGTTGCGAAAGCATCGCTAATCACAGCATCAACATTGCCATTGAGTAAGTCTTGGAAAAATTCTGGACCAGAACTAAAAGTACTAATTTTGGCGTTGGGGATGGTTTTGGCAAAATCTGCCCCAGTAGAACCAATTTGTACAGCGATTTTTTTACCTTTAAGACTATTGAAGTCTTTAATATTTTGATTGTCTTGGCGGACAGCGATCGCTAGTCCGGCTTTAAAATAAGGCCGTGAAAAAGCAATTGTTTTCAGGCGTTCGGCGGTAATAGTGATTCCGCTAATTGCAGCATCGACTCTTTTGGCTTGCAAAGTCGAGATCATCCCATCAAAGGGCAGACTTTCAAACTGGACTGCAAAACCTGCGACTTTAGCGATCGCATTCATTAAATCAATATCAAAACCTTCCAAGTTCCCGCTAGCCCTTTGGATTTCAAAAGGGATAAACGTAGGGTCTGTCGCCACCTTGAGAAGGTTAGCATTTGGGTTAGTAGTGGGATAGAAATTTTTACAGGCAATCATCAGTAGCAGACAGCCTAAGCTTAGAATTAGCTGCTGCCACTTGAGGTTAATTAATTTCACTGTCAGTAATTCCGTTTTATCAGTCAATATTCACGATACTTGTCATCATGTTATAAGGAAGAATATATCCGTCAGGAGCCAGAATCCACTATGAATTCTCGGCGACTCATGAAAGTTTAAGATCCCTATTTTTTGAAAAATGATGCTTGTTCCGACGCTGCGCTGACAGATTGAAGGCTTCTTCCAATCTGACTTTTCGCTAATTGTCTTCTTGTGTGTTCTCTACTGTAACTTCCAATTTTGAACTTTTTATGGCTGCCATTACCCCTGCTTATCGAATTGCTGATTTGTTCGCCGAACGAGCTAGAAATATTGCACCGCCAACCTACAGTACAGAGTTAACCAAAATCGTCAATGTCAGCTTTACCTACGGTCTAGCTGACCCAATTCTTTTTCCTCACGCTCACTTGGCTACTGCAAGTGCTGCTGTGCTGGCAGAAGAGGCTCCCCTAGCTCTCAATTACGGCCCACCTTCAGCTCAACTATACGAGCAAATTATCCTCCGCTTGCAGGCTAAAGGAATCACTACCGATCGCGATCGCCTAATCATTGGCTATGGTTCTGGTCAAATTCTGGGCTTGCTACCAGATGTGTTTGTCGAACCTGGTGATGTGGTAATTGTCGAAGGCCCAACTTTCCTGGGAGTAGTTGTGAGATTTGTCCAAGCTGGCGCACGCATAATTACCATTCCTGTGGATGAGTTGGGGATGGATGTAGATGCCCTAGAAGTAACATTGAGCGATTTGAAGAAGCAGGGCATCCGGCCCCGGTTTATTTACACTATCCCCACCTTTCACAATCCCACAGGTACTACTATGCCGTTATTTCGCCGCCAAAAATTGGTGGCATTAGCGGCTGAATATGGCGTGCTGGTGGTGGAAGACGATGCTTATAGCGATTTGCGCTTCCAAGGAGAAACTGTGCCTCCCTTGGCAACCCTTGACAAGGAGGGGTGGGTATTATATGTGAGTACCTTCTCGAAAATTATTGCGCCCGGTATCAGGTTGGGATGGGCTTGCGGCGAGCCAGCGATTATTGAGCGGCTCGCAATGTTCAAAAGTGAGGGGACGGTGGGGCCATTTGTCAGCCATGTGGTCGCCCGCTATTGTGCCACAGGCAAATTAGAGAATCACATTCGGGAGTTAATTGCCTGCTACAAGCATAAGTGCAATTTGTTGTTAGAAGCGATCGCTCAAGAGTTTCCCAGTGATGTAGTTGCTTTGCGTCCCGATGGCGGCTTCTTCGTTTGGTGTAAATTGCCCTCAGACATTAGCGCCAAAGCACTCTTAATGGCTGCCAGTGAACACGGTGTCAGTTTTCTACCAGGGACTCGCTGCTACACTAATGGGCAGGGGGATGATGCGATCAGGTTAGCTTTTAGCTTTCAGCCAACTCAGAAGATTGTTGAGGGAATCGCTACATTAGGAGCAGTGTTGCGCGGATGGCGGTAATTCGTAATTCGTAATTCCTACCTCGTTCCCAGTCTGAGACTGGGAATGCTCTTTGGGAGGCTACCGCCTCCCGTCTCAGTGGTAGCAGGCCAATGAAGACCATTTCCTTCTTAAAATCTGGAAACGAGATTTTGATTTTTAATAAATTTAATAAATTTTGTCAATATTTAAAAAATTTGTTCTAATCGTTGGAAATCTCGCTGCACTTCATACCAGAGACTTTTATTATGGGGATCTGTCTTCAAAGCTTTTTTGAGATAAATTCTGGCTTTGAGCAGCTGGTTTTGGGAAATTAGCGCCCGTCCCCAAATCTGATAGGCGATCGCTAGCCATTGGCGAACTTCTGCATCTGTTGACAAACGATCTGCTAAGGCTTCCGCCAAGGCGATCGCTTGCGGAAATCGTCTTTCTTGCAAAAATCGCTGTAATTGATCGTAAGTTTTCCACTTCAGCCGTTCTTCTATTTCCAACACATTAGGCGGCTTTGGTTTCCCTGGTTCTTGGCTTGTCACCGTTGTTACTGGTGTTTTCTGCCTATGCGTTGCCTTAGCATCACCACGCACACCAGATGTTGACACCTGAGTTGAATGTGCCACAGTTTCCTCTGGCAGTACTACTGTCAGCAGGAGTTTGTAAGCCTCTGTCAACGCAATAAACTTATCTTTGGCTTTGTTGTCATCTGGGTTGATATCGGGATGATATTGCTGCGCCAAACGTCGGTAAGACGCTTTGATGTCAGCAAAAGAAGCTCCCGATCGCAAACCTAGTAAACGGTAGCAATCTCCAAGATCCATCTTGAGCTATGAGCTATCGAATATCCAGCAAGAGGCTATTAGCTATCTGCTTCACGCCTGAACTATTAATAATAAGGGCTAATTTGCTATTTTAAAGTTCAATGTTTACAGTTTGTTTAAAGAAAGGGAGTGGGGAATAATTAACCCGCATTTCTCACAAGCTTGAAATGCAGAGGAGCAGAGGGGCAGAGGGGCAGAGGGGATTGAACTTGGCACATTGAACTCTCCCCTGCTCCCCTGCTCCCCTACTCCCTACTCCCCTGTTATTACCGAGGTTCTTTCTTCAATCACACGGTCAATTAAACCGTATTGTTTTGCTTCTTCGGCAGACATGAAAAAGTCACGATCCATATCTTTTTCAATTTTTTCTATGGTCTGCCCGGTTTTATCGGCATAAATGCCATTGAGCTGGTGACGAATCCGTAGAATCTCTCTAGCTTCAATTTCGATATCGGTTGCTTGTCCACGGGTGCCACCTGAAGGTTGGTGAATCATAATCCGTGAGTGAGGCAATGCTAGGCGTTTGCCCTTAGTGCCAGCTGCCAGCAGGAAAGACCCCATTGAAGCCGCTAAACCTACGCAAATAGTCACTACATCTGATTTGATATGTTGCATGGTGTCAAAAATAGCCATGCCAGATGTAACCATCCCACCTGGAGAATTGATGTATAAATAAATATCTTTACCTGGATCATCGGAGTCCAGATACAGCATTACAGCGATAATCTGATTGGCAATTTCATCATCAATATCTCGCCCCAAAAATATAATCCGTTCCCGGTAAAGGCGATCGTAGATGCTAATCCAATCTGTATATTGTCCTCCGGGCATCCGGTAAGGAACTTTAGGAACGCCTATAGGCATAATTTACTCCGTTCTTAATTAGTCATTGGTCATTAGTCATTGGTCATTAGTCATTGGTCATTAATAATTTTTGGTTATTAACAAAGGACGAATGACATAGACGCGCTAGCAGCTACTCTTCGAGAACGCCAAGGGCGAACCCGCAGGGTAGGACAAATTAAAGCACACTGGCAGGAAGTGGGGGATTAGCGAGTTCTTCTTTTTCAAAAACTCGGTCAATTAAACCGTATTCCTTCGCTTCGTAGGGTGTTAAATATAACAAGCGATCCATGTCTTTAGTAATTTTTTCTGGAGGTTGTCCAGTGGTGCGATGTAAGATATCAACTAATGCCCCTTTGTTTACCAAAACTTCCCTGGCGCGAATTTGAATATCCGTTGCTTGACCTTGGGCGTAGCTCTTGGGCTGATGCAGGATAATCGAGGAGTGAGGCAAACTAGCACGGCAACCTTTTGTACCAGCACTGAGTAGCATCGCTGACATACCCATTGCGGAACCGACGCAGATGGTATGGATAGGAGGTTTGATATATTTCATGGTGTCATAAATGGCGAAGGCTTCGGTTTCAAAGCCAATGGGTTCGCCACTGTAACCGGAAGTGCCGGTGGAGTTGATATAAATTTTAATCGGTTTTTCGGGGTCGTCAGATTGCAAAAACAGCAATTGGGCCACGATTAATTCTGTGACAGCAGGCACCAGAGGCATCCCAATATAGACAATTCGCTCCTTCAATAAGAGGGAAGGTAAATCTGGCGGTGGTGTCCGGTAAAAGTTATCGCCGTAATACGGGGCTTGAACAGCCTTAATTGGGGAAATGTCCATAGCAACTGATCGCCTGAAACTATGCCGTTAACTGTAATACATCCTAGCGCGATGCCAGCCTTCCTTAAGGTGCGGATTTCTCCCTAATGCTAAAGGCGGCTTCGCATCTGCCAATGCTTGGCTTCTAAGATATTCTGATTATATTAGTGTATTTGTGTTGGATAGGTTTTCCGTAGAGTTAAAGTGTTGCTTTGAAGTTATTTTTTAATATGTATATCCTGAATAGGGACTTTGAGTTATGAAGGTTAATTTGCAGCCTGCCTTGAATGATGGTAATTTGGACGCAAATCAACTGAACAGTCAACGTCAGTTGGGAATTTCGATTTCGGCGATCGCAGAAAATCAAGACCGCCATGTACCTCTGAATTTATGCTTAATTCTCGATCATAGTGGTTCGATGAACGGGCGATCGCTAGAAACAGTCAAAAAAGCCGCGAATCGTCTGGTAGATAGACTTAACCCTGGCGATCGCCTCAGTGTGGTAGTTTTTGATCACCGTGCCAAAGTCTTAGTACCTAATCAAAGTGTCGAAGATCCAGAGAAAATTAAACAGCAAATTAATCGCCTCGCCGCCGATGGTGGAACTGCGATTGATGAAGGACTACGCTTAGGCATTGAGGAGTTGGCAAAGGGTAAAAAAGATACTGTTTCTCAAGCTTTTTTATTAACCGACGGTGAAAATGAACACGGTGATAATAATCGCTGTTTAAAATTCGCTCAACTGGCTGCTAGCTATAATTTGACTTTAAACACTTTGGGATTTGGTGATAATTGGAACCAAGATGTTTTAGAAAAAATTGCTGATGCTGGCTTAGGTACTTTATCTTATATTCAAAAGCCCGAACAGGCAGTAGAAGAATTTAATCGCCTGTTTAGCCGCGTTCAAACTGTAGGATTGACTAACGCTTATCTGTTATTCTCCTTGATGCCCAATGTCCGGTTAGCCGAACTTAAACCTGTAGCCCAAGTTTCCCCAGACACAATTGAGTTACCACTGCAACAAGAAGCTGATGGCCGTTTCGCTGTGCGGTTGGGAGATTTAATGAAAGATGCAGAACGGGTAATCTTAGCTAATATTTATTTGGGACAATTGCCAACAGGTGAACAAGCGATCGCTCATGTGCAAGTCCGCTACGATGATCCAGCCGCCAATAAGGTAGGTTTAGTTACACCAAATATCCCAGTTTACGCCCATGTAGTCAAAAATTACCAAGCAGACCCGAATCCCCAGGTACAACATTCTATTTTAGCATTAGCTAAGTATCGCCAAACCCAGCTAGCCGAAACGAAATTGCAACAGGGCGATCGCTCTGGTGCGGCGACAATGTTACAAACGGCTGCTAAAACTGCACTGCAAATGGGAGATACAAGTGCAGCGACGGTGTTGCAAACTTCTGCCACCCAGCTACAATCTGGTGGAGATTTATCCGAAAGCGATCGCAAGAAAACCCGGATTGTCTCTAAAACAGTTTTGCAAGATACCCCTCCTCAATGAAAGTTAAATTGCTCTCGGCGTTAAATGACAATAATGTTGATGTCGCTCAAACAAGTAGCCAACGTCAATTGGCAATTACAATTTCGGCGATTGCTGATGAGTCTGACAAAAATCTACCACTCAATCTCTGCTTGATTTTGGATAAAAGTGGTTCCATGCATGGACACCCAATTAATACGGTGATCCAGGCTGTAGAAGGATTAATTGATCGGTTGAAAGTAGGCGATCGCATTTCAGTTGTGGCTTTTTCCGGCACTGCGGAAGTCATTATCCCTAACCAAACAATTGAAGACCCCGAAAGCATCAAATCTCAAATAAAAAGCAAACTGACTGCTAGCGGCGGCACTGCGATCGCTGACGGTTTGGAACTGGGAATTACAGAACTGATGAAGGGCACAAGAGGCGCTGTTTCCCAGGCGTTTCTGCTGACGGATGGGCATGGTGAAAGTGCTTTGCGGATTTGGAAATGGGATATTGGGCGAGATGACAACAAACGCTGTCTGAAACTGGCACAAAAGGCTGCCAAGCTGAACCTAACTATCAACACTTTCGGATTTGGCAATAGCTGGAATCAGGATTTGCTAGAAAAAATTGCCGATGTCGGTGGTGGCACTTTAGCCCATATTGAACGCCCTGAACAAGCTGTAGAGCAATTTAACCGACTGTTTGGCCGGATTCAGTCGATTGGGCTAACTAATGCCTACTTGCTGTTATCTCTAGTACCTAATGTCCGACTAGCAGAATTGAAACCCATTGCCCAAGTTGCCCCAGACACAATCGAGTTACCAGTAGAACCCGAAGCTGATGGTAGCTTTGCTGTCCGTTTGGGAGATTTGATGCAGGATGTAGAACGGGTAGTTTTGGCGAACATTTATCTGGGACAATTGCCAGAGGGGAAGCAAGCGATCGCTCATCTACAAATTCGTTATGATGACCCGTTGGTTAACGAAGAAGGTTTACTTTCGCCCGTGATGCCAGTGTATGCAGATGTAGTGCGGGCGTATCAACCAACATCTAATCCGCAGGTACAACAGTCTATTTTAGCATTAGCAAAGTATCGCCAAACCCAGTTAGCCGAGGCGAAATTGCAACAAGGCGATCGCACTGGTGCAGCAACGATGCTGCAAACAGCAGCTAAAACCGCCTTACAAATTGGAGATAAAGGGGCAGCGACAGTGTTGCAAACTTCCGCCACTCGCTTGCAAGCTGGAGAAGAACTTTCGGAAGCAGACCTCAAGAAAACTAGGATTGTATCAAAGACTGTTTTACAGGAATAGCAAAAATTCAACGTTGCTGATTAACGGTATGAAAATTTTGCGCCTTGGTGCAAAGCAAGAAAAAATATTTTATTCCTCAATTGAGCAACAAAGTAATCGTATATTCCTAACTTATTGATTAACAACCACTGAAGAGTTTGATTTATGCTGATCCAGAAGATTGTCCAACAATTGTAAGACATCCCTGAAGACAAACTAGCAGAAATTTATGACCAAATTCACTACTTTCGGCTAGGTTTAAGTCAAGAACGTACATAACCCCGCACCCCTGGTTTATTAAAAGGACAACTCGGTGATGCTTTCTTTGAACCACTCTTCATCGCGGTTAGGTAGTTCAATGATGCGATCGCCCAAGTAGGACGATGCAAAAATTAAGGCTTCTGCCACTAAAATAGAAAAATCATTCACGTGCGTTGTATTTATGGGTAATGAAGTTGAACTACTTGAACACTGGCGACAACTTACACCCCAAAAGCAACAAAAAGTTTTGGAGTTTGTTGAACTACTTAAATCTGAGCCAGAAACAACACCTGCCGAATCTGATTTTGTGCCACAAACACCCTTAGCCAAAAAATTATGGTCGATCCGACAAAGAGCGATCGCTGCTGGATTGCAACTTCTCAACGAAGACGAAATTGAACTTGAACTTGCTGAACGTCGAGGTGGATTCCGTGAGTCTTAAGAAGACTTACATAGACTCTGGTGTACTCATCAGCGCTTTCTGTGGCATTCAGTCAGTCAGCATTGTAGCTCATCAAATTCTTAACGATGAAAATCTAGAGTTTGCCTCAAGTAGCTTCGTTCAGTTAGAAGTCCTGCCTAAAGCAACTTTTAACAAGCAACAAGACGAAGCAGAATTTTACGAAACATTTTTTAGTTCTGTCATTCACTGGGCAACTGACTTAGAGCAAATTATACAGAATGCTTCTCAAATTGCCTGTACTTACGGTTTAGCTGCGATGGATGCACTTCATGTGGCGGCTGCTCTGCAAATTAAAGCCGATCAACTGATCACTACTGAAAAGCCAACCAAACCAATGCACCGAGTAACGGAAATCCAGATTATTTCAATATAAAGCGATCGCCCAAGTAGGACGATGCAAAAATTAAGGCTTGCTGAATATCTTCATCTTCTAATTCGGGAAACTCTTGGCGCAGTTCTTTTCGATTAAGGTAGGTAGCTAATAACTCAATCACCCGACGAACGGTAAGGCGAAGATTACGAATAGAAGGTTGTCCATTCATGCGATTTGGATTGCTGGTGATGCAATCTAATTTCATGGAAGTAACCCTAGCTCAGTTTTCCTCTTGCCTCTCTTAACAAGCTAGCAAACAAACGAAAATAGTTAAGCATATAGAGCAATACAGTTCAGTTAAGCATTTCTTTCTTCTCTCTGCGTCCTTGGCGTCCTTGGCGGTTCGTTAAAAAAATTGAGTTTGACAAAGAGTTTTAGCCTTAACTGAACCGTATTGGCATATAGAGTAGGTAAAATTCCTACTCTAACAGCTTCTAACAATCACTATCAACCAAACTCAATATCAGTTTTTTCCTTTAATCTTCTGCGGTACGAAACCTGGTAAGTCAATACTGTCAACCGCAAAAACAAAAAATTTGTTTGGGTTGTCGACACTTGTCGAATGGTTAGTATCTGGCGCTAAAGTACCAAGAAAATCGTTGTCATTGGCGATGAACAATGTATGCTTTTCGACTCCGTTGACAACCACATCTTCTCCGAAGGCTAAACCTTCAAGCTTGGCTGGAATGTCCTCTTTTTTGATGCCGTATTGAGTCAGCGCAGTCACCACATCGAGGAACAGGGTTTTACTAACCGCCTTGCCAACAAGGTTGCTTTCCCCGGTGATATTGCTAACTTCTTGAGCATTTGTCAGATCGATATGATAAATCTTTTTAAAGGCAGCCTTAGAGCCGTCGCCCAAACCTTTGCCATCGCGCTCATCTACTAAGAATTCGTTATCGTTGATGGCCAAAATCTCGCTGACGGTGGGATATTTCGGTTTATCTGCCGTACCAATATTATCTAGCTGATAAGCGTATTCCTGAGTAGCACCTGTTTCTATGTCAATCTTGACGATTCTGGTATAAGCACCATTAGTACCACCGTCTTGGAGTAGTGGACTCTGCAAAATGCCAACCAGTGTCTTACCGTTGGGAGTAATTGCAAGTCCTTCCATACCTTTGTTCGTAACCCGACCGGAGGTGTTGCCATTGATTTCTGTATCACTAACAGGACTCAAGTTGCTGACTGCAAACTTGCTAGGTAGGTTAAAGACTTTGATACGCTTGCCTGTATTGCGGTTAAATTCATATATGTAAGGGCCGTATTCATCCGAGATAAATATCTGCTCTCCACTCTTAGATACACGCACCCCTTCAGGATCGAAACGCGCATTGTTGCTATATGTTGAGATTTGGCTGGGGTCGAAATTGTCTGAGCGTCCAGTGAAATAGTATTTACCGTTGGTATTTAAGGCTGGGACACCGCTAGGTACACCCAATCCCGCACCACTTCCGTAGTAAAGAGGCTCATTACTTGATAAGAGAGTTGTGTCAATTAAGGAAGGGGTAAGGGTGAAAGGCAACGCTGAACCAAGCGAGCTTGGTATAAGTTCCAATTTGATAGTTTGGAAGCGGTTGATATAGGATGCTGTATCACTCACAGCGCTGTTGTATGAGACGGCATTTGGGCCTCGGTCTGGGATAGCGATAAAGGTATTATTGCCAGCGTAAGCTAGTCCTGACCCTAGACCACCCAAAAGGTTTCCCGCAACGCCGTTTTCTAGAGGAGCAGATGTTTGGGTGGAGCGATCGCTAATCTTACCATCTAGGCTCCCAATTGCAATCAATTTAACCTCTGCATTGGCAGCAGGAGCTATTGCAAATAACACCAACAATGACAAAATAAGACTTTTGTTGAGCATATCACTTCTATTGCTAAAAGACAGTATTTATTAAAAAATATTGTCAGTTTTTTACTTTTTTAGTATCTATTACCAGTGGTTAAGTAAAAGTTAAGCTTAAATTAAGTAAAAATATTAAAGTTTGTATAAAACTTTTACTAGTAGCATTCACAATCTACTAGGGAGAAACAAATAAAAACCACGTTATATATAAAAATTCATAAAGTCTAAAATGTAACAATGAAATAATTACAATTTAAAAGTAAAACTAACAATTCAAAATTAAAAATACTAGCAATTAATTTTATAAACTTCAAAAATAAAACTGGATTTTGATATTTCCACTCAGTAACGTCAAAAAAGAAACAAGGTGTTTAAATAACTTAACTAGATAAAATCTGCTACTACCAAAACATAACCAAAAATTACTCATGGCTTAACCATCAACCATAAATATCTGTACTTGAATAGTTATGGTTATCCCTATTCATAGAAAAATTGCATGAAAACTAGTAGAAACCAAGGGTATCTATTAAGTCTTTTGCTGGTAAGTAGCTTGAGTGCAAGTATCCAATCAGCTGGCGCTGGAACTACCAGACCCGTTGGTAACTCACAAAGTGGAGCAGCTTTGCTACCTACAGGTCAAATCATCACGCCCGCAGCAGCACCAGGTTCGACGTTTGCACCTTTAGGAACTGGTTTACGTACAGATGATAATGCTGATGCTGCTGAAGCCGTAAGCACAGCCCTCAGCCCTGATGGAAAAACTTTACTGGTGCTTACTAGTGGTTATAACCAAAACTTCAAGGATGAAAATACAGGTAATACTTTCACTTATCCTGTATTAGACCCGCTAACTGGCAAGCCAAGTGGTACAACAACCCCAAAAGCAGAATGGGTTTTTGTCTATGATGTGACTAGCGGTAAGTTAGTTAAAAAACAACAAATTAATATTCCTAATACCTATAACGGTTTGGCTTGGGCTAAAGATGGCTCACGCTTCTTTGTATCAGGCGGAATTGACGATCGCGTTTATGTTTATGCATCTAATGGTAGTCAGTACGTACCAGATGCCCCGTTTATTCTACTAGGTCACAATTCTGACCAAACTGCACCCTTCCCTAAATATGATGGTGGTTTGTTGAAGGATACACCAGCCAAAGCTGTGAGTACAGGAGCAGTTGTAGCAGGTATTGCAGTTAGTCAGGATGGTAAGACCTTAGTAGCTGCAAACTTTGAAAATGACTCTATATCAATCGTTGATACTCCTACCCGTAAGGTGACTAAAGAAATTAAGTTCTTTAGGGCAGGCGATAAAATAGCAACTGGTGAATTTCCTTTTGATGTCGCTATCAAAAGTACAGAAAAAGGTCAAGCAGCTAAAGTTTTTATTAGTAGCCAGCGCGATGACGAAGTAGTTACTGTTGAAATTGCTTCTGGAAAAATCACTCGTATACCAGTAGGTAGCCAGCCCAACAAAGTACTGCTTTCGACCGATCAAAATCGACTATATGTAGCTAATGGTAATGATGACTCGATTTCAGTCATTGATACAAATAGCAATCGGGTTGTTCAAACCATCTCTCTGTCTCGCCCTGGTGAAAAATATAAAGGTGCTAATCCCAACTCTTTAGCTCTCAGTCCAGATGGACGAACACTTTATGTTACTCTAGGCGGCGAGAATGCGATCGCTGTTGTAGACTTGCAAGCTAGTCGGGTGAATGGACGCATCCCCACTGGCTGGTATCCTAATTCTGTAAGTGTCAGTCTTGATGGTCAAAGACTTTACGTTGTCAATGCCAAGAGTAATTCCGGCCCCAACCCGTCAAACAGTCGCACGACACCAGCAGGAGAAGCACGTAACACTAATTTTAAAAACGATTACAACTGGGCTTTAGAAAAAGCTGGTATCTCAATTATTCCAGTGCCAAGTAGCAGTACTTTGGCTACGCTTTCAACCCAGGTAGACAAAAACAACGGTTTTTATAGTCGTCGTCCTGACCGGACAATGAGGTATTTACAAGGCAAAATTAAGCACGTTATCTACATAGTTAAAGAAAACCGTACCTATGACCAGGTACTCGGTGACTTACCTATCGGTAATGGCGACCCAGCACTTACCTTGTTTCCCTACAAGATTTCACCCAACCATCACAAGCTGTCCCTTAGCTTTGCAACTTTTGATAACTTCTACGACAGTGGCGAATCCAGTGGAGTAGGTTGGAACTGGTCTACTTACGGTCGTACTACAGACTACACCGAAAAAAGTCAATCAGTTCTTTACGGTAACGCTGGCTTTAACGGCTTAACCTACGATTACGAAGGTACAAATCGGAATATCAGTCTTGGACTACCGCAAACTTCCTCAAATAACTCGCCAATCAATACCCGTATAACAGGAGTTTTAGATCCTTCTGGGCGATCTTCCATATTACCTGGAGACAGGGATGTTGATGCTCCCGAAGGAGATGGTAATCTCAAACCGGATGCCATTGGTGGTTATCTGTGGGATACGGCGCTACGTGCTGGCAAGACTGTACGCAATTACGGTTTCTTCGTTGATAACGGAATTCCTTACACTACTAGCCAAACCGATCCTACTAAACCCGATCCGAAAAACCCGGCTTATATTCCCATCTCTCCAACCCCTTACGCTGACAAAATTCCTCAAGCTCCTGTTACTAAAACTGCATTGTTGGATAAAACCGATCTTTACTTCCGGTCATTCGATCAAAATAATGCCGATATTTATTTGTACAACGAATGGGAAAGGGATCTTAAGCAAAATGGATTACCCAATTTAATGCTTGTGCGTTTATCTCACGATCATTTTGGTTCCTTTGGCACTGCTTTATTTGGACTAAATACTCCTGAATTGCAAATGGCAGATAATGACTATGCTATTGGCAAGCTGGTAGAGAAAATTTCTCATTTGCCGGAGTGGAAAGAAACAGCAATTTTCATCATTGAAGATGATTCTCAAAATGGCCCAGATCATGTTGATTCCCACCGTTCGTTAGCCTACGTTATTTCACCCTATACAAAACGGGGTGCGCTCGTTAGCACTAACTACAACACCATTAATATATTGCGGACGATAGAGGATTTGTTAAATATTAAGTATTTGGCAATTACTGATGCTAATGCTGAACCAATGTCAGATGCTTTCATTAGAGAACCGAACTTTGAGCCTTACACAGCGATTGTGCCAGGTAATTTGTGTGCAAAACCTGTAGATCCGAAACTAGTACCAGCTTGCCAAGATCCCAAGGTTGAAAATACAGCAGCTGTGCCCATTCTAAATGATGCAAAATGGTGGGCTGCTATAACCAAGGGTTTCAATTTTATCGGTGAAGATAACCTGGATGCAGAAGAATTCAACGAAATTCTTTGGGAAGGAATTAAGGGCGATAATATTCCTTATCCTAAAGAACGTAACGGTAAAAACTTACGGCAAAACCGCGATCAACTTCTAAAGAATTGGCAATTGAGTCAAACGAATAACTCTACTGGCGCTAAGAATTAAGTCTTAGACGTTTGGTGAAAATATAGAGACGTAGCATTGCTACGTCTCTACAGGGTTTAAATAGTTTATTTATCTAATGCGACAGGAAAATTGAGATGAAATTGTTTCAAAAATTAGCGATCGCTACTAGTCTGATTCTGGGTTTAGCTACTTTAACCACTAAATCTGCATCGGCTGCAATTATTAATTATGCGTTCAATGTTGATAGTTCTACAGCTAAGGGTAACGGTCTATTTAGCTTTGATGATGCAACTTTCAGTAATGATAATATCCCAGTAGCGCCAGTGCAATCGCTAAGTTTTCAATTCGATAATGATCCCAATATTTACACTGCAAAGGATGATGTTGAATATCCAGATTATCCCGTTGCATTTCCAACTGTATCCTTAGCAGATAACGCACCTATTGGATTGCTGTACAGCTTCCTTGACAAAGCTAATCCTGATAAAAGTTACGACATTAGTGGAACATTATTTTCTGTTTCCTCCGAAACTTCCGATTCCGGTATAGTTTCTTATCGACAAGTACCTGAACCCAGTACTTTAGCTAGCATGTTTGTTGTTGGCAGCATTGGCTTGTTTCTGAAAAGGAAGGTAAGATCAACTAAAAAGATTAAAGCTTAATCTATACTTGAGAGGGTGTAATGTGGTTGTGTTACCAACTACGTACACTCTCTTAATAGTTGTAATAAAACAAGCAAAACACCAATGAAAACTACTGGTATTCATCATGTAGCTATTATTTGTTCTGACTACGATCGCTCCAAAAAATTTTATGTAGAAGTTTTAGGATTTCCAATTATTCAAGAGACTTTTCGCGCTGAGAGAAATTCTTATAAATTAGATTTACGAGTTGGAGAAAATGCTCAAATAGAGCTATTTTCTTTCCCAAATCCTCCAGAACGGCCTAGTAAACCAGAGGCTTGTGGTTTAAGACATCTTGCTTTTAAAGTTGATGATGTTGAGGAAACTGTTTTTTATTTAAAATCTAAAGGAGTAGAGGTAGAAAATATTAGAGTTGATGAAATTACAAATAAAAAATTTACTTTTTTTAAAGATCCAGATAATTTACCATTAGAGATTTATCAGCATTAACTTGGTACTGACGAGTGAACTTGTCATCATTATAGATAATGAAGCGATCGCCAAGCGCGGAATTACAGCTTATTGCTACCCAAATTGGTATATTCACAACTCTTGTAGAAGCGATCGCTTTAATACGTTTTTTATAGTCTTCCTTCATTTATGCATCAAATTTACGGCATAAAATTTATCACTTTGTTGGAGCGACAGTAAATACTTCTACCAAAAGGATCGCTAGTTTCTGCATCCATTAGTTCCACAAAGTTCTAGATAATTTACCATTAAATATTTATAAAAATTAGAATATTAATAGATGTTTGAATTAACAAAATTAATATAAATAGCAAATGGGTGAGCTATTTGGTAAAATTCTAAAATGTTTGACAATATCTGTAAATTTTTAGCTGAAAATTTCTCCAGCGATTTTGCCACTTGGTTATTAGGCGAACCTATTACTTTAACCGAACTCAGTCCAAAAGAATTATCTCTCGAACCCATTCGTGCTGATGCCCTAATTCTGCTACAGTCGGAGCAAAATATTTTACATTTGGAATTTCAAACCCAACCTGATGCTGAAATTCCTTTTCGGATGATTGACTATCGGTTGCGAGTGTATCGCCGCTTTCCAGACAAAGCAATGCATCAAGTTGTAATTTATCTTAAGCAGACAAATTCAAAGTTGGTGCAACAAAATACATTTACAATTGCTGGAACACGCCATGAATTTTCAGTTATCAGACTTTGGGAACAACCAACTGAAGTATTTCTGAGAACGCCTGGGCTGTTACCCTTTGCAGTTTTGAGTAGTACAATTGATCCAGAAGCCGTGCTTAATCAAGTTGCACGAGAAATTAATAGTATGACAGAATCAAGAAATCAAAGTAATATTGCTGCTTCCACAGCAATTTTAGCTGGTTTAGTATTAGACAAAGAGGTTATCAGACGAGTTTTGAGGTCAGATATTATGCGCGAGTCAGTGATTTATCAAGATATTTTAGAAGAAGGCAAAGCTGAAGGCAAAGCTGAAGGCAAAGCTGAAGCTTTACTTGAAGTGGCAACCAATCTTTTTAATACTGGTATGCCATTAGAACAAATAGCAAGGTTGACAGGGTTATCAATTGAGCAGTTACAGTATTTGCAGGTAACTGACTCTGGTGAGTCCAAATAAATAATCGGTGCAGGTTGACTGCACCGATGGCCGCGCCGACGCTGCGCGTATGCACAATTTATATTTAATTGCACCGGACATTTGCCTCACGCTAATGCGGAAGCTTGGGGTTTGGCAAAAATCATTCTTCCTGCGGTGGTTTGCAAAGCACTGGTGACTACTACTCGCAATTCACCACCCACATAACTGCTGCCTTCTTCAACGACTACCATTGTGCCGTCATCTAGGTAGCCAATGCCTTGACTGGGTTCTTTGCCTTCCTTGAGAATTTTCAAATCAAGGTTGTCACCTGGTAAATAACTGGGACGGACGGCGTTCACTAAATCATTTACATTTAAAACAGGTACTTTCTGGACGCTAGCGACTTTAGACAAGTTGTAGTCGTTGGTTAACAATGTGCCGTTAATTTCTTGGGCAAAGCGCACCAACTTGGCATCGACTGTGGGAATATCTTCGTAGTCAATTGTATTAATCACGATGCGATCGGGATATTCTTCTTTGATGCGGTTGAGAATTTCTAGTCCTCGCCTTCCCCGAACCCGCTTTTGGTCTTTACTAGCATCCGCTACTTGTTGAAGTTCTTGCAAAACAAACTGCGGTACAAGAATTTGCCCTTCCAAAAATCCTGTTTCAAGTAACGCTTCAATGCGACCATCGATAATACAGCTGGTGTCTAAAACTTTGGTATTGGCGGGTTTTAGCGTTCCTTCTACTACCATCGATTCGACGGTGTTGGGATTAATAAACCGCAGTAAGCCTCGTCCGTGGGTGTCTGCCAAATTCATGCCAGTCACGGAGAGGATAATACTGCCGACAACTGCCACCAGTGGCTTAATGAATCCAAAATCCGCCGGGATGGGTAGCAAAAATAGTGGGGCTAGCATCAGGTTAGCTAGTAATAGCCCAATCACTAAGCCGATCGCACGAGTTAAAATCACTTCCAGAGGCATTTCTTTGATTTGTGATTCTAGGCGACGATATGTCGTCTGGAAACTCAGCCCGATCGCACCACCAATAATAGCCGCAAAGACGGCAACAACCAAGCGTAAAGCTTCAAGATTTGTTACCTGATCTAGTGTGCCATTGGGCAGTAGTTCAATGCTGTAGAACCCTATTCCCGACGCTGCTAAGATGAATGAAAAAATAATAATGGCGTCAAGCATGGTTGTCTTGTTTTCCTGCAACTGTGTTCACCGATAAAGTTAAGTATTTTTTATTTCATCGGTAAGATAAACTCATCAATATTGACTTACACTAAGGGTTTAGTAGGGCAATATCTGCAATTATTATAACCAAAGGCTTTTATCTTCATATTTTTCATTGTTTCGTTGTAAAACGACAAAAAGTTGTAAAGAAACTACTTGTTTTGTAAGAATTCAGAATCCAGAATCCAGAAGTCAGAATTAAGAAGACTTTGATACCCAAACTTGATAATTTTAATAAAATCTAGAAGTGATTTCACGCTCGATTTTAGAGTTCTTCTGGCTCCTGACTTCAGAAGGACTGAATTCTTATCTCATTTTCATTGTCTCTAATTCGCAGTTGGCTTAAATTCATCTTTTCTCAAAATGAGTCAAAAATTTAGTATTTCTGGAATTGCGAGTTCTGCGTATGTGCATATTCCCTTTTGCAGACGGCGGTGTTTTTATTGTGATTTTCCGGTGTCTGTTGTGGGCGATCGCTTGCGGGGCGAAACATCTGGTACTATTTCTCAATATGTTGAGGTGTTATGTCAAGAAATTGCTATTACACGCGCATTTGGTCAACCTCTGAAGACAATTTTCTTCGGTGGTGGTACTCCTTCACTGTTATCAATAGAGCAGTTACAACGGATAGTAACAGAACTAGAGAAGCATTTTGGTATTGCTTCTGGGGCAGAAATTTCTATGGAAATTGACCCAGGCACCTTTGATTTAGCCCATATAGCAGGCTATCGCGGTGCAGGCGTAAACCGGGTAAGTTTAGGTGTACAAGCCTTTCAATCAGAATTATTGCAGAGAGCAGGGCGATCGCACTCAGTTGAAGATATTTTTGCAGCTGTGGAACTAATCCACCAAGTCGAGATTCCCGAATTTAGTTTAGACCTAATTTCTGGGTTGCCGCATCAGTCTTTGGATCAATGGCAAGATTCTCTCGCTAAAGCGGTAGCACTTTTACCCACTCACATTTCCATCTATGATCTTACCATCGAACCAGGTACAGCTTTTGGGCGTTACTACAAACCTGGCGATACTCCTTTGCCTACGGATGAAGCTACAGTCAAAATGTACCAGATGGGGCAACAAGTTTTGACTAGTGCAGGTTATGAGCATTATGAAATTTCTAATTATGCTCAACCTGGTCATCAGTGTCGGCATAATCGAGTCTATTGGGAAAATCGCCCTTACTATGGCTTTGGTATGGGTGCAGCGAGTTATGTTGATGGGAAACGCTTCACTCGTCCACGTAAAACTAGGGAATATTACCAGTGGGTGCAAGCTGGCGGTGTGATTGATTGTGATGTGACTCCCCCAAAGGAAGTATTGTTAGAAACGTTAATGTTAGGGTTACGTTTGGCGGAAGGTGTGAGTTTGGCGGCGTTGGCCGAGGGGTTTGGGGAAGAGAAGGTGGAGGAGATTTGCTGTTGTTTGCAAGGATATTTTGAGAAAGGTTGGGTGGAAGTTGCAGAGGGAAGGTTGCGTTTGACTGATCCCCAAGGGTTTTTGTTTTCTAATGTGGTGTTAGCAGAGTTGTTTGAGAAGTTGGGGTGACAAAGAGGCAGGGGAGATTTTAAGCTGATGAGGATTAAGGATTGATGCAGAAAAATAAAGTTAGAAAAGCTGTGATTCCGGTAGCTGGTTTTGGGACTCGGTTATTTCCAGCTACTAAAGTTGTGAAAAAAGAACTTTTTCCGATTATTGATCGAGATGGTAGGGCAAAACCTGTAATTTTAGCAATTATTGAAGAGGCAATTAGTGCTGGAATTACAGAAGTGGGGATTGTAGTACAGCCGGATGATAAAGAAGTATTTGAAGATTTATTCAAGAAGCCACCCAAAAAAGAACTTTTAAATAAACTTTCACTGCAAAATCAAGAATATAGCCGATATCTCGAAGATTTAGGAAGCAGAGTTACCATATTATTGCAAGAGGAGCAATTAGGCTATGGTCATGCGGTATTTTGTGCCAAAAATTGGGTGCAAGATGAGCCATTTTTGCTAATGTTGGGCGACCATATTTATGCATCTGATATTAATAAATCTTGTGCTAGTCAACTTTTAGATGTTTATGAGCAAGTTAATCAAAGCGTTGTTAGCTTAACTACAACGCCAAGAGAAAA
The DNA here is from genome assembly GCF_034531155.1 of Nostoc sp. ChiVER01. Taxonomy (NCBI): domain Bacteria; kingdom Bacillati; phylum Cyanobacteriota; class Cyanophyceae; order Nostocales; family Nostocaceae; genus Nostoc; species Nostoc sp. ChiVER01. The sequence goes on along the minus strand of NZ_JAVRBS010000001.1, from coordinate 247,237 downwards.
TCTTCATACATCTGGATGTGTAACAGGAGTTTGGCATGAGTTAAACTCCATTCTAGAAGTTACACAACTCTATGAAAAACCTACCATTGAGTATGCACAACAACATTTGCGTGTACAGGGAATGGCAGAAAATGAGTTTTTATGCATATTTGGTTTGTATTTACTAACACCAAGAATTTTTGATTTTTTAGCAGAACACATCAACCAAAATTTCCGAGAACGAGGCGAATTTCAGTTAACCTCTTGTCTTGATAGATTATGTCAGGAAAAGGGAATGACAGGATATGTTGTTCAAGGCAAGTGTTTTGATACAGGTTTGCCAGATACTTATCGTCAGACAATGATTGATTTTAGAAAATTATAGAGTAATCTCAGTTCAATTTGTTTGCCTCGAGCATCTCACTTTTCCTGAATACTCTATTTCTTGAAAGTCTCTTATGTGAAGTTGAAAATTAAGCTCAATCAATCACAAAACTAACTCAAAACTAGCGTTAGTTAGAGCCGGAAAGGAGCTAGCACTCAATTGTGCAAATTTACCCCCGGAGTTTATATCTGCAAAACCATCTGCCAAACCATTGGGGTTATAAAAGAGACAACCATTTGCGCTATTGTAAACAATCACCGCGCTACTACTTGCTGCTAAAGTATCGTTTGTCACTGTAGCAAAGTCTGCGGAATTTAATTCAGTTGGGAAAACTGAGTTACTTAGAGCGGTAAAGGTAGATTTAGATAGTAGGATTTTGTCTTCTTTGGGATTGAAATCATTAATAGTATCAACTCCGAGTTCCTTAATATCAAACTTTGACCCTGTTGCAAATGCAAACTTATCTGAACCAGCGCCTCCTACTAAGAAGTCGTCCCCACTATCTCCTTGTAGGTAATCGTTGCCTTTGTTCCCGATCAGAACATCATTTCCACTACTGCCAAAAAGAGTATCATCACCCTTGCCCCCCACAAGCTTGTCGTCACCACTACCCCCATCTATTCTGTCTGTACCATCTCCACCAACAAGGATGTCAGAACCTGCTCCCCCATCAATGTAATGATTACCAATAACACCAGAAAGCGAAATCTTGTCATTACCATCCCCAGCAAAAATAACCTTATCGCCAGCCGAAAAATTCCCCCAACTAAAGGTATCGTCTCCATTTGTCGTAACAACATCACTACTTATCACATTTCTGGATTGAGCAATTGCCTCTTTTATGGCATCAGCAAAATTCTCACTTTTAGAATCAAGAGTCAGTACACTGCCTCGGCCAAGCTGGGTAACTAGTGTCTGGTAATTGAGTGCAACATCACTTGTAGTGAGAAAAATTGGAATAATGTTATTTGCTTCTAGCGCAGTTTTTACTTGTCCAATCTCTGGATAATCTTCATTAGGATCAATTACACCATCTCCATTATTGGCAATAGTATCACTTGGACTAACTGCTGCCCGATCGCCTGCAACGTGATAAATACTATCGGTAGCAATTATAACAATACGAAATGAACCGACTCTGTAACCGAGACTGCCACCGCTATCTAAAGCTGCGTATAAGAGTGCGTCTAATTGTGATTCGGAGCTATCATTGCCACCAAAAGCTTTCAAGTCAAAGATTTTGTCTTTGATTGTTGTTACATTATTTGTTAAAGCGACTTCTGGTTTATATACATAGTCAGCGTAACCCCCAAGAGGCGGTAGTGGCTTATCCTTAAAGGAGGCAATACCAAATTTCAGGTCATTACCAAAAATACTTGCTAACGTCGGGTTGGTTAAACGATTTACTGTCGCCGGAATTACGGCTTTTACCCGGCCCAAATCCTGATCTGATGACGATGTTAAGTCTTTTAGCAGAACAATATCAGATACGAAAGTCATTGTTTATCCCTCTCACTATTTTAATTAATGGGTTGTCTTGCAAACAAAGTGCCTGAACACTATTTCAGCTTGATGTTATCAGGGTTAATTGGATTTAAGATAGTACTTAAAATAAAGAAATAATAATCTTTTTTCACAAATACTTGCTGTGGTGTTACTACTCCGGCTTGATTTCGTTTAGCTGAGGCTTGTTATTTAATTCTTTGTATTCTATAGGACTAATGTTTGATTTCTAAAAAAGCTTGGTACAAATTAAAAAGCCTAATTCCCTATTCCCTACTCCCTACTCCCCACTCCCCGCCCACGGAGATAATTTCAAAAATCAAATACGATTCCTATACTAAGGTTATAATTGCAGACTTAACAGCGAATGTCACAATATATAAGTTAAGTTAAGCTAAAGTTCGTCAAGGGGTCAGCAGTGAAGAGTATGCTTTGGATTAGCGGATGAATCAGTATTTTGCAACGGTTGCTCGTGGATTAGAAAGCCTTGCGGCTCAGGAGTTAGAGCAGCTAGGCGCTCATTCAGTGGAGCCTGGGTTTTGTGGTGTAGCCTTTGAGGGCGATCGCACCCTACTTTATCGAGTCAACCTCTGGGCTAGGCTGCCGTTCCGAATCTTGGTGAATATCCATGAGTTTCCTTGCCTTGATACCAAGGATCTCTATTGCGGTATTCAGAGTATCGATTGGCAAAACTATCTCACGCCCGATATGACTTTGGCGGTGAATGTCACAGGCAAAAACGATCGCCTCAACCACAGCCACTTTACATCTCTCCAAGTCAAAAATGCGATCGTTGACCAGCAGAAAGAAAATCTGGGTGAGCGTTCAAATGTAGAGCTTCACAATCCAGATGTGCGGGTTAATGTTCATATTGAACGCGATAGTTGTACCGTTAAACTCGACAGTTCTGGAAATAGTTTGCATCGTCGAGGCTACCGTCCTGCGGTTGGAGCAGCCCCCCTAAAGGAATCTCTAGCTGCTGCCCTGATTCAACTTTCGGGCTGGCAGCCAGACCAAATGTTTTATGATCCTCTGTGTGGCTCTGGCACTTTACCTCTTGAAGCTAGCTTAAAGGCACTTAATATCGCACCAGGGTTGTTTCGTGAATCTTTTGGATTTGAAAATTGGCTCGATTTTGATTTATCCCTTTTAGAAAAGCTGCTGCAAGAAGCTAAGGATAGCCAACTGGATACTCTGCCTGCACCTATTTGGGGAAGCGATCGCGATGAAAATATAATTGAGCAAGCGATTAACAATGCTCAAAACTGCGGTGTTGATAACCATGTATGGTTTTCTCAAATGGAGCTTGCTGATGTTGTTGCCCCCGCAGACAGTGGGATTTTATTCTGCAATCCACCTTATGGCGAACGGCTGGGGCGAGATAGCGATTTAGGGGCATTTTACAAACTTTTGGGCGATGTGTTGAAACAACGCTTCAAAGGCTGGACTGCATTTGTCCTGAGTGGTAACAAGGAACTGTCTCAATCGATTGGACTAAAATCATCGCAGCGAATTGCGGTGTATAACGGAACGTTGCCCTGTCAGTTAATGAAATATGAGTTGTATTAGCTCCAGATTGCAAATGCCTTAAAAAAGTGTCAGTATGATCTGTGACTGACAATCTGCAATTTATTTATTGCTAAAAGGCTATTTATGTCAGACCAATTCACCTTTACCGTTACCAATAAAACTGAACTGACAATTACAGAGTTGTGGGTATCTGTCGATGATGAAGAGTGGGCTTCATTTAACTTGGGTGAGTCAGGGATTCCATCAGGTCAAACAGCAACAATTGCTTGGGCTGAGTATACGAATGGTTCGCCCTGTGAATGGTACATCTCTGCTGTATTTGAAGATGAATCAGAAACTGAGTCAGCCCTATTTAACTTCTGTAAAGAACCAGCTTTAATAATCGGATAAATTCTGCACTGCGATCGCCTACGCGGATGTGTACACCATCGCGCTTGATAGATGATTGCATATCCAATCCAGACATAAAAACAAAAGCCCTACCTCGAAAGTATCTAGGTGAGGCTTGATATTAGAATTGACATCGGAACCCTAGTCCTGCCTACAAAATTATCCCATTATATTGAAAGGCATTATCCCAAACATAATCAATCACTGCTTTCGCATCATCCAAGGGGAGAACTTGACACGCTCCCTGCTGATTATAGGTTAGTAAAGGGACTTCTGGTACATTATCTGTTGTTTCGCTGTTGGGAATTACTTGACCACGAATATCTTCTAGATTGCTCAGAGGCCCTTGAATATCAAAGTTAATCTTTGTGCCTAGTTTATTCTCCATCCAAGCTTCGATACGAGAATCTAATTGTTGAGGGCTTAACGGTATAGGGCTAGTAAGTAAGTGATAGTATGCCAGAATAATTTCTTTACATTCTTCTTCTGCCAATTCAATAAACATTTGAAAGACACTTATATTATTAGCTAAATTCTGAAAAAATAACGTATCGGTAACTATTTTTTGGAATTTAATTTTTTTATTTTTGTAATTAGTGTATTGCTTAAAGGCAAATCCACCCAAAGATATAGTTAATGATAAAGTTGCCACCAAAACTGGCATAAAGTTTCTAACTTTTTCCAACTCTACATTGAATAATTCAATTAAAAATGATACATTTAGTACTAGCAAAATTGCCGCAACCAGCAATAACAAATTTGGCAAGGTTCTTAATATCAAAGGAATTGCTGCCCCAATAGCAGGAATTCCAAATAGTAAGCGATCTTTCCAGGTCATACTCGTTTTTACATTGGGAAAGAGTAAGTCAATGTCTAGCTTCAGAATATTTTTATAGCAGTAAACATACATCTTACCGGGAATGAATTTCAAATCTTGGATGTTGATCTTCTTTGCACGAAAGTAAGCCGCTTCTTTGAACTTGACAAATAAAACAATCCGTTCCAAAATATCAATAGTCTTTTCTTCTCGCCAAAAGAAGAACTTTTTTACTGAAATTTTTTTATAGCTATTACCCCGGTAGTAACAGATAAAGCGGTCAAAATCCTCAAAATCAACTTGAGTTTTCAAATCAATTAGAGATTTGGTTGTTAGCGATCGCTTGACAATCGATTCAGGTAACAGAAGATAATTCGCTCTTTCGACAATATGCTGAAAAGCATCAACTATATTTAACTCCATTTCATCATATTGCTCGAAGGTTAGTGGAGTTATTGGTTGAATATCTTCATTGGGGTTAAAAGGTACATAATTATCTTTAATAATTTCTAAGGTTTTATGGAAACGAAAGTGATAATACGCAGTGAGGATTTGGCAGAAATCTTGAAATTTTTTGGCATCAGCCTCATTTAGTTGACCGTCTTGCAGGCAAATTTTGATAATATCGCTGCGAGTATAAGGAATGAACGCTTCTAGATTTTTGTCAACAACCATGTTCAAAGATTAATCGAAATATAACCAATGGGTTTGCCAAGCCCCAGGAAAATGGCGAGTATCAAACATTATGTTTTTATTGATAACTAAATTTTAGTATCTTGCGTGGTAAGTCTGACAATTTTTTCTGAGCAGAGAGGGTAAATAAAGTTCGTAGTCAGGACTTTATTTCTGGATTTTTAAGCACGTTTTGTGCCTACTACAAACTCACATTCCTCAAAATACTTAAAGCCACCGCCTCTGCCACTTTGATACCATCGATACCGGCCGAGAGGATTCCTCCTGCGTATCCCGCGCCTTCACCAGCCGGATAAAGACCGACTGTATTTAAACTCTGATAATCTTCTTTGCGTTTAATCCGAATCGGTGATGAAGTGCGGGTTTCTACCCCAGTCAACACGGCATCATTCATTGCAAATCCTTTAATTTGTTTGTCAAAAGCGGGAAGTGCTTCACGGATGGCTGCGATCGCATAATCTGGTAAACTCTGACTCAAATCACCCAAATGTACCCCCGGTGTATAAGATGGTTTAACTGTGCCAAATGCTGTAGAAGGGCGATGGTTGAGAAAGTCTCCCACCAATTGCCCTGGCGCTTCATAAGTTCCACCGCCCAATTCAAAAGCTCGTTCTTCTAAGCGCCGTTGCAAGTCAATTCCTGCTAAGGCGTTGCCAGGATAATCTTCGGGTGTGATGCCCACAACGATCGCACTATTGGCATTGCGCTCATTGCGAGAGTATTGGCTCATCCCATTGGTGACGACTCGCCCCGGTTCTGATGCGGCTGCAACCACCAAGCCCCCCGGACACATACAGAAACTATAGACGGAACGACCATTTTGGCAATGGTGAACCAGTTTATAATCGGCAGCACCTAAAAGCTTATGACCAGCTTGAGGCCCGAAACGACATTGGTCGATGAGAGTCTGGGGATGTTCGACCCGAAAGCCAATGGAAAATGGTTTCGGTTCGATATAAACTCCACGATTAAACAGCATTTGGAAGGTATCACGGGCGCTGTGACCCACCGCCAAAACTACATAATCGCTGGCGATATACTCTCCACTGGCGAGGGTTACGCCCCGCACCTTTCCGTTTTCGATGTTGATATCTTCCACCCGGCTTTGAAAGCGAATTTCACCGCCGAGGGATTCAATTTTGGCACGCATACTTTGGACGATTCCCACAAGTTTAAAAGTGCCGATGTGCGGTTTGTTGATATAGAGAATTTCTGGTGAGGCTCCCGCATTGACGAGTTCGGTTAGCACCTTGCGCCCATAGTGCTGAGGATCTTTTACTTGACTGTAAAGTTTACCGTCAGAGAATGTACCCGCTCCACCTTCGCCAAACTGGGCATTAGATTCTGGGTTAAAGTCTGATTTTTTCTTCCAAAAGCCAAAGGTATCAGCAGTGCGATCGCGGACTTGTTTGCCACGTTCTAAAATGATCGGACAGAAACCCATTTGCGCTAGCATCAAACCTGCAAATAAGCCACAAGGGCCAGTACCAATGACGATGGGGCGAATCGTCAAATTGCTTGGTGCTTGTGCCACTAGGCGATAACTCATGTCTGGTGTGACACTTACATGAGGATCTTTTTTCAGGCGCTTGAGTAGATGAGTTTCCTGAGTCGTTTCTACATCCAGAATATAAACAAGGGTAATCTCTCCTTTTTTACGGGCATCGTAGCTACGCTTGAAGATGGAATAGCTAATCAAATCTTCGTCCGTGATTTGCAGCTTTTTGAGGATGGCAGTCTTGATCTCATCTTCAGGATGATCAAGCGGAAGCTTTACTTCTGTTAGTCGTAACATAGCGAGGAGAAATACATACTATCTATCAAAATTTTAATCAAAATCAGCGAATTTGATATTGTGGATTTTGAATCTTCAATCCAAAATTTCAAAAGGTCTGAACGCGAATTTATCTCAAAGAGTTGCGCCAGAATTTATACTTGCTCCCCAATCAGCAAGCTACGCAAAATAAACCTAAAATCTAAAATCTAAAATCCTAAATTATTTTACTGCCGCCTCCAACATTCGTATTGTCCCAAGTTGAGCATTTATTTCCACTTCTACACCGATTGGCAAGGTAAATTTATCCTTAATATGACCAATCATTGAACCGTACCAAGCAGGAATACCTAAAGGAAGTATGTGTTGTTGCAATACTTGCATTAATGTAAACGATGGTTCATCTCCAAGACTACATTTAGTGCATTGCCCAAAGATAAAGCCAGCAATTTGATTAAGTATCCCAGCAGTTTTTAATTGCGTCAACATCCTATCTATACGATAAACATCCTCGCCAACTTCTTCCACAAACAGAATGTTTTTGTTCCAAGAAGGTAGGTAAGGTGAACCTACCATTGCTGATAAAACTGACAAGTTTCCACCTACAAGTTTACCCCTCGCCTTTCCCGGTGCTATTATCTCCATCCGCACTTCGCTAGGGTTGAGATTTTGCATAGTTACAGCTTCAGCATTAAATAGGATGCGCTTGAAGTAATCGACTGTAAATTGATTCCAGGTAGACGTAGCAACTGGCCCATGAAAAGTAATCATTTGACTACGAGCATTAATTGCTAACAATAGCGTCGTAATATCGCTGTAACCAATGATAATTTTCGGATGGGAGCGGATTAGCGAGTAGTTGAGTAGGGGTAAAATGCGATTACAACCCCAACCTCCACGCATGGGAATAATCGCTTTGATGGTGCGATCGCTAAACATCAAGTTTACATCATCGGCGCGATCAGTATCTTTACCCGCTAGATAACCATAACGGTCTAAAATATGCTTCCCCAGCTTGACTTTTAACCCTAACTGTGAGATAGATTGCTGTACTGCTTCAATATCTTTAGCGTCAACTATACCCGCAGGGGAAATCAATCCTACGGTATCACCAGCTTGTAGGCGAGGCGGCTTGCTGCTGGTGTTTGGAGATAGTTTACCTTGGGCAGTAAGTGGTGATATCTGGGTAGCTAGTGTAGCTAGTCCACAAGCTGTGAGAAATTGCCGACGCTTGATATTCATAACCATTAAGTTGGGAATTAGGGATTGTTTTTCTAATACCTAGTACCCAATTTTGTAAAGAAAGAGTAGTTATAGCACAATACAGTTCAGTTAGCGCCAAAACCTTAAACTGCGTAGGTTGAATATATTTTTTCTAACTCCTATAAAAATGAGCGAATCACGAGTGATTACTTGCAACTCAACAGCATTTACTGATGAGCATGAGTTGCACTGCAAGGTACATCTTTCTGCCACGAACCGCGATCGCCAGCAGGTATATTAGCTGTAAGTACTACCTCTCCCTTTTTGTTTACCGCCCATCCACTTGCTTCTACAATACGTTCTGGTGTGGTGGTAACTGTCCTAGTGGTAACAGGTGCATTGTTGCGCTCACTGCTAGGTTTGACCGATACCCAACCTACTTCTACTGTGCGGTTTGGGAAAATATCTTTAGTGGGATTAAGAGGTAAACCGCCGCGTCCGGTAATGATAAAGCTGCTTTGAGCATAACCTGGACTATCGCAGACTTGCACTACTTTAGTTTCTACACCTATTGTGGGTAACTCAACTAAGCCACTGTTGGGGTCGATACCAGGTGTATTAAGTTCTACAGTGCCTTGTCTACCAAATTCTGAACTAGCAGTGATGTCACTTAGGCGAGTTAGACTTTCACGAAACTTAATACCATAAATGCCATTCGTTTTGATATCCACTCTCCCACCTGCACCTGAAAAAGCATTAGCGCTTATGTCACTGTTTTCTTCGGGGATAGCAACAATAAATTTAGAGTTAATATCGATACTACCACCATCTCCACCCTGTTTTGCTGTACCTGCACTAGTGGAAATTTTACTGCCACGGCGCAGCAGTAAGAGGTCTTTTACTGATAGAGTAATGTTTCCTCCATTACCCGATGTCGTTTGCGAGGTAATACTTCCCTGGTCAAGACTCAGAGAGCTTGCTTCTACTTTAGAATCACCTGCTCTTCCAAGTCCTGTGCTGTTACTGGTTATCTGTGCGCCATTTTTGATAGTCAACTGCCCAGTTTCAATCGTTAAATTCCCGGGGTCTCCCCCGCCTGTGGTTTCAGTTGTCAAGAGGCTGGGCATCTGACCGTCGGCTGAGGTACCATTTAACTCTATAGAGTTAGAAGCATTCACCTTTACGCTTCCTCCTCGTCCCTCGCCCGTAGTACGGGCCATAGTATCTAAAAGTTGAGTTTGGTTAGGCACTACAAGACCTAGCTAATTGAAGAGATCAGACCTTAAGAAACAAGCTCAATATCAATACGGGGTATGAAATTAGGCTTGTTCTCAAGAGTGGCAAATTGAGTTCCCTGGAAGGACAAGGCACCAGTGTTGCGGTTATAACTGAACTCGTTAGTGGAAGTAGCACCAAACCCAATTGTAGAAATCTGAATTTTGTCGCTCTCCAAGTTGCTGAAGTCCTTGATGATGTCAATGTCTTCAGATTTGAAGTTGAAGACAAATTTATCAGCACCAGCATTGCCTGTGAGTGTATTGTTACCTGCACCGCCAATAAGTATATCGCTACCAGAACCCCCATTTAAGAAGTCGTTACCAGCACCGCCTTCGAGCGTGTCATTACCAGCCTCACCAACCAAAATGTCGTAGTCCCCATAGCCAAGCAGGTGGTCATTACCATCACCGCCAACCAAAAAGTTGTGACCGGCATTCCCATAAATTCGATTGTCCAGAGCGTTGCCTATGCCACTAATATCGGCGCTACCTGTGAGAATCAAGTTCTCTAGATTGTCACCCAAGTTATTGTTGCTATACAGTACATCGTTGCCTTTCAAATCATAAATATTCTTCTCTACCGAGCTCCTTTGGATTGTATCAGAATCTGTGATGCTGTCGATGAATTTGGTTTTTCCTGAACGAAATTCCGAATCTATCGAATTTATAGCACTTCCAATAGTTTTATCTATATCTTTATGTTTACGGTTGGGATTACCAGGATCAATATTGATAATACTCCCAATAGAAGAGTTTTTAATGATGTCAAAACCATCAGTACTATAGACGTATAAATCGGATATGTTAGAAGAACCGAAAACGAGGACATCAATTACATTATTGAAGAAAACTTATCATCACCACCAAGACCATCGAGAGTGTCATCACCTAAATCACCGAAAATGGAATCAGTTTCTGGAGTCCCAGTAAGAATGAATATCGTTACCAATAGTACCATTAATAGATGCCATGTCTATCATTCCTTGTCTAACTATGGTTCAGTGCAGAATTAAGTTAATTTAACGTAAGCTGACAACCAACGGTATTCGTTATCCTTTAAGAGAAACAATCTAGTTTCTTAGTAGTTCAACGGATTAAACAAGGTACAAAAAAAGTTGAGACTGTAATTAGGGTATTTAAGAGGTTATTTGAAAAGTGGTTGGCTGTGATTTCAGGCATTTATTGATCCCCCCTAACCCCTATTAAAAAGGGAAAATAATCAAAGTTCCCCTTTTTAATAGATTTAGGAAAATCTAGAACATTTTGCTACTGAAAAGACGACTTTTCAAACATTCTTTAAAGCAGATTACCACATTTTTATATTAGTGGAATAGGTTCATAATCCACCTCTAGTCTAAAACATCACCATCATTACACCTATTGGCTTGAATTTATATTCTATCTCACTATCAATTTTTTAGATTTTTCTATTTTACGCAAAACTGTACATAGTGAGCGCTAAAGCACTCACTACAAGCTACAATTATCTCAATTAATACAGATTAATTGAGATTAATATTAAACCTCTTACACGAAATCTGAAACCAAAAGCTTACTATCAGCAAACTTATTAACAGTATCAAAAGAATCACCAATTATAGGCAAAAGATTGTCATATAATTGCATTAATTGTAAACAAGTGTTAATATTAGAAACTGCTAAATTATATGCTGCAATATTTTCTTCAACAACACTCAATAATCGGCGATTAGTCGTAATTTTTTCTTTAGCTTCTTGTTCTAATGTTTTTTCTAAATAAGCACGCGCCTGTGGATATTGCTGCAAAATTTCATCTGCTTGCTTATCTGCCATTGGTAACAACTGAGTTTTCAGGGTTTGATTAATGGTTTGACGGAAAGATTTACGAATAGTTTGGGACACTTTTGGCTCAAAATCTAACTTCAATAATTGCCTAATTGCTGGTTCTGCTTCCACAATACTTTCAGCGTCGTAACCTTGAGAAGTTTGTGATAAAGTTTGGCGAAATTGATATATAGAAAAAGTGCCTTCATCGTAAAATCTGGGACTTTCTCGTACAAAGCGATCGCACTCTACACTAGCTGCACTAAATAATGCTTGAGCAACTCTTTTTTCTAATATATTGATTTCTTTTTCAATACCACCATCATTATCTAATAAACGATATAACTGGCGATAATATTCTGACTTACGAATCTTTTCAATCAATCGCTGAAAATAATTCGCTACTACTTGCTGAGAAGATTCAAGTAAAATATCTTCTAATTGATTTGCTAAGTAATAAAATGCCTCTACTAAAATAGCAATTAAAGGTGCGGTAGCGTTACGAGGATGGCTGATAGTTGCACGTTGATAAGCAGAAGCTACAGAAAATGTATCTAGCAATTCATCTAAACGGCGAATCATTCTTGATTGCAACTGCTTAAAATCTGCTTCAAAAGCATCACAAGAATTATTAATTACTTGGTTAACTTCTTCTGTGATATGCTCATTAAAGTCTCTACCAATTTGCTGGAGTTGCTGATTTAGGCGTTGTAACTCTTGCAACTTCATTGTCTCAATTTCTTGAGGCTGACTATCTAAGTTGCGTTGTACATTCTGATAATGTTTTTTGAGGTTAATACAAATATCTTCCAAATCATCAGCAAGATTTTTAAATAATTGGGGACGCTTTTCTTCGGTAAGATAGCGAGTAATTGCCGTGCGAAATTCTTCAGTACCACTATCTTTAATTAGCTGTTCTATAATTTCATTTCCCCAATCTCCTAGAATTCGCACATAATTTTGATTTGGGGTTTCAAAGCCGTTAACAGAAACACGGAATTTACTAGAAGACAGCTTTCCTGAATTTACGCAGTAGTTGTTAAACGCATAGACAAATTGTGGTGTTTCTTCTTTACCATCTAAACCTTTAATACTTTCTGCGAAAACAGAATCTAAACCAAATCTATCTTGTTGGCTTGTCTGTTTAATCTGACTGCCATAAAATCCTAATAATCCACTCGTTTTATAAACCTTGCTTGTATTGTGAAATTGCCCACTAATTAAATCGTCTAATCGTTGCCGTAGCTGAGTATTATACCAAGTTTCATCGATGCGGTTGAAGATATAGAAAACGCGATCGCGTACTCCCCCATTCTCCCGCATTAATTCCAAAAGTTCTGTTTCTTCTTTTGTCATCTCACCCGCCGCCGCAGGTTTTAGCACACACACCACCGCCGAAGTATCAGGATGTTGAATTTTGGCATAAGTTAGTTGTGCATCTTTCTCTACTGGTGCATCTATACCGGGTGTGTCAATAATTACATTGCCATCTTGTAGCAAAGGATGATTACAGTAATATTCTATTCGCTTCAATACTGCACTATTACTACCACGACGGGCATATCCAGCCGCTTCCTTGAGATTGGAAAAGTTAAACTGTTCCATTGAATATGTAGCATTATTAACCGTGTTGATGCGATCGCGGTTTGCTATATATCCCTCTAGTAACAATATTAACGCTTTCGCCTGTTTTGCACGTTCTGATTTATTCTCACCACCCTCTTGCTGAATAATCGCTTCACAACCTTGGCGTAGCAGGTTAATTACATCAGCTTGGTTGATATTAGCTACTGTCTTAAATCCTAGTTGTTGACACAAAGAAACTGCTTGTTCACGAATTTCTGCTTCACTTAAAAACGTCAAAACAACACGTTCTTTATTTACTTCTGCATACTCGATTTTGCATTCTGTACCTGTAGCGTGTCCTTCTGCGCTGTAGAGTAATTCCCTTTCTAATAGTGCATTTATAAGCATTGATTTACCAGCACTAAACGCACCTGCAAATACAATTTCAAACTTTGGAGAAATCGCTTTATTTAGGGAAGTTTGTACAGATGTAATATCTTGGAAACGTAGCGTTGGTTCTTGCTGTAAAAGTTGTAATATACACTCAACCTGCTCTTTCAAATTTTTGCACTGAAGCGGTAAATCTGACATATTCAGCATCCTGACAATATTTATGTATATGTTAGTTACATTTATTGTCTTGATGGTTCAGTAGGATTTCTGAGATATTTAATGTAGTTTGGCTGTTGAGTATCACCTAACCCAATACGGTTCAGTTAAAAAATTTATCCGTTGAGGCAGGCAGGGGAAGCAGGGGAGGCAGGGGAGGAAAAATCTAACGATCATCTTCGCTCTCAAAAATGAATAATTTAATTTCTGGAAATCCTTTATAAATTTATTAGGCTGACGTGAAGAGAAGTTTAAGAGGTTGGCCTCGCCAACTTATTCGCCTCGCTGTAGTCAGTGAGCAAGAACAAATCAAACAAAGAGCAATTTCAACTAAGCTAATCGTCATTCATTTTCCACGAATGATTAGCTTGCAATACAGTTCAGTTAAGCATTTCTTTCTTCTCTCTGCGTTCTTGGCGTCCTTGGCGGTAGCCTGCGGCAAGCCGTTCGCGTAGCGTCTCGTAGAGAAGCGTCTACGTTAAAAAAATTGAGTTTGACAAAGAGTTTTAGCCTTAACTGAACCGTATTGGATTAGCTTGTAGCAAGGGCTACCCTACGTCAACGCGAACAGCCCACTTTTATGCAACTTAAACTGATCGATTTAGGCTAAATCCCAACAAAATAGAAAATTCTGTATATTTGAATACTTTTTAAAGATTTTTTGAGAAATGTCATGTTATTGTAACTTTAGTAAAGCCTTGCTCAGTCAATTCAGGGAGTCGTGATTATCGAGTGGTTCATTCATGATCGACGCTAAAAAACTTCGGTTGAAATTGCAAAATTATTGGTTTAAAACCTTTGCCAGATGGCGATCCTGTCCGCTAACCTGTCCAATAGACAGACCTCATCATCGGCATGTTTTTTGGAGTTGGATTGGTAGTTTCTTAGCCATCAGTGCAACGTCTTACCTTGCTGCAAAAACTAATTCTCCTTTGCTGATGGCTCCTTTTGGTGCTACTAGTGTTTTGATCTTTGGTGTCCCTGACAGTCCTTTGGCTCAACCTCGTAATGTCGTTGGGGGTAATCTTTTAGCTGCTATCGTGAGTCTGATAATTCTGCATTTTCTCGGTTCTTCTCCCTTGTCAATGGGAATGGCTGTTTCTAGTGCGATCGGAGTCATGCAGCTTACCGGAACTTTACACCCACCTTCGGGCGCTGTTGCATTAGTCGTCATGATGACGAAACCAGACTGGCAATTTTTGCTAACACCTGCTTTTGAGGGATCGATGATTCTAGTGCTATGCGCTGTGATCTTCAATAACTTAGCCGAGGAAAGGACGTATCCGAAACACTGGTTATAGCATTGTATCGGGAGCATCTCACTTTTTAAAGTGGCTCAAACCGACAATAATTCATTAAGGTAAGCACAGCGATGGGCAAGGACTTGAGGCACATTTTCTTGTTTCCATTGTGCCCCGAAAATTTTTGTTCGACAGTCAACCTGTTTAACGGCAGATTCAACCGAACCAGAATCAATTGAACAAATTTGTTCGTGGAAATGCTGATCGGCAATTTGCTGCGGAATGCGGTGAATGCTCAAAAGGTGATTCAAGAAACTGTGCGGCGGTTGAGTGAAAATCCACAGCCGAGTGAGGCGCATTCGGCTTTGAAGTATGGGATTTTGACTCAATTGCATAAAGCACCAGTAGCGACAAAAGAAAAATTGGAGTTATTGTTGCGGAAGTATTTATAGTATTGAATATCACTCCAGTCGTTGATTTAACAATTTTAATAAATGATGCGATTGCTCTATACTTTGAGGGCGGGTTCAGGAGCTTTTTGGCGGATAGGCACTTGAATTATGAAATTAGTGCCTTGCCCAAGGCTAGAAAAACATAGCAATTTCCCACCATGTTTTTCCGTAATGATTTGGTAGCTGATTGCCATACCCATGCCTGTTCCTTTGCCTACAGGTTTGGTAGTAAAAAATGGATCGAAGATCCGGCTTTGAACCGATTCTGGCATTCCTTGTGCGTTATCAGCGATCGCAATTTCTATTGATTGTGAATCAACTAATGAAGTGCGGATAGTAATTTGACTGGGATTTTCCTCTATCTGTTGAGAGGTATGCTTGATATCTAACTCATCAAGGGCATCCATTGCATTTACCAGAATATTCATCAATACTTGGTTGAGTTGACCAGGATAGCATTCCACTTGCGGCAAGTTGCCATAATTTTTAACAATTTCAATTGCTGGACGGTCTGGTTTATCTTTGAGGCGATGTTGCAGAATTAAAAGCGTACTTTCGATGCCTTCATGAATATCAACTGCTTTAAATTCTGCTTCATCCATACGCGAAAAATTCCGCAGCGATCGCACAATGTTACGAATCCTCTCAGTCCCCATTTTCATTGAAGGCAGTATCTTTTGTAAATCTTCAATGAGAAATTCTAGATCAATTTCCTCTGCTAATGCTTGAATTTCTGGATCATGACTAGAATAGCGTTCTTGGTAGAGATAAATCATCTGTAACAAGTTTTGAGTATATTCATCCAAGTGAGTAATATTGCCGTGAATAAAGTTGACGGGGTTATTGATTTCATGGGCAATACCTGCTACTAGTTGGCCCAGACTAGACATTTTTTCACTTTGAACTACTTGTGCTTGGGTACGCTGCAATTCACTCATAGCTGTTTTTAGTTCAACAGTTCGTTGTTCGACTCGCGCTTCTAGTTCGGCATTACTATTTTCTAAAGCAATAAAGGATTCCCGCAATTGCCCTGCCATGTGATTAAAAGAGTGAGCAAGAGTGTTGAGTTCATGGATATTCCCCTCTGGGAGTGTCTGTTCTAAATCACCAAATGCTATTGCTTTGGTGGTCTGATTTAAACGCAAGATAGGATCTGCAATCCGACGCGAGGTAAATATGCCAATCGTCGTTGCTACTATCAGTGCCCCAAAACACAGCAGGATGCTAATTTGGGTGTTGGCATGGATTTGCGACATATAAGTTTTTTCCGGAATACCAACTACCACTAACCAGTCCAAACCATGTTGGTCACGCCAAGGTACAACATGCACATAGAAATTTTCTCCTTGAACATTAACTTTCAGTTTTTGGGTATTGGTAATGGACTGAAAATCTGGAATGCGCTGCTGAAGCTGCTTGGCAATGCTTTGTAGCACCGGATTGGGGCTGTCGATTGCTTTAAGGCGTTTAATTTCGTTATTGACTACGGTAAAAGGCTTTTCTTGAGCAGAATTGGCAACCAACATACCATCACGCTCCATAATAAAAACTTGTCCGAAGCGGCTGACATTTAATTTTTGTAAAAATTCACTGAGTTTCAACAGGTGAATTTCAGCCCCCACAACACCAATCAGTTTTTTGCTGGCATCATAAATCGGACGACCTGCCGATGCCACAATATAAGGGGGATAAGCAGGATCGTAATAAGTATAAATGCGAACCCAGATAGGTTTCCCGGCTTTGACAGGTTCAGTGTAAGCAAGTTCATTGACGGTATCCCAAGTACTGGTCGTCATCACTTTGGTTGGGTTGCCATCATTATCTGTTAAGTAAGTTTTCGTATTTTTCGGCAGACTTGGAGTTTTGATCGCATTATCATCGATTGTCACCGTTTTGCCATCGTAACGACCAGCTCCAGTTCCTTCCCCAGTTGCTAGGTTCAAGCTGATAAAGGTTAGGTCATAGGCTTGCATTTCGTGCCAGAAGTACTTGCCAACCTTGAGGCGATCGCGCACATTCAGCAATCCCATGCGAATTGCATCCGCATTTAACTGGATAACTTTATGAGGAATCGATAAGTAAGCATCTAAATGTTGATTTACCTCACCACTGGTTCGCTCCATCAACTGATCTGCTAGATTGTTCACCGCTTTCTCGCCATTTTTAAACGACAGATACCCGACCAGCCCCACGATGCCAAAAAGTTGCAATACGAAAGGAACGACCAGAACAAGCTGTAATGAAAATGCACGGACTTTGCCAGATGGATGTATCTTCATGAGTGGTAAATCTTGGTTCGCGCAGGTCTTTGCTTAACCTAGATTACCCATGAGTAACTTCAGACTATCAAAATAATGTTGTGTTTAATTAAGAAACGAATAATTAATAGGTAATATCTCTATTTACAATTCATCAACTGCTTGCTATTGGACTTAATCTTACAACATATTATCCTTATAAGAATTTCATTATTCAAATATTTTTAATCAGTTTAATTCTGTAATATAGTAAATTTCCACTAATTAAATTTTTAAAATCATTCTGACTTAGTATTTTTACCTAAAAAATACTAATTTTAATCAACTTAATTACTTAGTTATTTCCAGTAGCTTTACTCAAGTTTTATCAATTTAAGGAAGCTATTCTGTCCATATAAGATATCAATTGCGCGTTAATTGTTAGCAACTGTTAAAGCTAGATTAGCATTCAGCAAATCTATAAGAAAGGACTAAAAATTTAATGGAATTTAATCACTTAACAAAGCGACTTAATCAACTGCTCGCTCAGGATTATGTGGCATTTAGCATTACAGAAAATCCTGTCGTAAAAATACTTAGTCAGGCAAGCTTTGCTCAGATTGCTTATGTCATGCAGCAATATTCGATTTTTCCAAAGGAGTTGGTGGGTTTCACAGAGTTAGCAAGACGAAAAGCGCTGGGTGCAAAATGGAACGGTGTAGCTCAGGAACTCCAAGAAAACATAGATGAAGAAATGGGTAGCACAACTGGAGGAATCTCTCATTACACGCTTTTAGCTGACGGGCTGGAAAAAGGGCTGGGTGTTGCTGTGAAGAATACAATGCCATCAGTTGCTACATCCAAACTGCTAAGAACTATGCTATCGCTATTTGACCACCAAGCAAGCTATGTACTTGGGGCAACCTACGCGATCGAGGCAACTTCAATTCCTGAGTTGACTCTGATTGTGAAACTTGTAAAGTGGTTACACGAAGGAGCAATGCCCAAGGATTTGCAATATTTTTTTAGTAAACATTTAGATGAGTGGGAAGTTGAACATGAAGCGGGCTTAAGAACATCTGTGGCAGCCTACATACAACCCGAAGAATTTGGAGAGTTTGCAGCAGGGTTCCGAGCAATGATTGATGCAATGCAGGTTTGGTGGCAGGAATTAGCGCAAGAGGCAATCTCATCTGAGGTTGTTCTGAGTACAGCGATCGCTCAACACCACTGATTAGATAGAACTTATGAATATCTTCACCCATCCATCATTTGTGGATGAAACTCTTAATACTAATAAACCAAAATTTGGGCTACCTGGTGATTACTACTTTAGTGAACAAATTTTTGCTTATGAGCAGCAAACTATCTGGCGTAATATCTGGCAGTTTGTAGGACGTGAATCCGATCTACCTAATCCTGGGGATTATTTAACTTGCCAAGTTGGCGATCAGCCCATGTTCGTGATTCGAGATAATAATGGCATATTGCGAGGGATGCACAATGTTTGTCCGCATCGTGGAGCGCAGATGTTACAAGGGCAGGGTCATTGTCAACGGGTGCGTTGTCCGTATCATGGTTGGAACTTCAATTATGAAGGCAATCTTAAAGGTTTACCTCGCGCTGAGTGTTTTCCCAATTTAGATAAGTCGGCTGTCTATCTAGCTAAGGGACGAGTAGAGACATGGGGCGGCTTTATCTTTGTTTGCTCAGAAGCAGATGGGGAATCTTTAGTCAGTTATTTAGCCGGATTCTCAGCCTATCTAGAGCAATATCAGCACTCTTTGCAGGAACTTCAGCAGGTTGACCACTGGTTTTATGAAGAGCCAGCCAATTGGAAATTTCCCATTGAGAATTATCTAGAGTGTTATCACTTGTCAGTTGTTCATGCCCAAAGTTTAAAGTGTTTCGATCCGAAGAATATTATTTACACTCCCACTGGGCGACACTATCAGATATTTGTTCCTTTTACAGATGATGAATTTGTGAAAGATCATCCCGCTTTTTCAGGAGAACCAAGGGGACAATCTTACCAGGGCTTCATCTTTCCCAATATGATGATTAATACTGCAAGAGACAAAGTTTCAGTTTTTCGGCTGACTCCTTTATCTCCCACAAGAACTAAGTTTGAGGTTTTTATTTATCAAACAAAAGCACAGATTGAAGCATTTCCTTATAAGCAGGATGAATTTCGACCTGAATTTGAGCGGGTGTTAAATGAAGACTTTGGGGTAGTGCGATCGCTACAAGCAAGTGTTCACTCCAAAGCTTATGGTGTACTTCAGCTTGCAGACATTGAATATGGAATTTCTCACTTTCATCAAGTGTTGTCGAAGTACTACCAACCCTAATAAGTAGGTCGGCGTAAATAATTATCGTTGGGACAAGGCAGGGGGGCAGGGGGCAGGGAGAAAAAGAGTTTGAGCCTTGTTTACTTTTCTTCACACAGTTTAGTTTTATTGTGCCGACTTATACCGTTTCACTTTAAGGTTGATACATTTAGGCAAGCAGGGGAGCAGAGGGGAAAGAATTTGTATCAGGATTTTAGTGAAATGGTATTACTTACACTTTCCTTAGTATCAAGTCTAGAGGGATGACAACGCCCTTGCGATCGCAAGGGCATTGGTGTTGTGATTGTTGGATAGATCCGGTGATGATGTTAATCAATCTTCAAGTTGAAAGGCAAACGGGCATAAACCCCCTGTGGATCGTTCATCTTTTGCAGAATTCCGATTTCTTGTTGCAACTTTTGGAATTCATTGATGAGGGGATTAGATTGTTGAAGTTGCGTCCCCTCAATTCCTAAAGCAGTCCGCACCTCTTCGGTTGCACGTCCAAAGAACCGTTCTCCGAAATTGTTAGTGCGAGGATATTCTTGCACTTCCCAGTCTTCTCCTAGTTTTGCCTGCTTGGCAGCATAAGCGATCGCACTATTCAACCCGCCAATTTCATCCACTAAACCAATTTCTTTAGCCGCTACACCAGACCAAACTCGTCCTTGAGCAATTTCTGCAACTTTTTGTTCTGGGAGTTTCCGACCTTGAGAAACTTTATTCAGAAACATATCATAAATTCGGTTCACACTACGTTGATAAATTGCCAACTCTTGAGGCGATTTCGGACGCGAAACTGTTTGACTATCAGCATAGGTTGCAGTTTTTACTGAATCCCAGGTGATGCCGTTATCACTCGCTAGCTTTGCACCATTAAACAGCAACCCAAATACACCTATTGAACCTGTAATAGTGTTTGGTTCGGCAAAAATGCGATTAGAGTCGCTAGCAATCCAATAACCACCAGAGGCGGCCACATCACCCATTGACACTACCACTGGTTTCGCTTGACGAGTTAATTTCACCTCTCGCTGCATAACTTCGGCTGCGGTAGCACTACCACCAGGACTGTTAATTCGTAATACAACAGCTTTTACATCCTTATCTTGTCGAAGTTTCTTGAAGATTTTGGCAAAGCGATCGCCTCCTACTTGCCCATCTTCTCCTTTACCATCGACAATCTCACCTTCAGCATAAACAACGGCAATTTCATTTTTTGAACTACGTTCTACACCCAAAGATTTGCCAGAAACTTCTGCATAACTATTCAGGCTAATTTGTCGGAATGTTTTGTCGTCTTTATCGCTATCTGTCAACTTTTTGAGGTCAGTTACCACTTCATCAGGGTATTGGACTTGATCAACTAAACCGCTAGTTTTCGCTTGTGTGGCTTCGAGTAGCGCCTGACTATCTGCGATCGCTTGCAACTGCTTAGGTTCAATTTTCCGACTTGCGCCTACAGTAGTACGCCACTCTCCCCAAACATCATCCAACAATTTCTGAGTTTGTTCGCGGTTTTCTGGACTCAACTTTGTGAGGATAAACGGTTCTACAGCCCCCTTAAATTTCCCCACTCGCACGACTTGAACACCAATGCCATATTTCTGCAATGCACCGGCTAAAAACATCGGTTGTGAACTCAAGCCGTTGATTTCCATCATTCCTAGAGGATTCAGTACAATGGAATCTGCTACTGAACTAAGGTAATATTCTTTTTTACTCCAATCACTGCCATAGGCGACAATCTTTTTCCCCGCAGCGCGAAATTCCTCTAACGCTTTCCGAATTTCTTTCAGAGAGGCATAGCCGACGTTACCAGCTTGGCTTGTGTTTGTTGCATCTAAATAGATCCCAACAATTCGCGGATCGCGCCGCGCCTTTTCCAAAGTTTCTACAACTTTGCGGAGTGCCATTCTTTCGTCATCTACACCTGATATTGTGCTTTGAAACAATTCATCTGAACTAGGTTCGCTATCAGTAATTTTCATTGACAAGTCAAAAACTAGCATTGACTTATCTTTCACATTTGGCCCAGTATCTTTAGAAGAAGTAGCAGCCAATATTAGCAAGAATAATCCAGTGGTTCCCAGACCACCAAAAATAATTAGTCCTAGTAAGGTGCCAATTAAACTAGCAAAAGTTTGTTTGATAAAATTACGCATTAGTTATTAGTTATTGGGCGTTGGGCATTGGGCATTGGGCATTGGGCATTGGGCATTGCTTATTTTCCTTGTCTTTCTTATCTTCCCCATTCCCTATTCCCTATTTACTTATTCTATGCGCTGTAAACTATCAGAGTGCTTTAACTGAAACAAAGTGGCGTTGCCAGTGCAAAATAAGACTGTAGTAATTTCGGCAATTAATACTTCAACAAGTTCTGCAACTGCTTTTTCTGATGTTGCTGCTGCTTGCAAAAAAGGCATTGCTAAACCAGCTATATCTGCTCCCAAGGCGATCGCGACTGCAACATCCAATCCATGACGCAAACCTCCCGAAGCAATTAAGGGCACATTTGGAGCGATCGCTCTAATAGTTGTAATACACTCTGCTGTCGGTAAACCCCAATCGGCAAACGTCGTTCCTAAGCGACGTTGCAAGGGATTTTCCGCCCGTTCGCTTTCTACTTTTGCCCACGAAGTACCCCCCGCACCAGCCACATCAATTGCTGCTACTCCAGAGGCGAGAAGTTTTTGTGCGATCGCTGCTGAAATGCCGTTACCTACTTCCTTTGCAATTACTGGCACTGGCATTTTAATGCACAACTCAGATATCTTGTCAAGCAAACCCCGAAAATTAGTATCACCTTTGGGTTGAATGCACTCTTGTAGAGGGTTAATGTGTAAAATCAAGGCATCAGCCTCTAAGATATCCACTACCCGCAAACATTCATCCAAGCCGTACTTATAGTTAAGTTGCACAGCGCCCAAGTTCGCAAATAGCAGAACATCGGGGGCATACTTACGGACAGCAAAAGTATCAGCTACCTGGGGTTTTTCTACCGCTACGCGCTGGGAACCAACACCCATTGCAATTTTGTAGTGTTGCGCGACTTGCGCCAAACGTTGGTTAATCATTGCGGCTTGTTCTGTTCCGCCAGTCATGGAAGAAATTAACAAGGGTGCATTAAGGTGTTTCCCCAGGAAAGTTGTACTGATATCAATATCGTTGTGATTGAGTTCGGGTAAGCAAGAATGAGTGAAACGATAACGTTCCAGTCCATTGGTGATTTGATGAGACTGAACATCTTCCTCTAAACAGATCCGAATGTGATCGGCTTTGCGATTCTGAGTTTGTGCAGAGATATTGATAGGGGCGTTCACTGGTAGGTATAGCTAAAAGTATTGGCTTGCGATCGCTATTGTTACATTGTCTATTTACGCCGACCTACTTAGTGCAGTAATTCTTCAACTTGATGTTGGCTCCACAAAATTCTGTATAGACCCTGTTGTTTTAAAAGTTCTAAGTGATTACCTGTTTCGACAATTTTTCCCTTTTCCATCACAAAAATTCGGTCAGCCGTCGCCGCCGCCGATAATTGATGGGTAATGAAAATTACTGTTTTGCGTACAGTACCACCAGAGAGATTTTTGAGGATTTGCGTGGCTGTTTGATTATCCACACTAGAGAGGGCATCATCCAAAATTAATACTGGAGCATTGACCAGCATAGCCCTAGCTAAGGCAGTACGTTGTCGTTGACCACCAGAAAGAGTAATACCACGTTCACCAACAATAGTTTCATATTGCTGGGGAAAATTGTTAATTTCTGATTCAATTTGGGCAAGTTTAGCAACAGATTCTATCTGCTCTTGTTCGCTAATTGGATCACCGTAACGGATATTATTTTTGATTGTAGTGCTAAATAGAAAACTATCTTGAGGAACGTAGGCGATCGCACCTCGTAAATCTGCCAACGCTATCTTAGTAATATCCACCCCATCTAAAAACAATTGTCCTGATTCAATATCCAACAAGCGCGGTAAAGCATTGGCCAAAGTGGATTTTCCCGAACCAATTGCCCCAACAATGGCTACGGTTTCTCCCGGAGCAATGGTAAAGTTAACATTTTCTAGCGCAGGAGTAGTGTAACCAGGGTAAGTATAGGTGAGATTTTTAGCTGTCACTTCCCCTTTAAGTTCAGCCACAGGTAGATGTATGGTATCGGCTGTGTCTTGAATTTTCGGTGTTACAGAGAGAATCGATTCAAGGCGATCTATACTAACTTCACCCCGTTGGTAGGCTGTAATTGTGAATCCTAAAATGGCTGTGGGGAAAACTAGACGCTCTACATAAATTAACAGTACTAAAAAATCACCAACTTGAAGTGTCCCAGAAGACATCCGTGCCGTCCCTAGCCAGATGATTATCAGCGAACTAATATTGGCTAACCCGCTAATTACCGGAAACAGTATATTTCGGAGTTTTGCCAGTTCCAAGTTAGCAGTCAATAGCTGCTGATTTTTCTTGGCAAAAGCTCGACGCTCGTTTGCTTCTTGGGCATAGATTTTAATTAAGGCAATACCACTGATATCCTCTTGGATAAGTTCGCTGATGTCAGAGAGTTGCTCTTGGACTGCTGCTTGTTGTTTGCGTAAGCGATTACTAAACAGACTCACTAACAAGAGCATAAAAGGGTACACTGCCAGAGAGGCTAGTGTGAGATCCACACTAATTGCCAGCATTACTGGCAGTGTTAGGGCATAGGCAAACACGATATTTGCCAAACTCAAGACTGCAAAACCCAACAACCGCTTGATATTGTCCACATCACTGGTAGCCCGACTAATCAAATCGCCAGCAGTATTACTAGCAAAATAAGCCGGCTCCAGCTTGAGTAAGTGTTCAAAAATCCTTTGTTTCAGATCAAATTCTACCTGTCGCCCTACCCCAAATAGCCAAATACGGGATGCCATCCGCATTAGCCACATTGCCGAACTGAGTAAGACAATGATTACTACGTCATGTATTATTTGGCTCAAGACGAAGGTTGTGGAGAGTTTGTCAACGCCAGCACGAATCAACAAGGGGATATAAACGCCCAGTGCATTGACAGACAACAAAGCGAGAATGCCTAAAGACGCCTCCCGCCAATGGGGACGTAGGTAAGCAATGAGTTTAGCGATTCGTCGAGATTTTGCCATTAAAGCAATTTTGCAACTTTATCATCCTAGATTAACTGCTAGTCCAAGGAGACAGCACTGTAGAGGGAATATTGCTTGTAAATTAAGCTTTTATTACCTCTTTGAACTGGATAGTTATGGAAAAAAGCAGGAGGCAGATAGCGCCGCGTAAAGCCTTCTCTACGAGAGGCTGCGCCAACGGCATGGCAACGCTATGAGCGAGTTTGCGAGCATTGGGCAGGAGGCAGAAGAGAAGAGGAATTGGGGCAGGGGGCGAAGAGCAGAGGGTAAAGAAGAATTGGTGCAAAGGTAAGGGGAAAATTTTCCCCAATTCTCCCTGCTCCCCTGCTCCCCTGCTCCCCTGCTTCTTTTCTCCTGCCTTCTTCACCTTTATTACCTCTGAACACGTAAGAACCTGTAAATTTCAACGAGATAACTTTCCCAAGTTCTTGTTGTCAATTGCAACGTTTCCGCATTCGGTACAAAGTCTTCCAGTCGTAAACCGCGTGTGCGAATATCTTG
Source organism: Nostoc sp. ChiVER01 (assembly GCF_034531155.1). NCBI lineage: Bacteria > Bacillati > Cyanobacteriota > Cyanophyceae > Nostocales > Nostocaceae > Nostoc > Nostoc sp. ChiVER01. Next base: position 221,804 of record NZ_JAVRBS010000001.1, on the reverse strand, counting down.
GGGACTTCCTTGTAATAAATAGGGAGGCACTTTCAAATTATAAGAAAAAATGCCATCCCCTGTAACATCTGAAATGTTCGCTGCGGTGGTTTGTTGTCCTAACGCCACCAGTGTCCCAGATGTTGGTGTAGCAGTTACTAGAGGTGCCCTATAAAGGAAATAGGCAACGGCTGGTGTACTTGCTAACAGCAAAATTGTCAGTGCCCAACCGATCATGTATCCTCCTGGTTTGTCTATGCCACCTCCTTTTATTTTCTGAGCTGCCAAAATCATCAGTAAAACAGAGGCTCCTAATGGCTTGAGTGGAAAAGACAGCATCCTCCACAACGACGCCACAGCAGGTTCACTGGGGTTAAGAAATGATAGGGCTACGATTACCAAGATAACGACTAGGATTAATCGTCCGACAAAACTTCCAGAGGGATAAAATCGCTGGAACAGAGAATATACGATAGTGCCAATCAGCAGCCACAGCAATACTCGGCTTAACAATAGAAACATAGATTAACTCTCAAATTTTCTGGTGCAGTGAGCCAATGAGGTGGTAAAACAGTCCTCCTTGCTTGGAATTTCCACACCATTTCTTTTGTTCAGAAAAGAAGTGGTTCCCCAAGAGTAACTGTCGTGCATGGTTTCCCTGCATAAAACAACTAGCGACTTCTTAGCTTTAGCGACGCTAGGAGCGTCACCCGTAAGGGTCAACTTAGAGGTTTCGGGAAATGAATTTATTTTATTGCCAAATTGTAATTGCACTGTTTGACTTAAAATACCTTAAACCTCACACCTAATGACTACCGTCGTAGTGATTTTAGTGCAATTTTTTGACACTGCGTCTATTATTTATATTTTTCTAGAAGAGTAATATAGTACCGGTAAACTAAATCAATCGAGTAATCGACTCAAAAGGAAAAATTATGTCGCCTGGAAAGCCTACCATTTTGGTCACGGGGGGAGCTGGATATATTGGTTCTCATACGGTGCTTGCCTTGAAGCAAGCGGGTTATAACGTTGTCATACTTGATAATCTGGTCTATGGGCATCGTGATTTGGTAGAAAAAGTTTTACAGGTAGAACTGATAGTAGGGGATACAGGCGATCGCCCTTTGCTAGATCATCTATTTAAAACCCGTGATATTGCTGCTGTGATGCACTTTTCTGCTTATGCCTACGTAGGAGAATCAGTAACTGATCCGGCTAAATATTACCGCAATAACGTTGTTGGTACTTTGACTCTGTTAGAAGCGATGCTGACGGCATCTGTAAAGAAATTTGTCTTTTCTTCTACCTGTGCCACCTACGGTGTACCAGAATTTGTACCCATTCCAGAAAACCATCCCCAAAATCCGATTAATCCTTATGGCGCGACAAAGCTCATGGTAGAGCGGATTCTTTCTGATTTTGATGTTGCTTACGGTTTTAAATCAGTGCGTTTCCGCTATTTTAATGCTGCTGGTGCTAACCCCAGTGGTTTGCTTGGAGAGGATCACAATCCAGAAACCCATTTGATTCCCTTGGTGCTGATGACAGCTTTAGGCAAACGAGAATCTATCTCAATTTTTGGCACTGATTACCCTACGCCCGATGGTACTTGTATTCGTGATTATATTCATGTTAATGACTTAGCAGATGCCCACATTTTGGGATTGGAATATTTATTAAAAGGTAACGATAGCGAAGTTTTCAATTTGGGCAATGGCAGTGGTTTCTCTGTCAGAGAAGTTATTGCAGCTACTGAACAGGTAACAGGAATTTCTATACCAGTAGAAGAACGCGATCGCCGTCCTGGCGATCCCCCAATTCTCATTGGCGCTAGCGAAAAAGCCAGAACAATTTTAGGCTGGCAACCTCAGTATCCAGCCATTAAAGATATTGTCGGTCATGCGTGGCAGTGGCATCAAAAGCGACATAAGTAAGAAGAGGGGAATGGGGAAAGACTTGTTGTAAGTTCTCACTCAAATCACCTTGTCCCTCTGCCCCCTGCCCCCACTCCCCACTCCCTACTCCCCACCCCCTCTCATATTTCGTAGTACGACAACTAAAATGCCGATAAATCCGAGGATTGGCAGTGCGATCGCCCAAATTGGTAATTGCTGAGATTCACTCTCTCCTAAATTACCGTTGACATCTCGTAGCTTTTGTGTATCCTGTGTGGATCCGCCTGCCACAGTAACTTCAAATTTGAACTCAAAGGGCTTGAATCTTGCTCCAGAAACTGGTTTACCATTTAGTTGCAACTCATAAATACCTGGCTTAGGAAAGACAACTTCCGCACCTGGAATACCTTGATAACGTTCAGCTGTTACAGGTTTTAACTCTGGTTCTAACAGTGGTGGCTCTCCGGTGGCATAAGGTTCGGCATAAACGGCTAACTGACAATTACACTGTGACAGGGGAATCACTCTTCCACCTCTGCGGGTAAGCGCAAACCAGGCTTGGCTTGGTTCTCCAGCACGAGGATTATCATTTGGTTCAATGTGGAGAGTGCCACCGACATCTCTGGCTACTTCCACTTTATGAGCAGACGCCGGGTAAATATTAGTTATTGATATAACTAAGCAACTCAGGAATAATAAATACTTTATTGTTCCTTGATGCCAGGAAATGGCTTTAAATAGGTAACGCCTCTGTTTTTGACTCGTTGAGATGGAGCCAGAAAATAAAGATGATTTACCGCGATTTGGTTGGGGGAACATAAAACTTTTCTACGGCTAACTTTGACCAAAAAAAGTGCGATCGCACCATTAAGACACTGAGGGTAACAATTCCCATCAGTACTACTGCTAATTTATTTCCCCAAGTTGATTGCGAGGAACCCAGGTAATGGGAACCAATCAACACGGCATGAATGGCACTCAAGAGCAAGGCTGGCACACCCAATAGATGAATCTGTCGCCAACGCTTGCCCAAAGATTTCTGCAACGATTCCCAACTCGTTAAAGCGGCGGGGGACATTAATACCAATCCTACAGCACCCGCAGCCATACCCCACTGAAATTCTGGCGGCAGGAAAGAAAAGGCGGCAAATTTCCATTGCAATGAGTGTTCCATCATGTGGGCGGTGTGAACCACAGAAAGCACAAAAGATCCCACTCCCAAGGCTCGACGGTAACGCAGTGGTGATGCCCACAAGCCACTAATGGGACGCGCAATTAAAACCAAAATTAAGCAGATTAAGGCAGCGTGTCCGGTGTAATCTACCATTGTGTCACCAGTTCGCAGCAAGGTGATAACGCCAATGATGAGTGTCACCCAACCGCCTAATCGAAACAACTGACTGCGCTTGTCTTTACTTACCAAAGATGTGGAAACGCCTACACCTAGCATAGTGGGCAGAGTTCCCAGGCCAAAAGCCAGCATAGTTGCCCCACCCATCCATAAATTGCCAGTTTCAGCAGCTTTAATTTGGGCAGCATATAGGAAACCACAGGGCATTAAACCCCAAGTCATTCCTAAAAGCATTGGTGTCCACCATTTGGTTTTTAAGGAAAGCTTAACCATTCCTGTGCTGAGGCGATCGTGTAAACTACCTTGTAACAAGGGGTGTAACACGGGTATTCGCGGCAGTAAATCGGGTTTTACTTGTCCTAAGCCAAACCAAATCAGCATTACGCCAGTTAGAATTGCCATCCAGCGCCGGAAGTCGCTACCAACACCCGCTAGTTGTCCGCCTTGCAACAATACCGAACCTAGCGCCCCAATGCCAGCACCGACTAGAGCATAGCTCAACATCCGCCCCAGGTTTAGCAAAATATGAAATTTTAATTGCTGTTGCCAAGTGCCGGACTTTTCTAAGGTTGATGTGCGTCCCAAAGAGGCTGCTGGTGGTATTTTCGGCTGATGAGATAGGGAAAATGCCATTGTTAAAGGGCCACACATCCCAAAGCAATGTCCAAAACTCCCCAGGAACCCCAGTATTGTGATCAGCAACAAATCTACCATAAAAAAGCCCTGAGTTCTGAGTCATCAGTTCTGAGTGTCAGAATAAAGATTTTGAAGAAGTAATAATAAATTCTTTTCTTCTTTACTCAGCACTCCTCTAGTGGGGCACTGTAAGTGAAGTTGCGATCGCTGTCAAAAGACAAAGCGTCAAACTTGATCTTTATTAGTTCCTTTGTACTGGTATAAGATATAAAGGTATTAATCATAAGTAAATACCTGCCTTTAATTAATAATCGTGGAATGGCTACAATTTTTTTCTCTTATTCACATCGGGATGAAACCCTGCGCGATGAGTTGGAAGTTCATCTTGCTATGCTAAAAAGGCAAGGCTTCATTGAGATGTGGCATGATCGGCGAATAACTGCTGGTGAGGAATTCGATAAGGCAATAAGCAAAAACTTGGAAGAAGCAGACATCATTCTTTTATTAGTCAGTTCAGATTTTTTAGCTTCCAATTATTGTTATGACATTGAGATGCAACGTGCGATGGAAAAGCATGAGAAAGGAGAATCCTACATTATACCTATCATCCTGCGTCCATGCGATTGGCGCAGTGCCCCATTTGGCAAGCTCTTGGTCATGCCAACTGATGGCAAGCCTATCACAAAATTCCCTGATAAAGACGATGCTTTTCTTGAAGTAGTCAACGCTATAAAAGGGACAATTACTCGCCTAAAACTCCGTCAGGATTCCACGTCACCAAGCATAAGTTACGGTTCTGCTATCAAACCACAAATTTTGGATATACCAAGATCGAGCAATCTTCGTATTCGCAAAACATTCTTGGATCGAGACAGGGATCAATTTGTAGAGGAATCGTTTGAATACATATCCAACTTTTTTGAGAATTCACTTGCTGAACTATCCAACCGAAATCTAGAAGTGGATACACATTTCAAGCGTATAGATGCAAATCATTTTTCGGCTATTGTCTACATTAGGGGAAAGAAAGCTACTGAATGTCGAATTTGGATAAGAGGAAGTAGCCACCTTTTTACAAACGGGATTGCATATTCCTCGAATGCTTCAGGAAGTGATAATAGTATTAATGAATCCATATCTATAGTTGATGATGGATATGCTCTTTTTCTGCAACCTTTGGGAATGGCTTTCTTTGCAAGCCAACAAAATGTCAATAAATTATTGTCTCAACAAGGAGCCTCTGAGTATTTTTGGGATATCTTGCTAAGACCATTGCAACAAGGCTCAACATGAGCGTTCTGTGATAAGGGTCAATCTGTAAACTAAAAGAGACCTCTTGCACAAATAATTTATATTATAATAACTGATTAACTAAAAAGCTAACTGAGGATTACCGTCAACATTTGTATCTTCTAACTTCTAACCACCAATTTTGAGTTTATCATGCAAACCTTGAGACTTAGTAAGATAAAAAACAAATTGATACCATCTTTTCAAAGTCTAAAGTTTAGACGTAGTAAGGATGGGGTACTTTTAGTTACGAAACATTCTGGTAATGCTCAAACGACACCTGATAAGTCTGAATTTGAAAAGGCTATAGAAGCTTATCAAAAAGTAAGCAGTAAGTATAGAAATGCACTTCGTGAACTAGCTCAGTGAATGATATTTTTTGGTTGACTGAGGCAGTCATAAAAGCTATGCACAAAGAACAACTAGTGGAACACGGCGGACTTCCAGGTATAAGAGATAGAAATCTGCTTTTAGCTAGTTTAGATAGACCCAAAAATTTATTTGCTTATGGCGAACCTACACCAACTGTTTTTGAATTAGCGGCAGCTTATGCTTTTGCATTTGTAAAAAATCATGCATTTATAGATGGTAACAAAAGGATCGCTTTCGTTTCGATGGCTACTTTTCTTATATTGAATGGATATTCTTTAGAAGTGCCAGAAGAAGAAGTTGTATTAATGATAAAAAGACTTTCAACTGATCAAGAGACTCAAGACTCAATCGCGGATTGGATTAAAGAAAATTCTATTAAAATAGACAATTAAGCTGATTACAAAGTAGCTTTGCAGGTTTATATAAGAATTTAAGGAACCAAAATACTAAACCCTTCCTAGCAATCCTGAAAAGTTGTGCCTGGGGATTTGCGCTACCCTAAGTCTGGAAGGCAAGGATAAATCACATGAGAAAATGGATTTGGCTGATGCTGTTGGTGCTGATGGCAGTTGCCGTAGTGGGTAGCAGAGGTAGCACGTTTTTTGAACAGCGTCCGTCGCCAGCAATTGTTGAGCGCACTCCAGTGGAAACATCCCAACCACAGCCAGAGTCAAAAGAAGTTGACAATGCGCCGCAAGTGTCTACTAATAAGCTATTAACCCATATCCAAAAATTGAATTTTCAGCGCTACACAACAAAAGAGCGATCGCTTACTCGCACTTATATCACAACTGAACTCATAAAATTAGGCTGGAAGCCCAAATTGGAAAAGTTCTCTGAGGGTGTAAATATTTTTGCCGAACGCCCAGGAACTAACAAAGCCGCTAAAGCAATTCTCGTAGGAGCGCATTACGATACTGTTGCCTTATCCCCTGGTGCTGATGATAACGCCAGTGGTGTAGCTGTGGTGTTGGAAGTTGCTCGGTTGCTTGGTTCCCGTCCCACGCCACGAACGTTACAGTTAGCTTTTTTTGACAAAGAGGAAGCAGGACTTTTGGGTAGTCAAGCTTTTGTCAGCAAGACAGCACGCTTACAAAATTTAGGCGGAGCGATCGTTATGGATATGGTAAGTTATGCATGTTACACTCCCGGATGTCAAAAATACCCTGCGGGGTTGCCTATTACCCCAATTAGCGACAAGGGCGACTTTTTGGCAGTAGTCGGTGATACAGAACATTTACCTTTGCTGAGTGCTTTTCAAAACTCACAGATGCTTCCCTCAAATGCTCTGAATAAACAAAAATCAATGCCATCAGTCCTAACATTACCAATTCCTTTTAAAGGTTTACTGACACCAGACACCCTACGCAGCGACCATGCACCATTTTGGTATCAAGGTGTGGGTGCTGTGTTAGTGACTGATACCGCAAATTTACGTACTCCGCACTATCATCAACCTAGCGATGTTCCAGCGACTATCGAGCGATCGTTTTTTACCGGAGCAGCACAGATTGTGGTCAATGCTACTAGTGTCTTGTTAGAGAAAAACGAAGTTTTGGAAACTCAATCACCAAACTGACTGAATAATTCGTAATTCGTAATTCGTAATTCGTAATTAAAGAAGAAATGACTAATTACGTGTAACGGTACTAGTGTTTGGTTCAGGAAAAGTCAAAGTCCAATTGTTTTTATCATTGATTTGAAAGTACAAACCTTGGAGAATCAGCCGCAAAGCCGTTCGAGTTCTAATAAAATTTCTCACCAAATAAGTTCCTGGTTCAGGAAAAATATCATTATAGTTTTTTATCTGACCAAATTGTTTTGAACAGTAACTGCCGGCACCTTTTACGGTTAATACAAGAAATGGAGCTTTTTTGTATTTGTCAGGAATCATAAAAATCCCATAAACATGATGACGACCACGCCACGGCTGAACTATAACCTGAGTAGCATGTACTTTGAACTTTGTAGTTTTGGCAGCAAGAATTGCCTCGGAATTGCACTCAGAATTATTCACAGGCCACCACAGTATAATAATACTCAGGGAGAGCAGCAAAATCAAAATGTAGCGGAGTCTGCGATGCATAAAGCCAAGAAAAATTGTTGATGTAGCTGGTAGAATTTGATGGGTAATGACAAGCTACTAAAGCAGTAAGACTATCCCCGGCAACACCTCTGCAACACGTTCTAAAGGGAAAAAACAGAACATTAAGCGATGAGTTAAACTTTGCTGTTGAAAAAAATTGCAGTCAAGATATCAACCTACAAAAAGTTCAGATTGTAGATGCTTAGTTTACCGCCGTAGGCATCGCTTACCCTGTTCTAGACTTTCCTTACAGTATTAAACCTAGCTGAGAAGCAATCAGGCTTTTGTGGCTGTCAACACTGATTTATCCTCAATTTTTTTAGCTGTGATGAATTTTACAATTCGTTGCTTTTGTTATCGAAACAGAATTTATTAGTCAAAATTCATTCTGAAGACCAAAAAAGCAGATAGCGTAGAGTTAGCGAGTCTGCTTACTCTGTAAGAGTTGCAAGCTACGCTTTTAGCGTCTCGTAGAGAGCGTCTGAATAAGCAGGTTTAAGAGCTTCACTAAATCTTTGATTTAGTAGTCTTCAATCAGTGATGAATCTGAATCCTTCACTGATTGATTCTGAATTCTTCTTCAAGTTTTTGATGTAATTCTGTCCGCATCTGCTAATGCTTTAAGGAGATCAGCATAATGCCAATAGCGAGCCTTGTCTACGGCACACTGCGCGAACGAGCATCGCAGCCCATCCTAAACATCATTATCAAATTCATGCATAAATCTGCTTTTATTTATAGATAATTATTAGGGTAGCCAAATACACAAATATCCGTTATATTCCCGTAAGTAACACTTGGTATATATTTATGAGAAGAAGTTGGGGAAGTCTTAAGACAATTGCGGGTTTCTTTGGCGCAATTGTACTTACACAATTCGGGGCAAATACTCCGGTCATTGCGGCTGATACAGTTGTTGTACGTTTAGGTTTATTTACAGAAACCATTTCCCTTGCTGAGTTGCGAAAGGCTGCAAAAACTGGGGAATTACCTGGGAGTTTACAGCCTTACGCTAAACGATTATCTGAAGAACAACGCCGTTTCTTCTTGGGAGCGTTGGGTATGAATATACCGATGAATGTTGTCACTGTTAATAGGTTAGTTAATACCCAGATTGGTACAACTATTCTCAGTGACTTTGCTACAGCCTTAGCCAGAAAGGACAAAGCTGGGGTGCAAGCACTGAGAGCAGGATTGGTATTAGGTTCTACAGCGCCGGAAGGTCTTTCTATACTGAGTTTTATCGCGGCTTATCCCAGTAAACGTTTAGAAATTGATTTACCAAAGGCTTTTATAGTTGCACAGAGTTTGAATACAGCTTTTTGGCGCACCCAGCAATTTATGCTAGCGATCGCTCCCCAACTCGACACCAAAACACCGCAGATTGCTTACCCTTTTGATCCCAGTCAACCAGGAACCGCTCAAGTAAAAATACTCAACTTAAGCCTGAATGACCAAAAGCGCGACCGTAAAATTCCAGTTGATGTTTACTGGTCAACTACTGCAACTCCCGACAAACCTTTGATTGTCCTTTCTCACGGCTTCACATCAGTCCGCACAGACTTGCATTACCTGGCAGAACATTTAGCATCTCACGGTTATGTAGTAGCAGCTTTAGAACATCCCGGTAGTAACCAGGCAAATACTAACTCAGCATTACAAGGCAAAACCAGTCTTATGAAGCCTGAGGAGTTTTTGGATCGCCCTCGAGATATTAGTTTTATACTCGACGAATTAGAAAAGCTCAACCAAACGGCTAATCATCCGCTACAAGGAAAACTTGCAACAAATAACGTGATGGTCATTGGCCATTCTTTTGGTGGTGGTACAGCTTTAGAAATTGCTGGAGCAGAGTTACAACTTGAACAACTCAAACAACGCTGTAAAAATAAGTTGACTACTTTCAGTGAGGGAGAAGTTATGCAGTGCATCGCTCAAAAGCTACCAGAAAATACCTATCAACTACGGGATACTAGAATAAAACAGGCGATCGCTCTCAATCCTACAACTTCTCTGATTTTTGGCGAAACTGGGTTAACTAAGGTGCAAGTTCCTACCCTAGTGTTAGCAAGTTCCGCAGATAAAACCACCCCAGCTTTAACAGAACAGATTGCGGGATTTGACAAAATCCCATCCCCAAAATGGCTAGTTGGTATAGTTGGCGGTACTCATCTGAGTGTAAAAGACCCCACTACCACATTGGATCAGATAGGAAAACCAAATACACCAATTAGTGGTGGTGAAGTTGTGGGTGAACAAGCAGCAGATGTTCGCAAGTACGTTAAAGCTATAGCTTTGGCCTTTGCTTTCCAGATGACTCCAGAAGCTAAAAAATATGCTATTTTTCTGACATCAGATTATGCCCAATTTGCTTCAACTAAGGCATTTCCATTTCGCCTAATTACGCAGATTCCTCCTGATGCTATGGCAGTAGTGAGAGAATTTGTTGAGAAATAAGCGACTTCCAATTAAACAAATATCCAATTTTGTACTAAATAGATTTTGCAGATGTCTAAGCCCTTGTCGAAACGGTACTAGCTTAATAGACTAGACTTTATCTATTAAGTAATATACAGATGATAAAATTAGGCTGAATTTATAATATCTAGCTAGATTAAATTATAGTAATTTAAGCTAGATAAAATCATAGTAACTTGATATTAAATGCGTGTTTACTGTTAAATCTACACTAAAATTTTACAGTAAAAATAACTACTTACATATAAACTTTATAATATACTCATTAAAAATAATAGAAGCTTAAGAGTGTAAAAAAGTATGGATATTTGCTGAATAATACAGATGTATTCTACCTAAAATTACCAAATTGATGAAGGCAGCTATGCTGAAGGCAATTAGAGGGGGTCTGAATCCCTTCTAATTGAAAACCACTAAATTTATGATTTAGTTGGGAGTCTTAAACCTAGTTTGGGCAAGGCACAAAAGCATAGCTTAAAACTTTATCTGTCCTCTGACTTCTACCTTGCTCAAAGGATAGATAAATGAATACAACTGGCTTGATGCAAAATATGTTTGTGTATTTATTGGTGTAAGCTCTTTTAAATTCACAAAAATATTAAAGCATTTTTATTCGCTAAAATCACAGATTAACCCAAAAAAAGAGAGTTCAAGGCTTGTTTTGTTTGCTTAGATAATAAGTAGTTTCAGACACATCATATTGTCAAAGCAATTTTGGATTCAGAATTAGACAATTACCCTATTTGAGTTAAGCTCATGAAACTTTATACAACTCTTGAAATCGAAAAACTCCAGCAGAATGAAGACCTTCCTTACTTGATTGAAATTATGAATTGGGTGAAAAATTTTTTAGGAAGACCTCATCCTAACTTAGGAAGACCTGGCGTAGTTTGCCCTTTTGTACCTCACTCTCTCAAGTCAAACAGTATTCGTCTGGCAGTTATTCACACAAAAGATTTGTATGTAGAGGAATTAGAAGAAATTGTTGGACGCTACCGAGATATCTTTCTTGAGATGGAAGTTAAAGAGGAGGAATTAGCAATAAATAGAGCTTTTTTACTTATCTTTCCTGACATCCATGTAGAAGATGCTCCTAAGTTAGTAGATAGTGTCCAACAAAAACTTAAACCTTTGTTTGTTGAGTCAGGACTAATGATAGGAGAATTTCATAACCGTAATCAAAGTCCTGGTTTGCACAACCCAAACTTTCGTCCACTTCGTAGCCCTATCCCCTTATTGGCTATCCGATTTATGGTTGAAGCTGACCTACCCTTTCTTGAGAGTCCGGCTGATCCATACTTACGTATTCGATATCTGGAAGCTTATTTAAAGTGTTTTGGTCATAAATTTACAGATGAAACAAAGTTTAGAAATGCTCATCGCGCATTAGCTTTAGCAAAAGAACAAACAGCTATTTTCAGGTAAATATACCAACCACTCTGTAGGGACATAGCAATGCCTATGGGTGTCAACGAAAATCGGCGGTAATCCCATTCTTTCAAGGAATGGGAGGAATAAGCTAAAATACATCTAAATGTGCATATTAAAATTTTTTTAATATTTTGTGCGGTGAGCATCTTGCCCGTGCTGATTATGCAATTTGAATGCCGATTAGCTTAGTTGTCCGCCGATTTAGTCATTAGACCTCTTGGCATTTGTGCTTTTTGCAAGAAAGGGAAAAGGGTAAAGGGGAAAAAGACGATACAGAACTTTTTCCCCTTATCCCCAGAGGGGGCCCTACCTTCCCCTTTTCCCGACTTATGCAAGAAGTCTATTAGTCATTGGTACTAATTACTAATGACTTTTTTACTATTTAAAAGCAATACCGTAGCCAAAATAAGAGCATGAAGAGGTAGGGCGTTTCGTAGTAGAGTTATTGTCTCTCACAACGACAACTCAAAAACTACTTCTCGCCCATGCCCGATATCTTATCACTCCTGCAATGCCTGCTGCCGCAAATAAACGCAACAACGATGCGGCAATTGAACCAAATTATCCTGGCAATGTTAGCTCTAAATGGTCGAGTTACGATGTTGGGAATTGCCCGTTGGACAAGTGCAGGTGGTAGCTATAGGACAATGGGGAGATTTTTCTCGACAGTAATACCTTGGGCAACATTGTTTTGGCTGTTTTTTAGTGATATTAACATCTGAACTATTACTAATTAAAAAGATGATTAACTCACTATTCGAGCTAGTAGCTAACTTTATCCCTTTGACGTACTTGGTATTAGATGGTCATTTTGGTAACAAGAATGCTTTGCAGATGGCACGACAAGTTAACTTGCACATAATTTCCAAGCTGCGCCATGATTCAGCATTATACGTCCCTTATGAAAATCCTGACTTCAGTAAACGCTCTCGTCGTAAATACGGTGACAAACTAGACTATTGTCATATACCTGACAAATATTTATGTAAAAGTGATATTGAAGATGAGATTCAAACTGATCTTTATCAAGCCACACTTCTTCACAAAGAATTTGCCCAGTCTCTCAATGTAGTGATTCTAGTTAAAATCAATCTCAAAACCAATGCTCGCAGCCGTGTAATTCTCTTTTCTAGTGACTTAGATTTATCATTTGACAAAATAATAGATTACTACAAACTCCGTTTTCAAATCGAATTTAACTTCCGGGATGCCAAGCAATTTTGGGGTTTAGAGGATTTTATGAATTTGAGCCAAACTGCTGTGACTAATGCCGCTAATCTCGCCTTCTTTATGGTTAATTTATCCCATCATCTTTTGGCTGATTTCCGTAAACATAATCCTGGTTCTGGCATTATTGACCTGAAAGCTTATTACCGAGGTTTTCGATATGTCCGTGAAATGCTAAAAATACTTCCTCAAAAGCCTGAGCCTATTTTATTAGCGCAAATTTTTGCCAAGCTCGCTTCTTTGGGACGTATTCATCCCCTTTCCACAGGTGTTGAACCCTCGTAAATTGGCTAAGGTATTGAAAAGAGTACTGTTTTTTATAAAAGCCGCACTAAACCTTTTTGGTGTAAGGTTTCTTGCTTAGTTGTGTTGCCTTTTGGTCGTGTGGAAAGCCCCATCTCCTTAAGCAAACGGTTAATATGACAACTGCTAACCTTAATTCCCAATTCTTTTGCCAAATGCTTGCTTAACCATTGTGCTGTCCAGTTTTCAAATGAATAGCCAGCAAGGCGTGGACTATGGCTTACCAATTCTTTTAAGTGAGTGAGGTATTGCTCATTGACAGTTTTAGGTCTTCCCATCAAGCGATCGCTCCATTTGTGAGCTTGTCCTGTTTGTGCGATCGTAATCCAGTAGCGTGCTGTCTCTTGAGAACATCCCAAAGCTTCACAAATTTGAGTTTGAGATTCACCTGCATCGAAAAGCAGCATAATTTCAATGCGACGACGGTATTCTGCACGTAAGTCGGTTTCTAAGCTTTTCAGCAGGTATCTGCGCTGAAAGGGTGTTAAGCAAAGACCTGGATTTTCCATAACGATTCCCCCTAGTAGAACTTGCACTCTTTGAAAGTTCGTTTAGCTTCTTTGCGAACCTCTGCTTACTTATCGGAATCAAAAGTCTATGAATTCCGCAACTAGTTACAAAAGTTCATAATTATCAAGTGGATTAACTAGGACTTAGGCACTCATACCATTTCTTTGTGAGGCTGCCCCAAATTTCCTTGGATTCTTCTTGTTTGTGCCCTTTGCGACGGCAGTCGCTCATGGGGGAGACCCCCAAGACCGCGCTGCCTCCCCTTTGCGGTTCGTTCCTCATATAATTGGGCGCATCTTTATATAGAATTGGTCTCAGTCGCCTAATCCCCTTAAAAAGAATACCCAAGAGGCTAAAGCCATTCGCTACATGAACCAAGTCCCTTAAATTCCATGATTCAGAGTAGTCAAAGAATGTTATAAAACTTTAGTTTGAGAAACAAAATTAACTTGTTTTTAATATAAAAAACTTGAATGATGAAAACATAATTCATTGAATTATGTGTAACAAGTTAGTTGAAAAGCCTTGATTTTATAGATTTAATCTCAGAAAATCTAAATGGATTTAGACAAGACATTACTAATTCCACATAAAAATCTGAAATAAAGGAAAGTAACAATGTTAAACACCAAAGAACATTTCAATCAACTTGAGATGGATACTATTCAACAGGAGCTTTTGTTTACCGAATTAACTCCCGAGGCTGCTGCCGTTGTTGAAGGAGGAGCTGGTATTGATAGTTTTGGTAGTACAATTAATTTTGATACATCTCTCTCCTCACGATCGTTCAATGTGCGGCCAGGTGGAGGCATCACTCTCGTTACCAGTACCAAATCGGGTAAGAATAACCGATCCTTTAATGCCATTATTAGAAATGTTAAGACTGGTAATACAACGCCACCAAAGTCAGTTAAAGTTGGTAATTCAATTACTACTCAATGGGACAAAATACGAGGAGGTACTTACAAAATCGATTTTAAAGATACTAAAGATGGTATATATGTCACTGGCACTATAGGCGTTGCCTACGATACCTGAGGTAGCACTTTTACTAAACGCTTAGGAGTCCGATAGAACAAGCTGATAGACTAGCTTAACTAAAGCGATCGCTACTTTTCTCTTGATCGCCTTCCTGTTCAATCAAGGGCAATGTAAAATCAAACAACCTCTGTTTCAACAATCTAATTACACTTTCCAAGATCATACACATTAAACCTGTAGGGGCATATAACGAGCGCTCCTACATTCATTTTTTTATGCTCAAAAATAAAAATAAAAAATGAAGTATTTTTTAATAAAAAAACTTGAATAATAAAAACATAAATCATTTAATTATGCAAAAAAAATCACTTTTGTATTCTTGACTTTATAGATTTAATATCAGAATCTTAAAGTGGGATTAGACCAATTTTCACTAATTACATTTCAATATCAATATGAAATCAAGGAAACTGGTTCTAGCTATTGCTTAATCAATTCTTGCAGAATAATTCATACTTGAATAGGAGAAAAACAATGTTCAGTACCGATAAAGTAATTTGTAGTTCTGAGCAACAACTATTTACAGAATTAACTCCTGAAGAAGGAGCCATCATCGAAGGTGGTGCGGATTTAGAACTTTACAATGGCGACAAATTTAGGGGTTTGATACTGGCTACGAACAAAAGCCGCAAGAATGTAGGTGATACCGCAAATGACCTAACTACCTCAGCTATAGTTAAGCGTGGTACATGGTTGTTATGGACAGGCGCGAATTACACGGGGACGTCTAGGCGAGTAGGAGTAGGAAAGTATCCGAATCTTTTCTTTGACATAGGCTTGCCTAACGATTCGATCTCATCGGTTCAGCGTGTAAAATAATCCCGTAAAGAACCGAAACTGTGCAGCACGGTGGGGCTGAAATTTTAATTGGTCTACCCCGATTTTTCTTAGTTTTCCAATTTAATTAGGTTGACCTATTTTATTCATTTTTGAGTTGAGTCAACACCTCTAACATTTTGAAAACTAGCTTTGGTCGGGGTGAAAGCCCCGACTCACTTTCTCCTATGTGTAAGTTCTAAGTTATGAAATACCAAAGTGTACTCCAACACAGTGAAGAAGACTGTGGTGCTGCCTGCCTTGCTACTATTGCCAAACACTACGGACGCACCTTTGCCATTAGTCGAATGCGGGAAGTAGTTGGTACAGGATCGCGGGGAACCAGCCTGCTGGGTTTGAGCCGGGGTGCAGAAACTCTAGGATTTAATACGCGTCAAGTTAAAGCCTCCGTGCAACTGCTTGACCAATTGCATAAAGCGCCTCTACCTGCCATCATTCACTGGAAAGGCTACCACTGGGTAGTTCTGTATGGGCAAAAGGGGAGAAAATACGTAATTGCTGACCCTGGTGTAGGCATCCGCTATCTCACCCGCGAGGAGTTGCTCGAAGGGTGGGGCAATGGCATCATGCTGCTGCTAACGCCAGATGACAACCGCTTTTATCAGCAATCAGATGATAAAATCGGTGGCTTTGGGCGTTATCTGATGCGGGTTTTACCCTATCGCGCTATTCTGATTCAAGCGATCGCAATTAACATAGTCATCGGACTACTTTCCCTTGTCTCTCCTTTAATGATGCAATTGCTTACCGATGACGTACTTGTGCGGGGAGATACGCAACTGCTGACAGTCGTGGCAATTGGAGCGATCGCTATGAGTCTATTTAGCAGTGCGATCGGTTTGGTACAATCTCACCTAATTGGTCACTTTGGTCAACGCTTGCAATTAGGACTGATTCTAGAATACGGGCGACAACTGTTGCGTTTGCCCCTCTCATACTTTGAAGGACGACGCAGTGGGGAAGTAGTTAGCCGCATTGCCGATGTGGATCACATCAACGAGCTAGTTTCCCAAATTGTCCTCGGTTTACCCAGCCAATTTTTTATCGCCTTGGTTTCCTTGGGCTTCATGCTCTTTTACAGTTGGGGGCTGACTTTGGCTTCCCTGGCTGCCTTTATGATTGTCACCCTTGTTAACTTGCTTTTTCTCCCGGCTTTGCGCCAGAAAACCCGTCAGGCGATCGTCTTGGGTACAGAAAACCAAGGCTTTCTCGTTGAAACTTTTCGCGGTGTCCAGGTGCTAAAAACTACCCAAGCCACTCCCCAAGCTTGGCAAGAGTATCAGGCAAATTATGGTCGGCTGGCTAACTTGGGCTGGAGTACTATGAAGTTGGGGCTTTACAGTGGCACAATTACTAATATTATTTCCACTTTTACTAGTATTGCCTTACTGTGGTTAGGGTCATACTTGGTAATTAATCACACCTTAAGCATCGGTCAGTTGCTAGCGTTTAGTGGGATGAGTGGTAACTTTCTCGGCTTTCTGAGTTCAGTCATCGGCTTAGTTGATGAGTTTATCACTGCCCAGATTGTCATCCAACGCCTGACGGAGGTGATTGATGCTACGCCAGAAGATGACAAAGACGAGAAAAAGCCTTGGGCAGAACTTAAGGGCAATGTAGATATTACTTGCACCAACCTTAATTTCCACCACGCAGGTAGAGTTGATTTGCTGCAAGATTTTTCGCTGATTATCCCTGGCGGTCAAGTCGTTGCTCTGATTGGTAAATCCGGTTGTGGTAAAAGCACCCTCGCCAAACTGCTTGCTGGTTTATATTTCCTCCAATCTGGCAATATCCGCTATGGCATCTATAATCAGCAAGACCTCTCAATGGAATGTCTGCGTCAACAGGTGGTGCTAGTACCTCAAGAACCTCACTTCTGGAGTCGCTCAATTCTTGAAAACTTCCGCTTCAGCTATCCTCAAATCACCTTTGAACAAATTGTACAAGCTTGCGAGATTGCTGGTGCAGATGAGTTTATTAGTAAACTTCCCGATAAGTATCAAACTGTTTTAGGCGAATTTGGCGCGAATCTTTCTGGTGGGCAACGACAAAGATTAGCGATCGCTAGAGCTATAGTTACTGATCCGCCAATATTAATTTTAGATGAATCCACTGGCGCTCTCGATCCAGTGAGTGAAGCCAAACTGCTAGATAGACTGCTATCTCATCGCCTGGGCAAAACCACAATTATGATTAGCCATCGCCCGAAAGTCATTGGGCGGGCTGATTGGATTGTACTGCTAGAAGAAGGGCGTTTAAAAATCCAAGGCACTCCAGAGGCTCTGCGCCATCAGCCTGGTGAACACTTAGACTTTTTAGACGGCGTTGACCCATTTACAAATGGTTTAGTGCCATTCTCTTCTAACTCTAATGGTAAATTCAGCGCAATCAGTAAATAAAATCATCTATGACTTACGCATTGACAAAAAAGATCATTCATTTATGAAATCTAAGTAACAACTCATTGTTCAACATTTAATAAAGGTTAAAGAATGAATAGAAAATTTTCAAAGCTGTCTTTCACGATAGCTGTCTCGACTGCAATGATAGCTAGTACTTCTCTAGCGTCGCCTACCGTTGTGTCGTTCAGCGATGCTACTGCCACATCTACTAGTGGTTCGTTTGTTGCAGACAACGCTATTGACAAAAATAAGAATACCCATTGGGAGGCTGCCGCCCGTGGTGCTTCCATAACTGCGAGATTCAATAGCTGCCAGCGCGTAGATGATCTGGTGCTTAACTGGTACGGCACGAACAAGTATACCTACAGCGTACAGCTTTCTAAGGACAATGGTGCAACTTGGACTACTGTGGTCAGTAAAACCTCTGGCAAGGGCAATGAAAACAAGCAAAACGTCAACGACCAAGCCGCCAACGCGATCAAGATTGTGGGTGATAATGATTCTAGATTGCGTATCGACGAATTGAAGATTAATTCCTTGCGTTCGACCAATGGCTGTACGAGCAGTGGTACTTCAAATTCCTCAACTGATGAGAGCAGTGATACTTCAAATTCCTCAACTGGTGAAAGTAGTGATACTTTAAATTCTTCAACTGATGAAAGTAGTGATACTTCAATTTCTTCAACTGGTGAGAGCAATGGTAACGCTCAGTATCCGGCCGATGTGCTTGACTTAAGCAAGTGGAAGCTCACCCTGCCAATCAGCTTGAATTCCCCGCCCAACTCAAACAAGGCAACGGAAATTAAGCAGCCGCAACTCAAAACATACAGTAATTCAGAATATTTTCGTCTGAATGCTGCGAAGAATGGTGTGCTTTTGAAAGCGATCGCTGGTGGCGCACGTACCAGCACAAATACTGCTTACCCCCGTTCTGAACTGCGTGAAATGCAGGGTGATGGTACGGAGTCCGCTGCCTGGAACTGTAGGAATATTGATCATGCCATGTACCTGGAACAGACCCTGTTGCACACCACCACGAACAAGCCGGAAGCCACCATCGGGCAGATCCATGACTCAAAAAACGACCTCGTGATGGTGAAGTACTTCGGCCCGTCCTTTGCTAACGGCTCGACGGACATCGGCAAGCTTGAAGCCCGCTTCAACAACGACAATATTACCAAGCTTCTCGACAGCACATATAAGATTGGCGATCCGATGACTATCGACATTGCTGTTACGTCCGGTGGCAATGTTACCGTCAACTATAAAAACCTGCGTTCCGGTGTAACGAGTAGTACTGGTACAGTGAGGATGACGGGTATTATCGGTTCCTGTTACTTCAAGGCTGGCATGTATATTCAAGCTTGCTCAAAAACTGATATTTACGGCAAAACCAACACTGTGTGTGCGAACAAAAACTTATCTGCTAATAAATACGAAACTGACCCTTACGCTTACTCGGAAATAGAAGTACGCAAAATTACCCTACGCTAATTTTGCCACTCTAATTTGTCAATACATTAAGTTAAACCATCATGGTTAGCCATTCAAACTCAGACTACTTGCCCCCAATTCAAGACAACGAATTTCTCCCGCCACTTGGTCGTTGGACTACTTGGGGCGGACTAGTTCTTGTCTGTGCTGTGGGGTTAGGCGTTCCACTCGCCTCTGTTACCAAATATAAAGTGACAGTTAAAGGACAAGCTGTTGTCCGCCCTGCTGGTGAATTGCGACTTGTGCAAGCTGCTACGGAAGGTCAGGTGATGCGGGTTTTTGTTGCAGAAAATCAAGTTGTCAAAAAAGGGGATGTGATTGCTACTATTGACAACTCGAAGCTACAAACCAAAAAGAGCCAACTGCAAAGTAACATTGGGCAAAGTCGTTTACAACTGTTTCAAATCAACGCCCAGATTAATGCCATTAATAGCCAAGTTTTAGCTGAAACTGAGCGCGTCAACCGGGTTATTGCTGGTGCTGAAGCTGAATTAAGCGATCGCAGCCGGAACTATCAAGATAAACTTATTACTACCACTACTGATGTCGAAGAAGCGGATGCCAATGTCAAAGCTGCGGATGCTAGTTTAAAAGCAGCCCAGTCAAAGCGAAATCGCTATGAGACTGTAGCCAAAGCCGGAGCCTTGTCTCAAGATCAATTTGAGGAAGCACAACTAACTGTTCGCCAGCAAGAACAAGCTCTCTTAGCAGCTAAAGCCAAATTGCAAAATGTCCAAACTGCTCTTAATCCCAGTAATGCACAAGTAGCGATCGCTTATAATCGCATTGCCCAAGAAAAAGCTACAGGTCAAGCCAACATTGCTACTTTGGACAAAGAACGCCAAGCTTTAATCCAGCAACGAATTGAAATCCAAAAACAACTAGAGAGTGACACCCGCGAACTTCAACAAGTAAATATTGACCTCAGCCAGACTAAAATTACTGCCACAGCAGACGGAATTATTTCTAAATTAAACCTGCGAAACTCCGGTCAAACTGTGCCTGCTGGAGAGCAGATTGCCCAAATTGTCCCTAGTGATGCTCTTTTGGAGATTAAGGCAGCAGTAGCACTTCAGGATAAAAATAAGTTGAAACAAGGTCAAAAGGTACAAATGCGAGTTTCTGCTTGTCCTTATCCAGATTATGGGACTCTCAAAGGCAAGGTTAAGACGATTTCCCCAGATGCGATAGCACCTCAAGGAAATGCTGCTAATGCCACCGCCACAACATCTGCCAGCCAAAAGATGACAGATGTTGGTGCGTTCTATGAGTTAACAATTGAGCCAGAAAGCCTTTCTTTAGGTAGAGACAAACACCAGTGTGCTATTCAATTAGGAATGGAGGGTACAGTTGATATTATTTCTAGAGAAGAGACTGTGATGCAATTCTTTTTGAGGAAGGCAAGGTTGATTGCAGATTTGTAGAGCCTTGGCGTAGCCCGCCGCAGGCATCGCATTGTAACTATTCGTAATTATTTCTCGTAATCCTACTGTGGATTTTCTATCTATCCTTGATAAGGGGATGTAGTCTTCTTGCTGGTTATTTAAGGGGTGCAATGTCTACAATGAAGCGACATAGGCAGCATTGGTGGTGGAAATTTGCACTGGGAAGTTGGTTGGTGATGAGTAGTGCGATCGGCGAAGCTGTATTGCAGACATTCGCTTTTTCTGTTAATTCCGCTTTTGCCCAAATTACCCCCGATAGCACTCTACCCAATAATTCCAGGGTTACAACACAAAATAACATCAGTACCATTGAAGGGGGAACCCAAGCTGGAAGGAACTTGTTCCACAGTTTTGGGCAGTTTTCTGTCCCCACTGGCGGCACTGCTTTTTTTAATAATGCTGCGGATATTCAAAATATCATTAGTCGAGTAACGGGTGGGTCAGCTTCCAATATTGATGGGATAATTCGCGCTAATGGAACAGCTAATCTGTTTCTGATTAATCCCAATGGAATTGTATTTGGTCAGAATGCTCAATTAAATATTGGTGGTTCCTTTATTGGGACAACAGCTAATGCACTGCAATTTGGCAATCAAGGTTTTTTCAGTGCTACTAATCCAAATACTCCACCTTTGCTGACAGTCAATCCTTCAGCTTTGTTATTCAATCAAATTACATCTCAGCCAGTTTATTCTATTGAGAATCGAGGATTTCTCTCAGTTAGTGATAGTCAAAGCCTGTTACTAGTAGGGGGCAAAGTGTCCCCAACTCTAACTGCGACTGGAGCAATATTAAATGAAGGCTCTCTATCTGCTCCCAGTGGACGAGTTGAACTCGGAGGATTAACCGCAACAGGAACGGTTGGGTTAAATGTAGAAGGCAATAGTCTAAGCTTAAGTTTTCCTGATGGCGTAACATTAGCTGATGTCACCCTCACAAATCCGGCTTTAATTAATGTATCTGGGGACGGTGGTAGTATTGCTATCAACGCCGGGAACTTGGATATTTTAGGAGGTTCACTGCTTGCTGGAATCAGCTCACAACGGGGATCAGTGAATACTCAAGCAGGGGATATTACACTGAATGCAACAGGAGCCATCACAGTCACTAATAGTAGCGAAAACTCTTTTAGTCAGATTTTCAACGTTTTAGATGAGAATGCAACAGGCAAAGGCGGTGACATCAACATCAAAGCTGGGTCACTCTCCTTTGATAATACTAGAATGGGTACCTTTACTAATGGTTTGGGAAATGCAGGTGCTATTTCTATAGAGGTTGACGACTCAGCAGCGATCGCTAATAGCCTCTTTGGCACTAGTGTATTGGAAAAGGGAGCAGGTGAAGGCGGCGACATCAACATTAAGGCTGGATCACTCTCCCTCAATAACACTACACTGAGTACTTTAACTGCCGGAAAGGGGAATGCTGGCGGTATGTCCATACAGGTTAATGATGCAATTTCCCTCACCAATAGCTCGTTGACCACTAGTGTATTAGAGCAAGCAGTAGGTAATGGCGGTAACATCGAAATCAAAGCTAGCTCACTCTTTTTAAGTGATAAAGCTTCTATTGATACCTTTTCTAGCGGACAGGGAAATGGTGGTAACGTCTTGATTCAGAGCGATGATTCTGTTGCATTTTTTGATAGTGGCGTTAATAGCCAAATTTTGGGCGACTTTCCCGCTTTAGTAGAGGGAGGAGTGCGAAAGAGCGGTGATATCAATATCAAAACTGGGTCACTTTCCTTAGACAATGAAGCACAATTGGATACTAGCACTGATGGACGAGGAGACGGCGGCAAGGTATCTGTGCAAGCCAGAGATTCTGTGTTTCTAAATAATAGCTCGATCAGTAGCAATGTGAGAGAGGAAGCCGTAGGTAATGGCGGAGACATAAATATCCAAGCTACGTCATTGTTTTTGACAGACAATGCTTCATTAAATACTGACATTTCGGGACGAGGAAATGCTGGCAGTATTTTTATCAAAACGAGTGACTTGGTTAGTGGTGAAAGTAGCCTTATTTCTAGCAGTATGACACAGCCAGCCATTGGTAATGGGGGTGATATAGATATTCAAGCCAGGTCACTCTTATGGACAAATGACCTTGATTTAGACGGTGCTGGACTCAGTACTAGCTCTCTTGGCAGAGGAAATGCTGGTAGTATCTCTGTGCAAACGAATGACTCAGTTTTACTATTTAATAGCTCAATTAGTAGCGATTTGCTATCAACAGCAGTAGGAAAAGGGGGCAATATTGAAATTAAAGCTAACTCGCTATCTTTCTATGACTCTGGATTGAGTACTGCCACAGATGGAGAAGGAGATGCTGGCAACGTATTAATTCAAGCGAATGACTCAATTTCGCTTGTAAACAGTAACATTGCTAGTGGTAGTTACGGCGAAATCTTCAACAATGTAGGAGAATTAGCAGGCAAGGCAGGAGATATTAGTATTCTAACTGGATCGCTCTCCTTAAGTGATGAATCTAGACTAAGTAGCAGTACTTATGGTCAGGGAGATGCAGGTAATGTATTTGTCAATGCTAGTGGTTCTGTTTCCTTTGCTAGTGGTAGTAATATCTTAAGTGCTACTACTAGCCTGAATTTTCCAGGTATCGGAGAAACGGAAGCAGAAGGTAAAGGAGGTAATATTAGTATAATTGCTGATTCTCTTGCTTTAGATGATGCTCTTTTTGCTGCTGGCACTAGTGGAAAAGGGAATGCTGGAGATATATTTTTGCAAATTAATGACTTTTTGACTCTCGCAAACAATAGCCAGATTAGCAGCTCAGTAGCACCAGGATCTACAGGAGATGGAGGAGATATTAATATTCAAACGCGATCGCTCCAATTGAGAGATGGCTCGCAAATCCGAGCAAATGTTGAGAATTCACGTAACAATCTTCCTACTGCACGCGGACAAGGAGGAAGTATTCAAATTAATGCTTCTGAGTTGGTTGATATCTTTGGAGTCAGTTCAGATGGATACGTCAGTGGCTTGTCTACTGCAACTGCGGGTATAGGCAAGGCAGGTTCCTTAACAATAAACACTCCCATTTTATTCCTCTCTGATGGGGCACAGGTTACTACTGGTACTCTTGGCGCTGGTGAGGGAGGAAGTTTGAATATTAACGCTTCTGAATCTGTGCTGATGTATGGCATCTCCTCTGATAGTAATTTCACTACTGGCTTGTCTAGTAGAACTACGGGGACAGGAAAAGCAGGTTCTTTAACAATTACCACTCCTGTACTACTCCTCGCTGATGGAGCGCAGATTGACGCTAGTACCATTGGTACAGGTGAGGGCGGGAGCTTGAATATCAATGCGTCACAACGGGTGCAACTGTATGGCACTTCAGCCAATGGTCAGCCTAGTAGCGGCTTATTTACTAGAACCGAAGGCGCAGGCAAAGCAGGTTCTTTAACAATTACTACTCCTGAGTTATCTGTCTATGGTGGGGCACAGGTTGATGCTGGTACTTTAGGTTCAGGTAAAGGAGGAAATTTAAATATCAATGCCTCAGAATCGGTGCTAGTGTTTGGAGAATCAGCCAATCGTACAAATGTTAGCACCTTGACTACTCAAGCTGGAAAGACAGCTACTGGAAAGGCAGGTTCCTTAACTATAAACACTCCCAATTTGTCTGTCTTTGATGGAGGACAAATAAGTGCTAGTACCGATGGTGCAGGCGAGGGGGGAAATTTGAATATCAATGCCTCAGAATCGGTGCTAGTGTTTGGCACTTCAGTCAATGAAAGGTCTCCTAGCGGCTTATTCACTGGAACTGAAGGTACAGGAAAGGCGGGTTCTTTGACGATTAATACTCGTGAGTTACTTGTCTCTAATGGAGGATTAATCTCAGCTGCTACCCGAAGTTTAGGTGAGGGAGGTAGTTTAAATATTGATGCTTCCAAATCGGTTTTAGTAACTGGAGAATCAGCTAGTGGTCGGGCTGTCAGCATCTTGTCTACTCAAGCTAGCCAGACAGCAACAGGAAAGGCGGGTTCTTTAACAATCAACTCTCCGGAGTTATTTGTCCTTAATGGAGGACAAGTTGATGCTAGTACCTTTGGTACAGGCGAGGGAGGAAGTTTGAATATTAACGCTTCACAATCAGTACAAGTGAATGGCATCTCAGCCGATGGTCAGTCTACTAGTGTCTTAACTACCAGAACTCAGGGTATAGGAAAGGCGGGTTCTTTAACAATTAACTCTCCGGAGTTATTTGTCCTTAATGGAGGACAGGTTGATGCTAGTACCTTTGGTTCAGGTGAGGGAGGAAGTTTAAATATCAATGCTTCACAATCGGTGCAAGTGAATGGCATCTCAGCCAATAGTAAGTCTGCTAGCGTTTTAAGTACCAGAACTCAGGGTACAGGAAAGGCGGGTTCTTTGACAATTAACTCTCCAGAATTATTTGTTTTTGATGGAGGACAAGTTGATGCTAGTACCTTTGGTTCAGGTGAGGGAGGAAGTTTAAATATCAATGCCTCTAAAACAATACAAGTGATTGGCACTTCAGTTAATGGTCAGTCTGCTAGCGTCTTATCTGCTCAAACTCAAGGGACAGGAAAGGCAGGAGATATGAGAATCAATACACAGCAATTACTGATATCTGACGGTGCAGAAGCTACAGTTGGCAGCCTAGCAACAGGAGTAGCAGGCAACCTCGACATCACTGCTAAATCTGTGGAACTCAACAATGGAGCGATTAGCGCCCAAACTTTCTCTGGTAATGGTGGCAATATAACGCTAAATATTGCAGACTTACTGCTGATGCGTCAAGGCAGTGAAATTTCTACTACTGCGGGTACTAGACAGCAGGGTGGAGATGGCGGAAATATTCAAGTTAATATCCCCAACGGCTTCATTGTTGCCGTCCCTAGTGAAGATAGCGACATTAGCGCCAATGCCTTCACAGGTAGAGGTGGCAGAGTTGACATTATAGCTAAGGGTATTTTTGGTATCCAGCCCCGTTCTAACCCAACTTCTTTAAGTGACATTACTGCCAGTTCTCAGTTTGGCGTAAACGGCACTGTAGAAATTAACACACCTGATGTTGACCCTAACAGTGGCTTAGTCAATTTACCAACCGTACCAGTTGATACCCAAGTAGCACAGACTTGTACCGCAGGTAGCACTGTAGCTAAGAGCAGTTTTACAATCACTGGACGCGGTGGCTTACCACCTAATCCGGGTGAAGCCCTCAGCACTGACGCAGTGCAGGTAGATTTAGTGACTCTCAACCCAAAAGTAGGTAATACTCCAGCAGTTTCCACAAATCCTATTAATCCAACACCAGATCGCATTGTAGAAGCTACTGGTTGGGTAATTGCTGCTAATGGCGATGTAATTCTCACTAACTCTGCACCGACTGTCACGCCTCATTCTTCTTGGCAGAGGACAGCCGATTGTCGTGTATTTAATCAACGCCAGGGAGGTTGAGAACTTAACACTGTCTATTTTTAGTAAAAACGCGGTGCAAGTGGGGACAAAAACATGGCAAAAAAATTTAGATTACGGAAAATCAAACGCTTTTTAAGTGTACTGCTGCTTTTGGCTATGTTCTTAGGCGCGGGGTTATTGCCCCCTACTTTCGCACATGTAACTGCGGAAAACTCTAGTCTTCAAAAGTTGTCTTATGCCCATTTGCTGGAACAGGGCAGTAAATTTTATGAAGCTGAACGGTTTGCTGAAGCTGCTACTTCTTGGCAACAGGCTATCTCTGCATTCAAAGCTAATGAAGATGAACTAAGACAAGCGATCGCACTGGGTAATCTCTCATTAGCTTATCAGCAATTGGGAAAGTGGTCAGAGGCAGAAACTGCGATCGCTCAAAGTCTCAACTTATTACAAACTGCTAAAAAAATAGACACCAAAGACTCCTCGCAAATTCTAGCCCAAGTCCTGGATATCAAAGGTCGCCTGCAATTGGCTCAAAGCAAAACTGAAGATGCCCTAGATACTTGGCGAGTTTCACTTGACATTTATACCAAAATAGGAAATCAAAGGGCAACTATTCAAAATCGGATTAACCAAGCCCAAGCTTTGCAAGCTTTAGGGTTTTATCGGCAAGCCGAGAAGACCTTAAGAGAAAGTACCCAGATTCTCCAAAGTCAACCCAACTCACCTGTTAAAGTCGCAGCCCTGCATAGTCTTGGCAATGTCGTGCAAGTTACAGGTGATTTAGAAACATCTCGGCAAATATTGCAGCAAAGTTTAGAAATAGCTTCATCGTTGCCAGATCGAGAAGCGATCGCTGATATTCTCCTCAGTCTGGGTAATACAGCCCGTGTCCAGCAAGACACGCAAACAGCGATAAAGTACTATCAACAAACTATCAAAACTGCAACCTCACCGACTACACGTATCCAAGCTCAAGCCAATCAACTAAGACTACTGCTGAAAACTGATCAATTGTCAGCTTTCCAAACATTATCCTCTGAAATTAAAACTCAGCTTAACGACTTACCCCTTAGTCGGACAGCAATTTCTGCCCGCATTAACTTTGCCCAAAGTCTAATGCAATTCCGAAAAAAGACCGCCGCAGACACGGACTCATGGTTGGATATTGCCCAATTACTAGCAACTGCGATTGAGCAAGCAAAAAGTTTGCAAGATAAACGCACACAATCCTATGCTACAGGTGTTTTAGGTCAAGTGTACGAACAAACTCAACAGTGGTCTGATGCCCAAAACCTCACCCAACAAGCCTTACTCATCGCTCAAGATATCGATGCTAAAGATATTGGCTATCAATGGCAATGGCAACTGGGACGTTTGCTTAAAACTAAGGGAGATACAAAAGGAGCAGTAGCAGCTTACACAGAAGCAGTTAATAACCTCCAAGCCCTCCGTAGTGATTTAGTTGCTGTCAATTCTGCGGTGAAATTTTCCTTTAGAGAGGAAGTTGAACCAGTCTATCGTCAGTTGGTTGATTTACTTTTGCAATCTCACGGTAATCAAGTTAGCTCAGAAAATCTTGCCAAAGCCAGCAATACAATCGAATCACTCCAAATAGCAGAACTAGAAAACTTCTTTCGCAACAACTGTTTAAATGCTCAAATCCGTAATCCCAAAAAAGATCCAACGGCAGCAATTATTTATCCATTTATTTTGCCAGATCGACTAGAGGTAATTATTAAGTTGCCTCAACAGCGTTGGTTGCACTACAGTAGCCCTGTAGTTGAAAAAGAATTGGAAACTATTTTAGCGCAACTACAAGAAAATCTACCCAAACCACACACGCTGCGACAGGTTCAATCTTTATCCCAGAAGGTTTACAAATGGCTGATTCAACCTGCTGAAGCTGCCTTAGCTGAAAATAAGACTCCTACTTTAGTGTTTATACTGGATGGTTGGTTGCGGAATATTCCGATGGCAGCTCTATACGATGGCAAACAGTATCTAGTTGAGAAGTATAACATTGCACTTACCCCCAGTCTGCAACTGATTGAACCCAAACCATTGGATAAAGGATTAAAGGCAATAGCAGCAGGATTGACTCAAGCAAGTTCGGGATTTTCTGCACTACCCAACGTCAAACTTGAATTAGAAGAAATTCGCTCTCAAGTCCCTAGCACTATCCTTCTAAATCAAGAATTTACCAGCAAAACTTTGCAAAACCGGATTAATTCTTTATCTTTCCCTATCGTTCATCTTGCAACTCATGGTCAGTTTAGCTCTAAGGCTGAGAAGACATTTATTGTCGCTTGGAATGAGCGTATTTATGTCAAAAAGTTAAATGAGTTAGTGCGAACACTAGAGCAAAATAGACCCGAAGCGATTGAATTGCTCATCCTTAGTGCCTGTCAAACAGCTGCTGGGGACGAACAAGCTGCATTGGGAATTGCTGGTGTCGCTTTTCAAGCAGGAGCACGCAGTACGATCGCTTCTTTGTGGAACTTAGATGATGAGTCTACTGCTGTGTTGATGAGTCAATTTTACCAAGAGTTAGCCAACAAAAACCTAACTAAAGCTGAAGTACTCCGTCGCGCCCAGCTAGCTCTTTTGCAAAATCCCAAATACAAACGTCCCAGGTTTTGGGCCCCCTATGTTCTGTTGGGTAATTGGCTGTAATTATGATATTTGGTTTCAAGATTGTATCAATTTACAATGCTATTGTATCGGCTGACAATGCCATTGCATCGGCTGACAATGTGATCGCATCAACTTACAATGCCATTGTATCGACTGACAATGCCATTGCATCGACTGACAATTCGATTGCATCGACTAACAATTCGATTGTATTGGGTGAGAATGCCATTGTATCGACTGACAATGCCATTGTATAAATTTATGTAAAGAAATCAGCAAGTTTTGCGTAAAACTAATGCGATCGCAACTAAAAATTATCCAGAGGTGACTTTAATCATCGTAAACCCACGTTAGTGGTGTGACATAACCAAAAGTTTAGCAACTGCTGTTTGCTAAGAGGGGTGCAATGTCCAAGATAAATATTCGTTGGGGCTGGTTTATAGGAATTGCAGCAATATGTGGTTCAAGCATTGGGAGTACAAATTGCGCTGTTGCCCAAATTATTCCAGATAGCACTTTGCCTAATAACTCTAATGTTACAAAGAATGGGAACATCTTCAATATCACTGAAGGAACTCAAGCAGGAAGCAACTTGTTCCACAGTTTTCAGGAGTTTTCTGTTCCCACTGGAGGCACTGCAATATTTAATAATGCTGCGGATATTCAAAATATCATCAGTCGGGTAACGGGTGGGTCACGTTCTGATATTGATGGGATAATCCGCACTAATCCTACGGCGAACCTGTTTCTAATTAATCCCAATGGAATTGTATTTGGTCAGAATGCTCAATTAAATGTTGGCGGTTCGTTTGTGGCGACAACAGCGAATGCACTGCAATTTGGAAATCGAGGATTTTTTAGCGCTACTGAGAAAAATATTCCTTCACCGTTATTGACTATTAATCCTTCAGCATTGCTATTTAATCAGATTAATCAAAACGCAGCGATTCAAAATAACTCAATTGCATTTGCAGGTAAAGATCCAGCAGGGTTTGACGCATTTGGTCTACGAGTACCAAATGGTAAAAGTTTACTGCTGGTTGGTGGTAATGTCAGCATGGATGGGGGAAAATTAAATGCTTATGGTGGACGAGTTGAGTTAGGAGGAGTGGCGGAACCTAGTAGTGTAGCGCTGGGTGTAGATGGTGATAATCTCAGCTTGAAATTTCCTGATAATGTTGCGCGAACAGATGTATCCCTTACTAATAATTCAAGTGTATTTGTAACTGGGGCTGGTGGCGGTAATATTGCAGTCAATGCCAGG
The DNA here is from genome assembly GCF_034531155.1 of Nostoc sp. ChiVER01. NCBI lineage: Bacteria > Bacillati > Cyanobacteriota > Cyanophyceae > Nostocales > Nostocaceae > Nostoc > Nostoc sp. ChiVER01. The sequence continues at coordinate 191,718 of NZ_JAVRBS010000001.1, read as the reverse complement.
AATCTAGAGATTTTAGGAGGAACTGTCCTAACTGCTGGTATTGGGCAAGGTTTGAAGACACCTGAAACTGTTGCAGGAGAGCCAGCAAAACGGGGGTATGCGGGGAATGTCAACGTTAATGTGACTGGGAAAGTTGATATTGCTGGCAAGAAAAATGATATTTTCAGTGGGATTTTCAGTACGGTGGAAACGGGGACAGTTGGCAATGGGGGTAATATTACTATTGATTCTGGTTCTTTCTCGTTACACGATGGCGCATTCCTCACTGCCTTAACCAGTGGACAAGGGAAGGCGGGGGATGTGACAGTGCGTGCCAAAAATGCTGTTGACCTTAGAGAAGCTGCTATTTTCAGCACGGTGGAATCTGGAGGCATGGGTAAGGGAGGTAATATTGACATTAATGCTGCAACTCTGTCACTCACTGATGGCGCTCAACTGCAAACCCTTATTCGTCGAGCATCTGCTACCCAGCCAGCAGGACAAGGGGATGCAGGGAATGTCAATATTAATGTTACAGGCGCTGTTAATATTACTGGCGAGAAAAAAGGTATTGTCAGTGGGATTTTCAGTACGGTGGAAACGGGGGTAGTTGGTAATGGGGGTAATATTACTATTGATTCTGGTTCTTTCTCGTTACACGATGGCGCATTCCTCACTGCCTTAACCAGTGGACAAGGGAAGGCGGGGGATGTGACAGTGCGTGCCAAAAATGCTGTTGACCTTAGAGAAGCTGCTATTTTCAGCACGGTGGAATCTGGAGGCATGGGTAAGGGAGGTAATATTGACATTAATGCTGCAACTCTGTCACTCACTGATGGCGCTCAACTGCAAACCCTTATTCGTCGAGCATCTGCTACCCAGCTAGCAGGACAAGGGGATGCAGGGAATGTCAACGTTAATGTGACTGGGAAAGTTGATATTGCTGGCAAGAAAAATGATATTTTCAGTGGGATTTTCAGTACGGTGGAAACGGGGACAGTTGGCAATGGGGGTAATATTACTATTGATTCTGGTTCTTTCTCGTTACACGATGGCGCATTCCTCACTGCCTTAACCAGTGGACAAGGGAAGGCGGGGGATGTGACAGTGCGTGCCAAAAATGCTGTTGACCTTAGAGAAGCTGCTATTTTCAGCACGGTGGAATCTGGAGGCATGGGTAAGGGAGGTAATATTGACATTAATGCTGCAACTCTGTCACTCACTGATGGCGCTCAACTGCAAACCCTTATTCGTCGAGCATCTGCTACCCAGCCAGCAGGACAAGGGGATGCAGGGAATGTCAATATTAATGTTACAGGCGCTGTTAATATTACTGGCGAGAAAAAAGGTATTGTCAGTGGGATTTTCAGTACGGTGGAAACGGGGGTAGTTGGTAATGGGGGTAATATTACTATTGATTCTGGTTCTTTCTCGTTACACGATGGCGCATTCCTCACTGCCTTAACCAGTGGACAAGGGAAGGCGGGGGATGTGACAGTGCGTGCCAAAAATGCTGTTGAGCTTAGAGAAGCTGCCATTTTCAGCACGGTGGAATCTGGAGGCGTAGGTAAAGGCGGCAATATTGACATCAATGCTGGAACTCTATCACTAATTGATGGGGCGCAAGTAGCTACTAGTGCCTTAGGAGTGGGCGACGCAGGCACTATAGTTTTAGACGCAGATGTAATTGCGCTTGATAGTTTCAAAAGCGGTGTATTCAGCACGCTAGGTTCTACAACGGCGCCAATCATTAAAGTCAACAAAAATGACTTTGGGTTTCCTACAGTCACAATTGAGCCTAGAAAACAACCTATGAATCCAAATGCTCAAGGTAATAGTGGAAACATAAATATCACATTTGGGTCATTTTCTATCATTAATGGCGCTCCTCCAGTCACAATTGAGCCTAGAAAACAAACTATCAATCCAAATGCTCAAGGTAATAGTGGAAACACAAATATCACATCTGGGTTATTTTCTATCACTAATGGCGCTCGACTGAGCGCTAGCACTTTTGGCAGAGGAAACGCAGGTAGTATTAATATTAATACCCAAAATGCAGTATTCAGTGGTACTAATATCAATGGTTTATAGAGCGGTGTTTTTAGTGCAGTGGAAAAAGAGGCAGTGGGAAATGCCGGAACCATTAAAATTACCACAAATGAACTAACACTCAAGGGTGGCGCTCAATTAGTTGCCAGCAGTTTTGGAGAAGGAAATGCAGGTACTGTAACAATTGAAGCTACCGATAAATTTTTAGTAAATGGAGCTAATAGCAATGGCTCACCCACGGGTGTATTTGCAGAATCCAGAACAGGTCGGGGTGGAGATATTGTGCTAAAGATAAAAAATTTACTGATGTTACGTCATCAGGGTTTAATTTCTGCCACTAGTGGTGTTGCTGGTAGTAATGGAGTTGATGGCAATATAAACATTGGTACTAAATTTTTAGTTGCTGTTCCTTCAGAGAATAGTGATATTATTGCGACTGGCTTTGGACGCAGCCCCGGTAGTAATATTCAAGTCAATGCACAAGGAATTTTTGGCACTCAATTTCGGCAACAGTTATCCCCTGAAAGTGACATTGTTGCAACTGGACAGGTCACATTAAACACGCCCGATGTTGAACCCAAGAGTGGCTTAGTCAACCTACCAACAGTACCAATTGACACTGAAGTAGCACAGACTTGTCAAGCTGGTGGAACTTTTGCTAAGAGCAGTTTTACAATCACTGGACGCGGCGGTTTACCGCCTAATCCGACAACGGATATTCTAACTCCTGACCTAGTGCATGTAGATTTGGTGAGTCTCAATCCAAACAGTGATAACCCTGATCGCTCATTTGTTCCCAGCAAAACAACTACCCCCGCACCAGAACCGATTATAGAAGCTACTGGTTTGGCGCTAAATCAAAAAGGGGAAGTCGTGCTAACAGCAAATCATCCTACCACTACGCCCCATAGTCCTTGGTTAAAGCCTGCATCTTGCAAAGCAATTCGTAATTCGTAATTTCAGATTCGTCAGATTGCAATCTGGTTTTTTTCATCAACTAACAATGCGATCGCATCGCCTGACAATGCCATTGCATCGACTAACAATGCGATCGCATTGGCGCACATATAATTCGTTCAAAAATCAAATAGTAATCCTATATCAGCATAGTAATGTTTTAGAATCTGGATAGAAGCAAAATATTTTCCCTACAGTTTCTCCTCTTAATATTCCAGCTATGACTTCAAATGCCTACTTTAGCTATGTCGAAGACATCGCGCCAAAAAACACAATTCCTGCTCTGGAAAACGGTGACAGACTAACTCAAAGCGAGTTTGAACGCCGTTATCATGCGATGCCAGACCGAAAAAAAGTAGAATTAATTGAAGGAATTGTTTACATGGCATTTATCATAACAAGCATCTTTTCAATTTTTATCTGATTTCACTTGTTCAGGAGTTAGATTTCTAACTACGATAAAATTAGCACACATATATTTTTTAGATATTGAAAGCTCATCATATATCAATACGCTTGGGTTAAGCATCTCTTTCTTCTCTCTGCGTCGCGCCAGTTGCTTCAAGTCGGGAAGCCCGCCCAACGCACTGGCTTCTCTGCGTGTTGGCGATTCGTTAAAAAATTGATTTTGATAACACAGTTTTAGCCTTAACTGAACCGTATTGCATCATATATTTCATCACATAATGAAGGAAAACAGTAAATTTTGGCTGCAAGGTAACGCAGAGATTATATTACATTTACGATGTCGATGGATAGCTGGGTGTTGAGATAATTTTTGTAACTCTATTTTCGATTCTTTCCTTAATCCCAGCAGTGCTTGAATATTTTATCAAACAGAATTCAGAAGTCAGGAGCCAGAATTCAGTATGAATTCTGAATCGATTTAGCGGATGAATAAACGGGTCTAAAACCCCCTCCAAATCTCCGATTTGGAGGTCTTCAATTCCTGCGCCGGTCTGAATCCCCGACTGATTAATTCTGACTGCTGAATTCTGACTTCTGAATTCTTCTTCAAAAATTTTGCTGAAAGCTATGTTTTAGCGATCGCAAAGATATTCGGTATAGCATTGTCGCCTGTTTTTCCCAAATTTCAGAAAATCACGTTGCTCTTAAATAAAAAGTATTATTGGAGAACTGCCAATTACAAACTCTCAAGCAAAAATCAATTTATAAGTTGTTTAACCAATGAAAACTTTATTTTATAGGTTTGCATCGTAATGGATTTTCTGACAATTTTAGGATTAGCGGCTGCCACAATAACCACAATCTCTTTTTTACCACAGATGTTTAAAACGTGGCGAACAAAATCAGCAAAAGATGTTTCTATGGTAACACTGATTACATTCATTATTGGTGTTTTTTTGTGGTTAATCTACGGAATTTATTTACAAGCCTTGCCAATTATTCTTGCTAATAGCGTGACATTGTTTTTTAACTTGATAATTTTATGGCTTAAAATCAAATATAGATAAAGAAGCCCTGGCGACTATAAATCTCGGCTAGACAAACTCTTGTCAGCCTGCGCGGACTAAAATCAAACCCACGTTCGCGTACCGTCTCGTAGAAAAGAGAAGGAATGGTTTTTGCCTGTGTAGGCGCGAATTCTATGAGACTCCATTATTTAAACACCCCTAACAACATCTGTGACATCATCTGTATTTACCTCTGAACACCTCCTTTTCACCCCCGCTAACCCAGATACCAACGCTATACCTATCATCTTCGCCTTTCCTAATGAGTACAGCGTAGGCATAACTAGCCTCGGCTATCAGGTAGTTTGGGCAACCTTAGCAATGCGTGATGATGTGCAGGTGAGTCGCCTGTTTACAGATACTCACGAACAACTCCCTAGAACCCCGGAAATTGTGGGATTTTCGATTTCCTGGGAACTGGATTATGTGAATATTCTAAATTTGCTGGAATCTTTAGAAATTTCTATTCTGGCAACTTCTCGTGACGATTCTCATCCGATAATTTTTGGTGGTGGGCCCGTTCTCACAGCGAATCCCGAACCTTTTGCAGATTTTTTTGATGTAATTTTACTCGGGGATGGCGAAAACCTCCTGGGAAATTTCATTGAGGCGTACAAAGAAGTGAGAAATGCTTCTAGACAAACTCAATTAAAAAGACTTGCACAAATCCCAGGAATTTATGTACCCAGTTTGTATGAAATCGAATATCACAGCATAGATGGTGCAGTAAAGTCAATTAAACCAATTTCTTCCGAAATTCCCGCAGTGGTGCAAAAGCAAACTTACAGAGGAAATACGCTATCGGCATCAACTGTAGTCACCGAAAAAGCCGCATGGGAAAATATTTACATGGTGGAAGTGGTGAGAAGTTGTCCAGAAATGTGCCGCTTTTGTTTGGCGAGTTATCTAACACTGCCTTTTAGAACAGCCAGTCTTGAGAGTTCATTAATTCCAGCGATCGCAAAAGGTCTAGAAGTCACAAATCGGCTAGGATTATTAGGGGCTTCTGTAACTCAACACCCAGAGTTTGAGACTTTGCTAGATTATATTAGTCAGCCAAAATACGATGATGTCCGTCTCAGCATTGCTTCAGTGCGAACTAATACCGTAACAGTGCAGTTAGCAGAAACTTTGACGAAACGAGACACGCGATCGCTTACCATTGCAGTAGAGAGTGGTTCTGAGAAAATCCGGCAAATCATCAACAAAAAGCTGCATAACGACGAAATTATCCAAGCGGCGGTAAATGCCAAAGCTGGCGGATTAAAAAGCTTGAAACTCTACGGAATGGCAGGAATTCCCGGTGAAGAAGCAGAAGATTTAGAACAAACCGTGACGATGATGCGTAATATCAAAAAAGCTGCGCCGGGATTGCGGTTAACATACGGATGCAGCACCTTTGTACCCAAAGCACACACACCGTTTCAATGGTTTGGGGTGAATCGCCAAGCCGAAAAGCGGTTGCAGTTTTTGCAAAAACAGCTAAAACCACAGGGAATAGAGTTTCGCCCAGAAAGCTATAATTGGTCGATTATACAGGCTTTGTTATCGAGAGGCGATCGCAGAGTGTCCCAACTCCTGCAACTGACTCGTGACTTTGGCGACTCCTTGGGTAGCTACAAACGTGCTTTTAAACAACTCAAAGGACAAATCCCCGATTTAGATTACTACGTCCACGCCGATTGGTCAACAGAACAAGTATTACCTTGGAGCCACTTGCAAGGGCCTCTGCCACAGTCTACACTACTAAAGCATTTGGCTGAAGCTCAGAGTTATATCAACCCATCCCTCAAGGAACTACAGCCATTGAATTTATAGCTGAAAACTTGATGCAAAACACAGCCGAGTATTACTGCGCCTATTGCGGCGAACCGAACTTAACTTTTATTGACTTGAGTGCTGGAGGACAGCAATCTTATGTTGAAGATTGTCAAGTTTGCTGTAACCCAAATATTTTGTACGTGCGGGTTGATGAAGATACCCTAGATATCGAGATTGATACAGAATCCGAAAGTTGAATTTTAGGTTTTTCTTTCCATGCTGCACTTTAAACATTCCTCAGTAATTAATGCCCCACCAGAAGTAGTTTGGAAATTTCACGAAAGGGCAGATATTTTGCAACTGCTGAATCCACCTTGGCAGCCAGTCCAAATCGTTCGTCGTGAGGGGGGGCTGAACGTGGGCGCTATCACAGAATTTCGCCTGTTTCTCGGCCCATTACCCTTAACTTGGTTAGCGCGTCATACTGAATGTGAAAAATATCGCCTGTTTACCGACGAACAGATATCTGGCCCTTTTGAATCTTGGGTACATCGCCATGAATTTGAACCGGAAGCTGGTAAAACTAGGCTGACTGATGCTATTTCCTTCTCTATGCCCGGCGGAGGAACAGTTGAATTTGTCAGTGGTTGGTTAGTGCAAGTGCAACTAGAAGCGATGTTTCGCTATCGCCACTATGTAACGAAACGAGAATGTGAGTCACAATAGCAGAATGTACTGGTAGCAAAAATCTTGGCTATGATCGGTTTTCTAGCTTACCTATTTTGGGATCTCAAGGGTTATAGCGTATTGCGGGACGTGCTTCACCTCGTTTCCTAAGTTTGCTGCTAATTATTGACCATCTTTGTTGCAGGCTTAGATTATATCTACAAGTATCAAACAGAAAGCATTAGTTGTAATAAACACTAAGTCTGGCAGTATCTTTACTTATTTTACTCAACCTTTCAACCGAAAACAGTTTTTAAAATAGCATCTACTTGTGTAATACTAGTTAAAGTATCTTAATATTTATACATATATATATTTTGAGCATTGGCATTGTCCAGTGTAAAACATTGGCCACTAACAGATTTTCTCTGTTAATTGCTTTTTTCATGACTATATTTTTGGAATTTTCACCTGAATGCTAGGCGGAGTAAAAGCGTGATCCAGTTAGAAGAACCACCCAGTCATCCAACAAAACTGACTCCAGTAGTGAAAAGTAAATCTCAGTTTAAGGGGCTTTTCATTGCTATCATCATTATTAGCGCATGGGTCATTAGCCTGAGTTTATTACTTTCCCTTGACATCTCTAAGCTAAAATTTTGGATGTTATTGCCTGTAATCCTATGGCAAACATTTTTATATACAGGATTATTTATTACATCTCATGACGCCATGCATGGGGTAGTGTTTCCCCAGAACCCCAAGATTAATCATTTTATTGGGACATTAAGTTTATCTCTTTATGGTCTTTTACCCTATAAAAAGTTATTGCAAAAACATTGGGTACATCACCACAATCCAGCAAGTCAAATAGACCCAGATTTCCATAATGGAAAGCACAAAAATTTCTTTGCTTGGTATTTTCATTTTATGAAGGGTTACTGGAGTTGGGGACAAATGATTGCTTTGACGATTATCTATCACTTTGCTAATCACATCCTTCATATACCCCATGCTAATCTAACGAGTTTTTGGGTGATTCCCTCGCTCTTAAGTTCATTGCAATTATTTTATTTTGGTACTTTTATACCCCATAGCGAACCCATAGGAGGTTATATTCAGCCTCATCGTGCTCAAACGATTAGCCGTCCAATTTGGTGGTCATTTATTACATGCTATCATTTCGGCTACCACGAAGAACATCACGAATATCCTCATATTTCTTGGTGGCAGTTACCAGAAGTTTATAAAGCAAAATAGTTATTGTCTATCTAATATAATAGCAACAAAAATCACACGATAATCTATATAGTTTGAGCAAAGCATTCTTTTAGATTATCTTACTTATGCCAATTAATAATTCTCGTCTTGTCACCTATAGCCCTGCTTATACAATCGTTCCTACTTACGAGTGCTTTAATCGCTGTAGTTACTGCAACTTTCGCAGCGAACCGGGTAAAAGTCCTTGGATGAGTATTTCAGATGCAGAAAGTATTTTAAAATCGCTTCAAAGCGAAAAAGTTTGTGAAATTCTTATCCTCAGTGGTGAAGTGCATCCCCATTCGTCAAGACGTCAAGCGTGGTTTGGGCGGATTTTTGATTTGTGTGAATTAGCACTTTCAATGGGGTTTTTACCGCATAGCAATGTAGGCCCTCTGAGTTTTGAGGAAATGCAAAAGCTTAAGCGTGTAAATGTTTCGATGGGGCTGATGTTGGAACAGTTAACGCCAACATTGTTAAATACTGTACATCGGCACGCACCAAGTAAATTACCAGAAGTTCGTTTACAACAATTGCAATGGGCGGGAGAGTTACAGATTCCTTTTACAACTGGGTTACTGTTGGGAATTGGAGAAACTGTAAATGATTGGTGGGAAACTTTGGAAGCTATTTCTAAATTGCATCAACGTTATCGTCACATTCAAGAAGTCATCCTGCAACCTCATAGTCCTGGACATCAGCAAACTTTTGATGCACCACCTTTTGATCCCCATGAATTACCAGAAGTAATTGCGAAAGCGCGTCAGATTTTACCGCCAGATATTACTATTCAAATTCCGCCCAATTTAGTTCAAGATAACTGCTGGTTACTCGCTTGTATCGAAGCTGGTGCGCGAGATTTAGGTGGAATTGGCCCAAAAGATGAAGTGAATCCCGATTATCCTCATGTTCAAGAACAAGCATTAAGAGAAATTTTACAACCTGCTGAGTGGGAATTGGTGGCGCGATCGCCAGTTTATCCGCAATTTGATAGCTGGTTGTCGGGGGAATTACAAACAGCAGTGAAACGCTGGCGAAAAACTCTAACACCAGTTTCTCTTTTGTCAGAACAGCGAAGTAGAGATTTTCGTAATTCGTAATTAAGTTTTGACCATGATAACTGTACAATTACTCTTGCGAGAAATATTCTCTGCAATATTTCCTTGAATTGCCTGTTGTAGTAAACTTTCACGGCTAGCTCCCAGAACAATCACATCACTGTTGTCAAGTTTTGCACACTTAAGCACAGCATCAGAAACAGAATTGGCACGAACTGGAGTTGCCATAACTTTACCACTAACTCGGCGTTGCAGAAAGTGAACAGATTTATCTAGTAATGTTGTGTCAAGAATAGAATTAGTAGGCTGAAAAACCTGACATAACTTGATTTGAGGTGATGTACTTAAAGAAGCAAGAGCAGGTAATAACTTAATTGCTTGGCTAGAGTTAGGGCCGCCTGCCATTGGCAACAACCAACGGTCAAAAGCTCTTTTATCATCCAATTTCGCTAAAATAACATCACAAGGAGCCTGTCGAATTACCGTATCAACCACTCGGCTGAAAACTCTACCAGGAGTTGATGTACTGCCTTTCCAACCCATCAGTACCAAATCAATATGTCGATCTTTGACAGTCTCCAAAATTGCCCCAGCAACATTATGTGTAACTCTGATTTGGGTGTGAACAGGAATCCGCCATTTCTCTCCTAATAATATTGCCTGTTGCAAAAGTTGAAGACTTTTGCTGATTTGCACTGGTGTTTCCGATGGGATGCGGCTAGATGGAACGATAATCACTTGTAGGCATTCTATTTCGTAATTGCGATCTTTAGCGATCGCAACTGCCATTGCCAGTAAAGTCTCGGCTGTCTGTGGATGTGAGAGTGGTACTAACAAACGTCCTTTGCCTGTAGCCGGAGCGCGCGTTTGGTAAACCACATAAGAAGGTGCTGATTTACGTTCTATTTGTTCGCTATTACCACTGAGTCGCTCTGCTTCTACACGGATAATATCACTACGAGTAATAATTCCGATTAACTTCCGATTTTCTGTAACAGGTAAACAGCTTAGATGATAACGATTGAGTATATGCAGGACATGAGCTAGTGTAGCCGTGGGGGTTACTGTCACTGGCTCTGGTGTCATAATCTGGCTGATCGTTGTATCTTTTTCTAACTGTTGGGAAGCAATATTAACTAAATCTTTTTGAGTGACAATGCCAACAACTTTACCATTCTCTAAAACTGGAAAATTGCGATGGTGAGAGTGGGAAAATGCTTGTACTGCTTCATCAGTACTCATTTGACTAGAGAGAGTTTCCACACGCCTTTGCATCACATCTGCGGCACTCAGTTGTGCTAAAAGCCCCTCTGTGCTTGGCTCTTTGGTAATGTGAATCCCTTTCCACTCTAGTAGAAGGTCGTAGAGCGATCGCCGATCAATTTTTTCTGCTACTAAATAGGCAACCACAGAAGCAATCATTAACGGTAGCACCAGATTGAAATCAGTTGTCATCTCAAACACAATGACGACTGCTGTAATTGGTACTTTAGAGACAGCGCTAAAAAAAGCAGCCATGCCGACATGAGCATAGACTGTTGCAGCACTCATTCCCAGTAAACTGTGTTCGACAGCACCTACTAAGTAACCAAGGGCAGCCCCCAAAGCTAAGGTGGGAACTAGTAAACCTGCTGGCGCTCCAGAGCCGTAGGTAAAAATAATTAAGGTAAACTGAACTAAAAGAGCGATCGCGGCAAATGACCAATTAGTATTACCTACAAGCAAAATTTCTCTTAGCCCAGCATGATCCCGAAAGGTAGCAGGTAACAAAGCGATCGCAATACCACTGACTAACCCAGCAATTCCAATTCGCCAGGGTAAACTCAACCTTACCAGGCGACGGTTAATTGCTAGACTCTCAAGAATGCCTTTATTAAATAGAATGCCTAGAAGTCCTGCCAGCACTCCCAAAATCAAGTAGAAAGGGATTTCCTGAGCAAAGAAAGTTGTATCGGGAAGACCTAAATTTAGATGATTCAGATCCAGGCTGTGACTACCATAGAGCCGGGAGATGACTGAAGCGATAAAAGAAGCCAAAATCGCAGTGCCAAGAGTAATACCTGATACATCTTGCAGTAATTCTTCCACTACAAAGAGTACACCTGCGATCGGTGCATTAAAAGCCGCCGCTAACCCAGCCCCGGCTCCGGCGGCGATGAGTTGCCGACGATGCTCTGGTGAAGTCGGCGCCCAATTACTCAGTTGATTTGCCAAGGCTGCCCCAATTTGGACAGTTGGCCCTTCCCGCCCTAAAGGCATTCCAGAACCCAGCACTAGTGTTGCGCTGATCAACTTCACCAAAGCAATCCGCAGATTTAACGGCATTGGTACGCGAGCCAATACGGCTTTGACTTCAGACATTCCACTACCTGATGCTTCAGGTGCAAAGCGCTCGACTAGCCAACCAGCTAAGATTCCTCCTATCAGTCCAATGCCTGGTAGCACCAAGTAGGCAGGCCAAAGGTAAGAAATATGGACTCGCAATGCGCCTGCCCAATCCACTGCCTGTCCTAACAGAACTGCCGCTAGCCCAGAGACAAGACCAATCAGGCAAGCTTCCACGAAAGCTAATCGCCTGGGTCGAAGCAGCTGACGCCAAAGCCTTAACCAGAGAATTTTACTCCGGGCTAACATATTTTTAACAATCACTTGTCATAAATGAAGGTATTTAACAATTCAAAATTCAAAATTCAAAATTAAAGACATTTCAGACAGGGATTTAAACCCCGATTGAAATGGGTGCTACATATATTATGTAGGGGTCTTAAACCCTTTAATTCACGATAAATGTCTGAAATATCTTATCGTTCACCTATCCATAGTGTTCCATAAAAAAATGAAATCAAAATGAATTTTTTCTGTACCTAAAGATAGATATGTACAGTAGGTGATTGCTCTGACCTAGTAGAGCGAGTAGTTAAGGAACTCCAAAAAATAAATTATCCAATTTCTGGACTTCACTACGACTTGACTATTCACCCCAACGATGCCATTGGCGAAAATCTGTTCCGGCACTTACAGCTAAACCAATTTGGTGCTGTGAAGATAGTTCATCGTGGCCACCTTCGTTTGCGCCAATGTAGTACATCCGGAAACTGCCATCATCCATTGCGACTACACAAGGTGTGCCTACAGCCCGTGCATCCCAACGGCCAGAACCCTTTTGAGCATGGGAAAAGATAGAACCTCCAACTTGCTGTCCTAGATGTTTTTGCCAATGAATTCCGTCGCTAGAAACAGCTAGACCTATGGAGTGATAACCATTGTTGTTAACACCTTCGTAGAACATTACATACTGTCCCTTTATTTTCAGAACATTACGAGTACCAATGCCTCTCTCATCAAAACTGCCAGACTCACCTGCTTCTAAAATATGACCAACTTTTTGCCAATGAAAACCATCGGAAGACACAGCTAAACCGACCAAGAATCCTTTGTCAGGATTTAAGGTATGGTAGTAAAGTTTCCAGGTTCCATCATCATCACGCAAGACTTGTGGCCAGGCGCAAAATAGAGCATCAAACTCCCCTGCCTTGCCTAAATCGAGAAAAGCTCCTTGATAAGTACCTTCCAACCGTACCCAATTTATGCCATCACGGGAGATAGCGCAGCCAGGGCGCATATTTAATCCTTTAGCTTTAAAGCCTCCCATTTCAACAACTGTGTGGTCTCCACCGAAATACCACATCCAATAAAGCCCATCGTAGAAGTAGACATTGCTCACACCAACATGGGCTGAGTCAAACCGACTAGGATTTTGGTGAGGCTCAAAGACAGCCCCCATAGTTAATAATCCTTGGACGCGTTGCCAATGAATTCCATCAGCAGAAATCGCTAAACCACAACGACCAGTGGGCAAATTGATTTGCCGATCAAAAGACGCATCCCGACCGTAATACCACATCTTCCAAGTTCCATCGGGACAATACAAGACTTGTGGCGAAGAAACTCGTTCCGAATCCCACCAGCCTTCTGGGCCAGGCATCAAAACCAATCCTGGTTGATCATTTGGGGTTTTTGGGTCACTCATATCTAATCTAAAATCTAAAAAAGAAAATGTCTATAACTAGTAACTTGGTTAATATAGCAGTCTTAAATCATTTGTAAAAATTATATATCTCTTTCTCTTTCTTCTTTTTTGCCTTTGCATCTATCATTTGGCAGACTTCGCCAATTTGGGTTAGAAAAAGCTGATTTTTGGGCAGACTACTTTAAAGAAATAGCTGATTTAACGTTGATCGAGTATGAATACAGCAGTTGCTTTTCAAAAAAGTAGGAGACAAAGGGCAGTAAGCTCTTCTACCTTTAAATTACATAAGCTGGGTGGGCTTTTCGACCTAAGGCACATTAGATATTTTTTAGTTTATTCTTCCAGCAACATTGTCTTTGTTGTTAAATTTTGATTTTGAGCAAAGTGACGATGATCCTTAAATTACGCAGATGTTGGTTGAAAGTCAACCTCCGGCGGTATGTACCAATCAAAAAAAATTACTATTTATCGAAATGGCGATCGCGAAATTTACTATTGTTATCAATTGTGGTGATTTTGTCTATTAGCATTAGCGCCACAGCTATCACTAGTTACAACATTGTTAAGGGATTGTTGCTCGATAGTCTTAAGGAGCAAGCACTATTAAAAACATCCCAAGGTCAGGATGATATTGATAACTGGTTAGCCATTCGTAAGACAGAAATTAAGACTTTAGCAAATTCTCTTGTGGTGCGATCGCTGGATTTGTCTGCAATTCAACCTTACTTGCAATCTGAGGTAAAACGGCTGCAAACGTTTTTACTTATGGCTTTGGCTACACCAGATGCTACATTAATTAATACTCATGGGGATCATCTTAATGTTAAAGATCGAGAATTTTTTAAGCGGAGTATGGTAGGTGAAACGGTAGCTGCCGATCCAATTATTGGCCGTACAACTAATCAGTTACAGATTCAGATTAGTTCGCCGATTCCTGCCGAGACAGGCACAAAGCCAGCAGGTGTATTAATGGGAGGAATTCCGATTAACCGGGTAGTTGAGGTGATCAGCAATTTACATCAAGGTAAGGGCAGCTATGCCTTTGCGCTGAATTCTCAAGGAATTCCTATCGCCCATCCCAATATAAAACTAATTGGTACACCCGAAAAAGCTGCTCAAAGTTTCCTTAATTTGCCTAATCCCCAGTTAGTGGAAATTGCTCAAAAGATGGTAGCTAAACGCACAAGTATTGAATTGGTTCAACTGGATGGTAGGTGGAGCTATGTTGCTTACACTCCCCTCAGAGAAGCAAATTGGTCGGTAGCGTTGATTGTGCCACAAGAAAATATTGAATCGCCATTGCAGGCGTTGAACCTGTTGGCTACAGTTTTGGGAGGATTGTTGGTGATTGGGTTGATCAGTGCATGGCGACAGGTGCAACTATATGAACAAATCCGCAATCGCGCCTTTGTTTTCAGTCAGCAGGCGCAGGAACTCAGCAAAACCTTGAAAGAATTGCAAAATACCCAAGCTCAACTTATCCATACTGAAAAAATGTCTAGTTTGGGACAATTGGTGGCTGGGGTGGCACACGAAATCAATAATCCTGCTAATTTTATTCACGCCAACCTCAACCATGCCAATGAATACAGCCAAAACATCCTCGATTTGCTAAAGCTTTATGAACAAACCTACCCAAATCCTACACCAGAAATTCGCGATCGCGCCCAAGACCTTGATATTGAGTTTTTAGCAGAAGATTTACCCAAGCTAATGGCATCGATGCAAGGGGGAACCAAGCGCATTCGTCAAATTGTGTTGTCGCTGCGTAATTTCTCGCGCCTCGATGAAGCAGACATGAAATTTGTAGACATTCATGAAGGATTAGACAACACTCTGATGATTCTGAACCATCGTCTGACAGCCACGCCCAATCAACCAGAAATTCAGATCGTTAAGAAATACGGTGATTTACCCCTAGTAGAATGCTACGCAGGGCAACTCAATCAGGTGTTTATAAATGTTCTAATGAATGCGATTGACGCACTTGAAGAAGCCAGCCAAAAGCGGAGTTTTAAGGATATTAAAACCAACACCAATCAAATTAAGCTTCAAACTCAAGTTGATAAATCAAGTCATTACGCGATCATTCAGATTTACGATAATGGTATTGGGATGTCAGAGGATGTCAAGCAACGGGTATTTGATTATATGTTTACTACTAAACCCGTAGGCAAAGGAATGGGATTAGGAATGGCGATCGCATATCAAATTGTTGTAGACAAACATGCAGGAATTATTGAAGTTGATTCTACACCAGGATGTGGAACAGAGTTTACTATTCGTATTCCTTTAACAAGTAAAAAGTAAACTTATTAAATCTTAGAAAGAATCGCTTGAGCAGCAGCTTCATCGGTAATCAGTCCTGTAATTAACTTGCCATGTAGAGCAGCCAAAATCGCCTCCGACTTTCTCACAGTGCCTGCCACACCAATAATGAGTCGATGAGCGGGTTGTTCGAGGGCTACACTGGCAACCCGACTGTTTGTCCCTTCTTGCAGCAATACTCCGCGATCGCTATAAGCCCAACCTGCAATTTCTCCGACTGCTCCCAGTTCAATCAACTCAGCCACTTCATCGTCATTGATGAAGCCGTCTTGATGTAACGGAGCATTCCAGGCAATATGACTAATTCCAACAAAAGTTACTTTGGCTTGCTCTGCAAGAGTTTTGACGGCGACAAACGATCGCTGAGTCTGCAAAAGTTCTCGTTCTTCAATGCTAGTCGCAACAACCGGAGTCGGCACTGGGTAAGCTTGGGAACCGACGCGATCGGATAAATGCATAACTACTTCGTGACGACCTGCACGCCCAGAATGAGACATATTTCCAATAATTGATACAATTTTATGCTGGGGTTGGTTCATTGAGGGTATCTGCTCCACCATTGTTCGCAATGTGCGACCTGATGACAACGCTAGTATGGTCGGGGTTTTAGCCATCAGGTAAGCCTCTAAATGGGTGGCAGCACATACACCAATTCCGTATAATGTATCACCACTGCCTGCATCAGTTGGTACTACTTCACAAAGTGACAGAGCAAAGCGATCGCGTAACGACTCAGCCAGAGCAATGCATTCACTCAGGGGATGATCGAGTCGAAATTTAATCAATTTTTCACTGACTGCCAGTGCTACTAAGCGTTGTGCAGCTTGCCGGGACACATTGAGCTTGGCGGCAATTTCTTCTTGCGTATTGCCAGCGATGTAATAGAGCCAAGCAGCATGTGCAGCCAGGTCTAATTTGCGCGCCCTCAGAGGCAAGCCAGCTTTGCTGGCATCGCGCTGCTCTAAAAAAGGTTGTCCCATATACTACCTGCAAAAACTATGTCTCTATCAAAGGTATAATTGCATTATTTATACTATATGCCCAAAGAGATAATCTTTGCTCAATTATTTTTAAAATTCTATTATCCCCCAGTCACCTCCAAGTTAAACCCAGTAATGTAGCTTGCCTCTTCACTCATCAAAAACGCTACTCCATTTGCCACCTCTTCCAAGCTTCCCAAACGCCGCATTGGTACTGAATTAATCATCTGTTGCTCAACTACTTTGGGATCGGCATCAAAATATTGTGACCCTACTGCTGCTTGCAATTCGGTTTGTCGCGTCCACATAAAACCAGGGCCAATCAACGCAGGCGAGAGCGCATTCACCCGAATACCATAGGGAGCTAAGTCTTTTGCTGCTGTTTGAGTCATTCCAATGACAGCAAACTTAGAAGCAGCATAAGCCAACATATTTGGCGGCCCAACCACCCCTGCATAACTCGCCATGTTGACGATCGCGCCTCCACCTGCATCGCGTAGTTGTTGTGCAGCCGCCTTGAGAATATGAAAAACGCCGACAACGTTAATGTTAATTACCTTTTGAAAGTCGTCTTCAGGATATTCGTCAGTCGTGGCAAACACTCCTTGATAACCCGCATTATTAAACACATAGTCAATCCGCCCAAGCTGCTTTACAACGCTAGTAAAAGCTTTGGCAACATCATCACTAGCTGTAACATCACAGCGAAACGTGCCAACTGGAACGTTGTAACCTTTTAGTTCCCCAGCCACATCTGCCATCTTCGGTTCATTCAAATCTAGCAGGGCTATTCCTGCACCATTGGCAGCAAAACGGTGTGCAGTTGCCTTGCCAATATCTCCTGCACCGCCAGTAATTAGGATCGTTTTACCTGCAAACTGATAAGTTGCTTTTGCTGTCATAGATTCAACCTCTTATTGAAGAATTGTTGCAAATGACCGTGATGGAAGTCAGATTGGTATGATTTCTATTATTGAGCTTTTGCCCAAAATTAGAGCATAAAATCAAAAATTTATTTCGTTCGGTTTTTACTTTAAAGGAGTTATGCGATGCGTATTCGCCGCTTCGCTAAAGTGGTAGCTGCATTTCTCGCTGGAGTGATGCTGGCGCAACTGCTATATGCTTGCTCACCGCGATCCCAAGCCGCAGAGAAAACTAAAGTAACGATCGCCACTGTAAATAATGGCGACATGGTGGTGATGCAAGGGCTTTCTCGCAAATTTGAGGAAGCTAATCCTGATATTCAACTCCGGTGGGTTGTGCTGGAAGAAAATGTGTTACGCCAACGCACAACTACAGATGTTGCAAGCCAAGGTGGGCAGTTTGATGTCATGACCATTGGTTCCTATGAAACACCAATCTGGGCTAGACGGGATTGGTTAAGACCCTTGGATCTAGGCGCAAACTATGACGTAAATGACTTGCTCAAACCCATACGAGAAGGGCTTTCCAATAACGGCAAACTATATGCCGTACCATTCTATGGGGAAAGTTCCATGCTGTACTACCGAAAAGACTTGTTTGAAAAAGCTGGGATTGCGGTTCCTCAACAGCCAACTTATCCCCAAATGAGAGAATGGGCAAGCAAAATCCACGACCCAGCGCATGGGGTTTATGGTGTTTGCCTGCGCGGAAAACCTGGTTGGGGTGAAAACATCGCATTTGTTTCCACATTGGTTAATACCTATGGTGGACAGTGGTTTGATATGAAGTGGCAACCAACGATCAATACTCCACCTTGGAAAGAGGCGATCGCCTTTTATGTCGATTTGCTTAACAAATATGGGCCGCCAGGAGCCAGTTCCAATGGATTTAATGAGAATTTAGCATTATTCTCAACGGGTAAATGCGGGATGTGGGTAGATGCAACCGTTGCTGCGGGGTTGTTATCCAATCCCAAAGAATCCCAAGTGTATAACAAAGTTGGCTTTGCTCGTGCGCCAATTGAAAAATATCCTAACGGCTCAAATTGGCTTTGGGCTTGGGCGCTAGCGGTTCCAAAAACCTCAAAATCACCCGAAGCAGCGCAAAAATTCGTTGCTTGGGCAACATCAAAAGAATACATTCAACTGGTTGCCAAGGAAAATGGCTGGGTTGCTGTACCACCAGGAACTCGGACTTCCACTTATGAAAATCCCAACTATCGAAAAGCTGCACCCTTTGCAGAAATCGTGCTGGCAGCGATCCAATCTGCCGATGTTACCCGTCCATCAGCACAACCAACTCCTTATAAGGGAGTTCAATATGTAGATATTCCAGAATTTCAGGCGATCGGTTCTTCAGTCGGGCAAACCTTGGCAGCAGCGTTAACCAATCGAACTTCGGTAGATCAAGCGTTGCAGCGATCGCAGAAATCGACTGAACGCTTCATGAAACACACAGGTTATATCGAATAATTCTCAGATGTTCCACGGCGATACCAACCCCAGAAACCCAGATTTAACCTGATTTTCTTAATTACGAATTACGAATTGCTTATGTCTTCTTCATTAGCGGTAAAACCTCAATCCGAAACACCACCACCAACCAAACAACGGACTACGCGGCAAGTGTCAACCTTACCTCTGGTTGCGCCTTCAGTCGTTGTCCTACTGCTGTGGATGATTGTGCCTCTGGTGATGACTATATGGTTTTCCTTTCAGCGTTATAACTTGCTGAATCCAGATGCACGGAAATTCATCGGCATTGAAAATTTCACTTTCATCCTCAGTGACTCAGCTTTATGGACATCGATCGCTATCACAATAGTTTTGGTTGTTTCCGTTTTAGCAATCACAATTGGTCTGGGTACATTACTAGCAGTACTATTTGACCAAGACTTTTATGGTCGTGGAGTGGCGCGGGTACTAGCAATCTCTCCATTTTTCGTGATGCCCACAGTTAGCGCCCTAATCTGGAAAAATATGCTGATGCATCCAGTGAATGGGCTGTTTGCTCAAATTACTAGAGGTTTGGGTTTAGGGGCAATTGATTGGTTTGCTAGCGTTCCCTTACTTGCCATCATTATTATTGTTTCCTGGGAATGGCTGCCCTTTGCTTTGCTGATTTTATTGACTGCAATTCAGTCACTCGATCGCGATCAGTTAGAAGCTGCGCGAATGGATGGCGCAAATGCGATCGCTCTATTTCGTTTCGTCATGCTACCGCATCTGAGCCGCGCCATTTCTGTGGTTGCCATGATTGAGACAATTTTCTTCCTGACCATCTTTGCTGAAATCTTTGTTACCACAGGCGGCGGGCCAGGACTTGCAACCACTAACCTTGCCTATTACATCTTCTTAAAAGCCTTGCTGGAATTCGATGTCGGCGGTGCATCAGCCGGTGGATTAATTGCCGTAATCCTTGCCAACATCGTGGCAATATTTTTGATGCGTAGTGTTGCTCGTAATTTGGATACTTAACATGGCACGTAAAACCTCGAAGATTTGGCTATGGACATTACTCGGCTGGCTTGCCGCTTGCATATTGTTTTTTCCAATTTTCTGGATGTTTCTCACCAGTTTCAAAACCGAAGTAGCAGCAGTTTCAACTCCGCCCCAGTTGTTTTTCCGCCCGACATTGGAGAATTATATTGCCATCCAAGACCGAGCAAATTATTTCAATTATGCGTTTAACAGCGTAGCGATTTCCCTTGGATCGACTATAGTCGCACTACTGCTTGCCGTACCTGCCGCTTACGCAATGGCATTTTTCCCAACGAAACGCACCAAGGGCACTTTACTCTGGATGCTGTCTACCAAAATGCTGCCACCTGTTGGTGTGCTAGTGCCAATCTACATTTTGTGTCGCAACGCCGGATTACTGGATACTCACATCGGTTTGATTATTATTTATACCCTGATTAATTTGCCAATCGTCGTCTGGATGATTTACAGCTTCTTCAAAGAAGTTCCCAAAGAAATTCTCGAAGCCGATCGCATGGATGGAGCAACCACACAGCAAGAACTTGTGCATGTGTTGTTGCCATTAGCAGTACCCGGAATTGCATCTACTGCTTTGCTTTCGATTATTTTGTCATGGAACGAAGCATTTTGGAGCTTAAACTTGACAACGGCAGATGCCGCCCCACTCACAGCTTTTATTGCTTCCTTTTCTAGTCCTCAAGGATTATTTTGGGCAAAACTTTCCGCAGCATCAACACTAGCGATCGCACCCATCCTTATCTTTGGCTGGCTGAGTCAACGGCAGTTAGTCCGGGGTCTGACCTTTGGTGCTGTGAAGTAGGAGGCAGAAGGGAGAAGGTATTAAAACAAACTCTTGTGTTCCTCGCTGCACCTTTACGTCTGTGCGTGAGAAAAACTTAAACTCATTAATGGAAACATTTTATGTCAACAGTTGCTTTAAGAAATATCCATAAAACCTACGCCGACACAGAGATTATCAAAGGCATAAATCTCGACGTGGGCGATCGCGAATTTGTTGTTTTCGTCGGCCCCTCCGGCTGTGGAAAATCAACCTTACTCCGCATGATTGCTGGACTAGAAGAAATTTCCTCCGGCGATTTACTTATTGATGGACAAAAAGTCAATGATGTGCCACCCGATAAACGTGGTTTAGCAATGGTGTTTCAAACTTATGCCTTATATCCTCACATGACAGTGGCAGAAAATATGGCCTTTAGCCTCCGGCTTGCAGGTATGCAGAAAGCCCAGCGTTATGAAAGGGCGCGTGAAGTCGCCCGTATCCTGCAACTGGAGCCACTCTTGAACCGGAAGCCCAAAGAACTATCAGGAGGACAACGGCAACGGGTAGCGATCGGCCGTGCTTTGGTGCGTAATCCGAAAGTATTTTTGTTTGATGAGCCACTGTCCAACCTGGATGCTTCATTGCGGGTGCAGATGCGGATTGAGCTTGCCAGTTTACACGACAGCCTGCAAGCCACGATGATTTATGTTACCCACGATCAAGTTGAGGCAATGACCCTTGCCGACAAAATTGTGGTATTACAAGGCGGTATCATCGAACAAATGGGTTCTCCCCTGGAACTCTACCATCATCCCCGCAATCTATTTGTCGCCGGATTTATTGGTTCGCCAAAAATGAACTTTATTTCGGTGACAGTTTCAGCCGTCAATGACTCAGGGGCAACAGTTAGACTCCCTGGTGACGCAACCGTAACGATTCCGGTGAAGCCCAAAACCCTCTCAGTTGGGGATAGAGCAACATTAGGGATTCGTCCCGAACATCTGCGGCTCGATCGCAATAACCCAAGCGTGAATGGTGAAGTATTAGTCGTAGAACGATTGGGCAAAGAAACCTTTCTCTACATCAAAATTGCCGGTGGCGAAACCATAGTTGTGCAAACAGACGGAGATAATCCAGCCAACATGCACGATTACGTTCCGATTTACATTAATGGTGAGCTTTGCCATCTGTTTGATCGCGACGGTGAAGCCATCCCCAAAGTTCATCGTCACCACCTAACCCAGAATGAATCCCATGAACAGCAATATCAGCACAGACTCAGCAATCAAGCTGAATGAAGCATCTCTGTCTCATTTAGGCAATAACATTCGCGTACCCAATTACGATCGCCATCGAATTACTAACGGTATTGTCCATATCGGTGTGGGTGGGTTCCATCGCGCACATCAGGCTTTATACCTGGATAATTACTTTCATCAAAATCCCGATAGTGAATGGGGAATATACGGGGTTGGGCTACTAGAATTCGATAAACGGATGCGGGATGCACTGAAATCACAAGATTGTTTGTATACCTTAGTTGAAAGATCCACAGAAGGCGATCGCGCCCGTGTGATTGGAGCAATTACAAAATATTTGTTTGCTCCAGATAACTGCCAAGCGGTGATTGACACCTTAGCAGATCCCAAATGCCGCATTGTTACCCTCACCATTACCGAAGGCGGCTACTACTATATTGAAGGTAGCGGTGAATTCGATACCAATCACCCAACAATCCAGTACGATTTGCAGCATCCTGATGAACCAATTGGAGTATATGGCTTTCTGACAGCAGCCCTTAATCGCCGCCGTCAACAAGGAATAGCACCGTTTACCGTGTTATCCTGCGATAATCTGCAAGGTAACGGCAATATTGCCCGCAAAATGTTAACCGCATTTGCCCAAATGCAGAATCCAGAATTGGGGCATTGGGTTGCTGAACAGGTGGCTTTTCCTAACTGCATGGTTGATCGCATTACCCCCGCCACAACCCCAGCAGATATCAAAATGGTGGCGGAACAGTTTAATATCGATGATGCCTTTCCAGTTGTTGCCGAACCGTTTCTTCAGTGGGTAGTCGAAGACAACTTCAGCGCAGGTAGACCTGATTGGGAATCAGTTGGCGTTCAGATGACTAGCGATGTTCATCCCTATGAGATGATGAAAATCCGGCTACTCAACGCCAGTCACTTGTTGATTGGCTATCTCGGCTCCTTGGCAGGTTATACATACGTTCATGAAGTCATGGCAGATCCATTGATTCGGCAAGCCGTTGATAATTTGATGGCAGAAGTTACGCCCACACTCCAACCTGTACCGGGGATTGATTTAGATAATTACAAAAAAACTTTAATCGAACGTTTTGCCAATCCCAAGATTCGGGATCAACTCCCGCGTCTTTGCTTGAATAGCTCCGCTAAAATGCCAAAATTTGTTCTCGGCTCAGTCCGTGACGCGCTGCATCAAGGAGGAGCCATTGATTATATGAGCCTAACTGTTGCTGCTTGGTTCCGTTACCTCAATGGAAACGATGACCAAGGCAATACCATTGCCATTGATGACCCAATAGCAGGTACTCTGACTCAACTAGCTCATTCCAGTGGTAGCGATGCCAAACCATTGCTTAATTTAACTGAGATTTTTGGTGATTTATCACAGTCATCGCTTTTTGTTGATGCAGTTACGAATCATTTACGCAGGTTGTATGAGTTTGGAGCTAAAGAAACATTAGTCAAAACTTAACCGGAGAGTGAAAGCTGCGAGCTTTGAAGGCGGAAGTTTCATTTCTGCCTTTTGAATATTAAGAATTTGGAGGGGCAATTAACTTTTTTAAAATTAAAAATTAAGAATAATAATTTTTAATTAATTTTATGTATAAGCCCCCACCCTGCGGGAATTAAAAATGCAAAATTAAGATTTGTTTATTCAATTTTTTAATTAATAATTTTTAATTTTTAATTGGGAGCGAAGCGACTTGACTGACATCGTAGTTGGCTTAGACTTGGGTACAGGAGGAGTAAGAGCGATCGCAGTTGATCTACAAGGGCAAATTATTGCTCAGTCAACCAGAAGCTATCCCCTGTTAACTCCACAACCCGGTTGGACGGAACAGAACTCATCGGATTGGGTGGAAGCCAGTTTGGATGCTCTCTTCGATGTTACTCAACAGCTAAACGGACATCGGGTAATTGCCCTCGGTTTATCTGGACAAATGCATGGTATGGTTGCTCTTGATGCGGATGGCAAAGCGATTAGACCGGCAATTCTATGGAACGATCAGCGCACAGGTAAAGCTGTTGCTGAGATTGAAGCCGCTATTCCCCGACAGGAGTTGATCCAGCGCACTGGAAATCCGGCAATTACAGGGTTTCAACTGCCGAAGCTTTTATGGTTACGGACTGAAGAACCACAAGCATACACTCGGTTATGGCAGATTCTTTTGCCCAAAGATTATCTGGGATATGTGCTAACGGGCGAAGCAGTAACAGAACCATCTGATGCCTCTGGTGTCGGCTGTCTAAATCTGGCAAATCGACAATGGGATACAGATATTCTCCATCCTCTTAATATTAATCCAGCGTTGTTTCCTCCGGTAATCGAATCTACTGCGATCGCAGGACGACTCAAACCAGAAATAGCCGCCCGCGTGGGATTACCAGCCGGATTACCCATAGTCGCAGGTGGAGGTGACAATGCCGCAGCAGCGATCGGTTTGGGCATCTCATCAAGCAACCTGAGCCGGGGTAGTTTGAGTATTGGCACATCAGGAGTGATCTTTGCACCGTGCAATCATCCAATTCCCGATGCCGAAGGTCGGGTACATTTATTCTGTCATGTGGATGGTGGCTATCATCTGCTGGGAGTGACGCTAGCAGCAGGTGGTTCTCTACGTTGGTATCGAGATACATTTGCCCCGCAGATATCCTACACCGATTTGATGGATATGGCAGAGCGATCGCAGCCTGGTGCGCGTGGTGTGCTATTTTTACCCCACCTTGCAGGAGAACGCAGTCCGCACCTCGATCCAGATACTCGCGGTGCTTTCCTGAATTTGTCATTAGCTCATACACAAGCAGATATAACTCGTGCTGTGCTGGAGGGGGTTGCATTTAGCTTGCGATCAGCATTGGAGGTAATTAGTGCGATCGCTCCCCTCGCTCAACTTTTAGCAACAGGTGGAGGCGCACGCTCTCACATTTGGTTACAAATTTTAGCAGATATTTTGCAAACAAAACTCATAGCTCCCAAAGCCGAAGAAGGAGCTGCTTACGGGGCAGCTATTTTGGCAATGGTGGGGATTGGTGTTTACCCCAATTTAGAAACTGCACTTAAAATTTTACCGCCAGATAGTAATGTAGTACAGCCACAGGCAAATCTTTTATATGAAGCAGGTTTTAATCGCTACAAACTACTTTACGATACTCTGAAAGCTGTTCGTTGATATTGGACTTTTTACAAAAAATTTAAAAAAGCTAATACCCACTCTTTATTGCTTTTGGATGTAACAAAAGTTCATATCTCCTTTGTAGCTAGAAGCTTTCGCAAGCTCCTTACAGCGATTTTCAGGTAAATGAACCACAAATAGACCTCTCTCTAAACCTTTCTCCTCGTAGGAGCTACGGTGTACACACAAGTCTCTTGCATCGACCTGCACGTTTGTTGCATCGCTCTGCACTTTGGTTGTATCGACTCGCACTTTTGTTGCATCGACCTGCACGTTTGTTGCATCGCTTTGCACTTTGGTTGTATTGACCCGCACCTTTGTTGCATCGTTCTGCACTTTGGTTGTATCGACTCGCACCTTTGTTGCATCGACCTACAAAAATTAACCCACCCTACGTTACACAGCAACTTTAAAAGACTTGCGTGTACACTGTAGCCTTTATAAGGGGAGGGTTAGGGTGGGGTAAAATCCAGATTCATCAGCTATTTCAGACTTGTGTATACACCGTAGCCTCGTAGGAGAGAGGCTTTGATTTTCTCCCCTTGCCTTGTAGGGAGGGGGCTGGGGGTTAGGTCTCATAATTGTGGTCTAAATACATGAAAATTGCTGTAAGGTTTTGCAATTGTTCTTTCTGCCCTCTGCCTCCTTCAAGTTTGGCATTTGAGTTTTGCACCTCTGAGTCGCACTTGAGGCTCAAGGCGACCCTTTTCAAGCATCTTCTTAGGTGTTTTCTTATCTATAATCTTGCTTTTGAATACTCCGCAAACGAGCAGCATCACGAATATTGTAGTCGGTTCGAGTAAAGCGATTTATCTGCATCTCAAAGAAATCACGATTGGCTTGTAAATGCTTGGGATTTGGGTCATCTAATGGATATAAAAGAGCAGTTCGCAAGGCTTGAATTACCGCAGAAGTTACACAGTACATTGACCGTTGAAAACTAACTCCTAACTGAATCAACATATCTTCTTCGCCCCGGCAATATTGGCTGTAGTAATCAAGAAGATATGGGGGTAAAAAATGCAACATATCTTGCATTAATAATGTGGGAGGAATGCCAGCAGTACCCACTGGAAATACATCAGCGTAAAGAATACCAAAGTGAAAGTCTTTCTGGTCTGCCGGTACTTGACGCGCTTGAGCATTATAAGATTTTGTCCCTCGGAAGGGTGCGGTGCGGTAGAAAACGGCTTCTACATAAGGTAATGCTGCTTCATATAGCCACATGAAACCCTTGGATTTAGGGACTATTTCGTAGCATTCGCCACGAATATAAACGTGATGGTAAATGGGACGACCTGCGATCGCAAATATACCATTAACTATGAAGCTCATCGCCTCTGGGACGCTGGTAATAGTACCTTCGTCATAGCGGTCTGACATTTCAAAGAATACCGGAGCCATGATTTCCCAGAATAAGCCCAGGTTAGCGTAGTATGACATCTGGCGGCACTGTTCCAAAAACATATCTGGGAACAGCTTGTAAAGTCCCAGCATTACAGGGTTCCCTTGGAAGTAAGCTTTTATTGCCCTGTCAGCGTTGGCTTTGTATTCGTCTGAATCTAGGTAAGGGTCAAATTGTCCACCCATCCCTCTATGCCATAACATCGCCCGCATACAAGCTTCGGCAAATTCCATGTTAATGCGATCGTGGAACAAGTGATGGAACAGTTTCGGCATTTTGAAGGTTTCACCTTTTTCGATAAATGCCAAAAGTTCTGGATGTGCAGTAGCTTCGCCGCGCCAAATTCGCAAATCGGCATCATCGCCAGCGTAATGATTATGCAGTTCTAAATACTCTTTGGGTAAGAAGTATTTAAAGAAGGGAAGCGGGTTTAAAAATTCACGTTCGGCAATATAAAGTAGGTCGCGCCAGTAGAAATCCATCGGTACAGCATAAGCTTTGTATAAACCGATGATTTGCATCAAATTTTCTGGAGTATCGGGTAACATTGCGCCACCAGCTTCTAAGCGATGAATTACATCGGCAAATTCGTGCTTGGAAGGAGGTAATTTAATTGCTGTTTTAATTGCTGTCATGGTAAAAAAAATGGGGAATGGGGAATGGGGAAGAAACTGTAACTTATTTCAACGCGACTTCAGAGATTACAGTTTTTTCTAAAGCAGGAATTGCAGCGACCATTGTTGTAGTTGTGGATTCACTCCAACGCACTAACCAAGTGGGTTGTACTCCTAAAAAGATGATAAAAGCTGCTAAAACTAAAGCTGGTATTTTCTCAGACCAAAGAACTTTAGGATAGTAGGCGACGTTATCGAGTCTGCCAAAACAAGTGCGGTTGAGGAGGATGACAAAATAAACTGCGGTTAATCCACTAGCTACTACACACAAAATTGTCGGAATGGGAAAGATAGAGAAACTACCTTGAAAAACGATAAATTCTGCGATGAATCCTGTTAAACCAGGAATACCTGCACTAGCCATTCCACTTAAAACTAGTAAGGCACTAATTAGGGGTAAACCGCGTATGGGACTCATCAAACCATTGAGTTTATCTAATTCACGGGTGCCAACTTTGGCTTCTACAACTCCCACCAAATGGAAGAGAATCGCTAGGATAATACCGTGGCTAAACATTTGAGCGACTGCACCCACAAGTGCTAAGGGAGTACTAGCAGCACCAGCTAGCAAGATATAGCCCATGTGACCTACGGAACTGTATGCTACCATCCGCTTGATATCTTTTTGAGCGATCGCAATTACTGCTCCATAGATAGCGCTGACTGCCCCCCAAATTGCTAAAGTCGGTGCAATAATACTCCAAGCATGGGGAAACATACCCAATCCAAATCGCAACAGTCCATAAGTTCCCAGTTTTGCTAACACACCACCGAGAAGAATTGCAATTGGTGCTGAAGCTTCAACATAAGCATCCGGTAGCCAAGTATGGAAGGGAACTAAGGGAATTTTAATACCAAAACCTAATACTATCCCTGCTAGTAAAAGGATTTGTTTTGCCGTTGACAGGTTTTCTGTTGAGACTGCATCAAAAGCAAAATTGGTAGAACCACTCAGCCATACCATACCCAAGAATGTTGCCAGAATTAATGCTCCTGAGACAGCAGTATAAATCAGGAATTTAATTCCAGCATAACCCCGTTTTTCCCCTCCCCAAATGGAAATTAGTAAGTAGAAGGGGATTAATTCTAGTTCGTAGAATAAGAAGAATAGTAGCAAATTCTCTGCTAGAAAAGCGCCTGCAACTCCTCCACTAACTAATAAAATCATGGAGTAAAACAGCCGGGGGCGTTCAGTTTCTTTACTACTACTGTAAATGGAAATCCAGGTGAGCAAGCTATTTAACACCAACATTAATATAGAAAGCCCATCAACACCTATTTGATAGCTCAAGCCAAGGGTTTCGTTCCAGGGTAAATACTCTTTAAATTGCATCCCTGGATTGCTGATATCAAATTTTAGCAGGATAAAAAGGTTCCAGAAAAGAACTATCCCAGAAAAAATTAATGCTGTTAAACGAATACGATGTTTAGGGAAACTTTCAGGTAATATTGCTATAACAATAGCAGCGAAAATTGGAAGCCAAATCAAAACACTTAACATGGCAATTGGGGATTTGAAAAAATTGATAATTGTTATAAATGTCTCTGAATTTGCGGTTGCATAGCAACGAAGTACATTTCCAGGTGGAACCTGGAAACGAGATTGAAAAAATCTAACTGACTATACTGATTTTGCCAGTATCTAAATCGTAATAACCACCAACTATTTTCAGCTTTTCTGCCTTGATTAACTCAGATAAAACTGACGATGATTTCAATTTTTCAATTTGTGCTAAGATGTTTGCTTTACAAGCGTTTTCTAACTTATCTCCTGCTTTTCCTTTTGAACTTTCTACGCTTGGTTTAATTGCCTCAAGCAAACTTCCAATTTGTCCTGGGACTTCAGCACCTTTAAGAGCGGCATCTACTGCACCACATCTTTCATGCCCCACTACCATTATGACTTTAGTACCTAATACTAAGCTGCCAAATTCTAAACTACCAATTTGCTGTGTTGTGGCAATGTTACCAGCTATACGGCAGACAAATAAATCTCCAAGCCCTTGGTCAAAAACAATCTCTGAAGGAACCCGTGAATCTGCACAACCTAGAATGGAAGCAAAGGGCTTTTGACCTTTGGCAACTTCGACTAAACGTGATTGAGTTTGGTTAGGATTGCGCCGTTTTGCTGCAACAAATCTTCTATTACCTTCTAATAATTCTTGCAATGCCTTGTCAGGGCTAATATCATCTTCTACTGGGGCTTTTTTTTCGGCTGCAAGTAAGTTTGAGCTAAGTCCGGCTGTCAATACACCTGTACCGATCGCGCCTGCACTAAACTTGAATAAAGTTCTTCTAGAAAGATTGATTTGAGGATGTTGTCTGCTCATAAAATTCTTGTCCAAATTGTCAAAATATTAAACTATCTGTTTGTAAGAAAGGGGTGCTTAACTAACCAAGTGTCAAGATTTGAAAAATCAAATTTAAAAACTGCACTTTCCAAAATGACCAAGTTACCCACATTCCTAAAGCACCTACTCCTAAAAGAACGGTTAAGGCATAAAACTGGGTTTGACCAGAGGTGCTGTATTTAAGACCTTCACCACCTAGTAGCGAAAATAAACCAATGAAATTAACAATGCCATCGACTACAAAGCGGTCAATCATATCGGCAAGTTGGGAAATTTTGGCAACTCCAAAAATTATGGTCATTTTATAGAGTTTAGGGGTGTAAAAGTCGTATGCGATTAAGTCTTGTAAACCTTGCCAAGGCAGGCGAATCGGTTTAGGAATATTGCCTAAATAAATCACCCCAGTTATAGTGCAACCGAAAATACTCGACCAAATTAAAAGCAGTGCGACATCTTTATTGAGAGTTGCCCAATCGGGTAAAAGTGATAAGCTTTGCAACACTAAAGGAAGATGTAGACTAACACCAAGTAAAATCACCATTGGCAGAACCATAGGCCAGTGGGCTTCAGGCGATCGCTGACTCATTTGTGTAGCTTTACCGCCAAAAATTAAACCGAATTCTCTGGTTAAACTCACGGCTGTTAAAGCATTTACCGCTATTACTACGCCTACTAACCAAGGTTGGGTTTGCCACAAGCCATCTGCTAGTTTCACTAACGCCCAAAAGCTACCCAAGGGTGGAAAACCAATTAATCCCAAAGTCCCGATGATAAAGGCTATTGCTGAAATCGGGCGACGTTTCCACAATCCGCCTAATTGGGTTACGTCTTGGGTAATGCTATTCCAGATAATTCCCCCAGTACTCATTACCAAAAGGGCTGCGGATATAGCATGGGTGAGTACTAACAATAGCGCCGTTTCGTATTGTTGCGTTCCTACGGCGATGAATACTAAACCCATGTATGCACTGACAGAATAGGATTGACAGCGCTTAAGATCAATTTGAGCGATCGCAATTAAAGAAGCACCCAACGCTGTCACTACCCCAATGGCCACCATAGCTGAGGAAACTATAGGCGAGATAGTTAACACAGGTTGCAATTTAATCAGTACCCATGCACCACTAGCTACTACTACCGAGTTCCGCAAAATCGTACTGGGAACAGGGCCTTCCATCGCTTCATCCAGCCACAGATGCAGGGGGAACTGGGCACATTTACCCATTGGCCCAGCAATTAAGGCTAAACCTACCAGTGTCATTGTTGTCGGGTTGACGTTAGCAGTAGCCGCCCACTTGGCTAATTCTGGATAACTCCAAGTTCCGGCTAAGGGCCATAATGCCAACACGCCCATTAGTAAGAATAAGTCTCCCACCCGTTTAGTTAAGAAAGCATCTCTCGCACCTGAGACTACTAACGGCTGGCTAAACCATAAGCCAACTAATAGGTAGGTTCCCAGTGTCAGGACTTCCAAAATTACATAGCTGAAGAACAAGTTATTACATAAAGCAAGGGCGCATAGTCCTGCTTCAAATAGTCCTAATAAGGAATAGAAGCGTCCCCAACCCCAATCCATCTCCATGTAGCCGATGGCATAAATCTGCGCCAGCAAATTCAAGCCAGTAATCACAACTAAAGCACTGACACTCACCGAGGATATGTCTAAAGCAATGGTGAGGTTTAAACCAGCTGTAGATAACCAAGGAATAAATACTTCTTGGGCTGGATGATTCCAAGTTGCTTGTAAGGCGACCACACTATGTACAAATGCCAAAAATGTCATTACCAAATTTACATAACCCGCCGGTCTTGGCCCCGTTTTCCGAATGATCCCTGGCGACCAAGGTACGGCTAACAAACCACCTATTAAGGCATAGCACGGAACTAGCCAAACAGTCTCTAGTAGAAACTGAGCCATTAACTTACCTCTATATTGTCATCAAAAATTTGGGGTTTGAGTCAACTCGCGTTGATCCCCGTTAACCTAGCGATGTCTACGATAGGCTACGCCTACGCAGATCAGACAAATTTATCTTTATTTAATGTTCTTAAAAACAGCTTACCGTTATCTTTGTCAAAATGGTATTACTTTATCTAAACAAATTTGAGATAAATCCTCTAAATAAATCTTATATATAAAACTATTTGAGTAATGAATAATAGCTATTGTTTTTTATCTATTCATTATGAGTTATTACTTATTGACATAAATGATAAAAGACGCAAGTCCTTTGCGTCTCTACAATTCAGCTAAATGTGACTCATGCCTCGGTAGTTTTGTCAACCTGCCAAAAAACAGAAATAATCGCAGGTGCTTGGTCAAATTGGCTGATGGGGGCGGGTTTCATATCCCGGTAGTCGAGGAGTTGGACTAAGATGAGGTAGGCGATCGCTAAAATGATCGAAATCGCGCCTGTAATAATGGCAACTAATTTTGAACGCTCCATCAGTATTTCCTTTAATGCAAGTTATTGTGCTGTATCTATATCTACATTAATACTTGAGACATACTTGCAGTTTATCGAGGCAACGGTTTAGACGTTCCGTTAATAATGCATTCAAGTTATTTATCTTTACATAGTTTAGTTTTTCCGTGCCTACCTGCTTATTAAAACGAGATATAAATATGGAGTTTTGCTTACACCGCAAGCATTTGCAAACTATAAAAAGTTTGGTATAGCAAAACAAAATTAAGATTAAAGTTAAGTATTAAGAGACTATAGCTATTCCCTATTACAGTTTCTTTATAGTTTATAAACATTATCTAAACATTATCAGTGATAAATAAGCTACATAATTACTATTATCTTGCTAGGATATTTATTAATGCGGGATAGTCACTTGTATTTAAATTAAAAGTGTCATGATTAGTATTACTAAATTAAATAAAATTGACTTTTTAGTTGTAATTTTTATTGTCATAATTGGTCTTGTACATTTACCTTTTCCCTTTGATGGAGATCAAGCATTTTTTAGGCTAGGTGCTTTAGAGATGCAACAAGGAAAGCTACTCTATCGTGATTTTTGGGATGTAAAGCAACCGGGAATTTTCTGCTTTTATTTTTTGGCAGGAACTTTGTTTGGTTTTAATGAGATTGGCATCCATGCCTTTGAACTTATTTACATGGTATTTTTTTCCATAATATTACTGCTGACTCTAAAAAGCTATTTTCGGCATCAGATAATCGCAAGCCTAGTACCTTTGTTAACGGTTGGTGTTTACTACATTGTTTCAGGTGCTTGGCATCTTACTCAAG
The DNA here is from genome assembly GCF_034531155.1 of Nostoc sp. ChiVER01. Taxonomy (NCBI): domain Bacteria; kingdom Bacillati; phylum Cyanobacteriota; class Cyanophyceae; order Nostocales; family Nostocaceae; genus Nostoc; species Nostoc sp. ChiVER01. The sequence continues at coordinate 158,859 of NZ_JAVRBS010000001.1, read as the reverse complement.
TGGAAGCACTGGTTGGTTTTCCTTTATTCCTTTGTCTTTGGCTAACTTTTCAATCTTTTCAAAGCAAAGGGAAACAAAGATTTATCCTGCTTTTACTATCAGGTTTTATTGGTGGAATTGTCCTCTTATTTAAATTAATATTTTTGCTGATATTACTTTCATTTTGGCTAACTATATTAATGTATTCTGTACTAATAAAACAGCAGAACATTCAAAAAATATTTGTTGAAGTTTGTTTACCAATATTTTTAGGGGTTATATTCCCTCTTTTAGTGGTTGCCAGCTACTTTGCCTGGTTTAATAGTTTTTCAATAGTGTATAAGACATTTTTTATAGATCCGCCTCTTATTATTGCTAATTCTGCATTAAATAAAAAGGACTTAATTTCGGGAGTAAAATGGTTCTTACAGAATTTTTATCCTTTAGGTTTAATAGCTATTGTTGCAATAGATACTTCATTGCGTAAGTCTAAGAATATATTAACTTGGTTACTTGTTGCTTGGTGCATTTTTGGTTTGAGTGTTATTGCTCTACAATATAAAGCATTGTGGGAATACCATTTTTTACTATTGTTTGTACCCATAGGTATTTTAGCAACAAAAGGATTAGATATATTATGGGGCTATTTAAAAGAATTAAGTTCCCCATTCCCAACAATGCTGCTAATATTTTTATTGTTCTTACCCTTGTCTTCCACTCTTATAAAAAAGAGTGTAACTCTGGTTAATAATAACTTCGCTTTAACTGAAAATACACGATTGAAATATCAGACTGTGTTTAGAAAAAAATATCCATCTCTTCATTCAGAGGCTAACTTTATATCTCAATCAGGAAGTGTTGCTGGTGAGATTTATGTAGCTGGCGATCCAGCTATTTACTACTTTTCTGGTCGGACTCAAGCGACAATACTACGTGGTTGGGCACTTGAATATTTTCTACCTGAGCAATGGTTAACACTTGTAGAGCAGTTAGATTCATCAAAGCCTCCTTATATCTTCATTGATTATGAACCACAGAAGATAATCAAAGAAAATTTTCCTAAGCTGCTGGAATTTGTTGAGCAAAAATACCAGATTTTACGTCAAAGCAATAACGGTATTTGGTATATCATCAAATGATCGGGGTAGGTTTCATGTGGTGGTAGTCTAGCAGTTGAACTAGGATAAAGTAGGCGATCGCTAAAATCACCGAAATCGCACCTGTAAATTTTATTTTTTGAGATAACCAAACCCTATTGGCTGTACAACAATCAGCTTTAGAACCTCAATGTTGACCTTCTGAGGCTCGACGTTGACCTTTTGAGGCTCAACGATGACCTTCTGAGGCTCGAAGTTGCACCTTTTATCCTCGACGTTGACCTTTTGAAGCTCAAAGTTGCACCTTTTATCCTCGAAATTGCACCTTTTAAGCTCAACTAACAAATATATCTAACCATTCCTGAATTTACAGGGGTGAGCGTGTAGTAAAATTTGCTCACCTCCGTAAAGTGCAACATGGCTTTAGACTTCTCCGGTCAAAATCTTCGAGGACGCAACTTCAAGGAACAAGACCTTGCGGGTGCAAAGTTTAGCTATGCCGACATTCGAGGGGCAAACTTCACCAAAGCCAACCTGACAGGGGCAAACTTCAGTCATGCCAAAGCTGGACTGCAACGACGTTGGACAATTGGTTTAGTTATTATCTCATTCTTATTGTCGGGACTGTCAGGATTTTTATGGGCTATCAACGGTTCTTTGGTGTCACTAATATTTGATACTTCCAGCTTAAAGGAGCAGATTAGCGGCTGGGCTGCCCTAATCGTATTAATTGCCTTTTTCTTCGTCACAACTCGCCAAGGAATAGCAACTGGTTTAGGAGCGGGAGCCTTGGCCGTAGCCTTAGCCGGAGCCTTTACCGTAGCCGGAACCTTAGCCGTAGACGGAGCCTTAGCCGTAGCCGGAGCCTTAGCCGTAGCCGGAGCCTTGGCCGTAGCCGGAGCCTTAACCGGAGTCGGAGCCGTAGCTGGAGCCGTAGCCGTAGCCGGAGCCTTAGCTGGAGCCGTAGCCTTATCCGGAGCCATAGCTGGAGCCGGAGCCGTAGCCGGAGCCGGAGCCGTAGCCGGAGCCGGAGCCGGAGCGTTCCTTAGTATCTACATCAGCTGGCGAGCCATAAAAGGAGATCAAAAACACTCTTTAGTTCGTAATATCGCGATCGCCTTTGCTGCAACAGGAGGTACAAGTTTTCGTGGTGCTAACTTAACCAATGCTGATTTCACTCAAGCCACACTCAAAAGTACAGATTTGCGAAACACTATTCTTATCTGTAGCCGTTGGCATCAAGCCAAAATGCTTGACCGTGTTCGTCCTGGCTCAACTTATCTGCAAAACTCACAAGTACGTCAACTGCTGGTTACAGGACAGGGACAGGATAAGAATTTTTACCGTGAAAACCTGCGGGGTATCAACTTACAATCAGCAAATTTAGCAGATGCCAGCTTTATTGGTGTCGATCTCAGTGAAGCCAATTTGCAAGATGCCGATTTGTCAAGAGCAAAACTGAAGCAAACGCAACTAGACGGCACAGATTTTACAGGTGCAACCCTCACAGGCGCGTACATTGAAGATTGGGGCATTACAAATACAACTAAATTGCATGGGGTAAGGTGTGAATATGTCTTTATGCGCTTACCCACCAAAGAAGACCCCGACCCGCTCCGCAAACCTGATAATAAACAAGAGGTATTTGCAGACGGTGACTTTGCCGATTTTATCAAACCAATTTTTGATACTCTCGACCTTTACCATAATCAAGGTGTTGACCCCCGCGCTGTTGCCATAGCCTTCAAAAACCTTGCCGAAAACCATCCCGAAGCCGAGTTAGAAATCGTGGCAATGGAGAAACGCGGCGATGATAAAATCTTGCTCAGAGCCAAAACCGCCGCTCTTAGCGATAAATCTCAACTGAGTGCCGAGTATTTTGATGACTATAATCAACTCAAAGCTTTATCGCAGAGTCAGCAATTATTGCTGGTAGAAAAAGATAAGCGCATTATTAGTTTAGAAAATATGGTAGATACTGCTCTCAAGCAGCCGAAATTTTATACACAAGGAAATACAAATATGTCAGATATTAGCGGCATCAATATTGAAGGTAGTAGTAATGTTAGCGGTATCGCTGGCAATAATTCTATTGCTAATCTAGGAACCATTAGCGGTAACGTGAGTATTGCCCTGAATCAGTTACCTGATGCAACCGATGCCGAGAAACCAGGAATTAAAGAATTATTGTCGCAGTTGCAAGATGCAATCATCCAATCCACATATTTACCAGAAGAAGAGAAAGCCGAAGCCCTAGAACAGGTGAAAACTTTGGCTGAAGCGGGGAAAAATCCCCAAGAATCGACTAAGCAGAAGACTGCAAAAACAGCAATTACTATGTTGAAAGGGATATTTACAGGCTTACCTGCTTTTGCTTCACTGGTTGAAGCGAGTAATAAATTATTGCCTGCGATCGCAAAATTATTTGGTTTAGGATAATTTTGCGTGAGTTAGACGAACCTCTCCCTGCTTTGATTTGGACTAAAGTTCAACTCTGTCCCTCTGCGACGCGTAATACCGTTTCACTTTAAAATTGATACAAATAGGCAGCAGGGGGGCAGGGGGCAGGGAGCAGGGGGAAAGAATTTAAAGATAAATCATTTGTATCAGAATTTTCGTGAATTGGTATAAGAGGGACAGATTTTATGTAGTAAAACCTCTTAGAGGTCTTTTTATTTGACTAATTATTGCCCACATCCGAGGGGCAAACTTCACTAACGCTAACCTCAAAGGTGGAAAAAATTGTATTTTTACTTTCTCGTGGTATTTACAAGTTAAGTCATTTAATAGTAATCTTCTAGTGTCACAGGACTTACGCATTGACAGAAATACAAAATAAATATAGATGGTTTTAAAAACCATATCTGTCGTAGGGTTTAGCATTGATAAACCCCTACAACACGCGTTTATTTACTATCCAAGAATAATTAATCAAGGCTTGAAATAACCTATTTTGGTAAATTCATACCATGATTAATTTGTACAGTGCGTAAGACCTATGTCAATATTTAATGCAAAGGTGTCTTGATTCCATGAATCTGATGAACTTTAAAATCCAGGGCTTTTTTACGACATTAATAATTGGTAGTGTGTCAGCGTTGACCATTTCAGATGCTATCTCTCAAAAGGTGAACGCCCAAGCTACGCCTTCTTGTAATAATGCAACCATAACAGGTAGCTATGGAACTCAATTCACTGGGACGATCTTAGCAACGCCTATAGCTGGAGTTGCTTTAGTCCAGTTTAATGGAAGGGGAAATTTTCAAGCAACACAGTCTAGTAGCCTTGACGGTACCATATCTCTAAACGCAACATACTCAGGAACCTATAGTGTTAAACAAAATTGCACGGTGCAGATAAGATATACAGATGGCAGTAGTGCTTCCGGTACTATTGTTGATGGTGGCAAGGAAATCTTGCTTTTGCAAACCAATCCAGGTACAGTAATTGTTGGGACTTGGAAAAAAGTGAACTGATTTACTCCATCTGTCCCGACGCTTGAAAATTAATGGGCGTAAGCGTTGCTCTGCTGCTGCCTGAAAGATCGCACTTCCATTATTCCCGAAACAATTACCATGTTGAAAGGGATATTTACAGGCTTAAGCTGAAAAACATCTAATTTGCATAACTGAATTAAACATAAGTCTTGTGGGGTGGGCATCTTGCCCGCCATAATTATGCAACTTAAATATAGAACAGCTTACCTGCGATCGCTTCCCTAGTTGAAGCAGCTAATTGCAATATTTCTAAATTTCTCTCCTGTTGGGCACTACGGTAAGCACCATAGTACAGTTCTAATTGGGTTATTCTAGAAACTAAAATATCTTCCGGTTGTTGGGATGCCAGTCTAGTTGTTACCGCAGGACTACTATTATTTATTAAACGCATACAGACATTAGAATCGAGCAGATAAATCAAAATAGCGGCTCCCTAGTTTCGTATTCTCCCTGTTCTGCCCGTTCTAGCGGTTTTCCTACCCAACCACCAATTACCTCTTCAAAAAACCCAGGTATCCAGCCCCGTTGTTGTGGTGTAACTCTTTGAATTGTTACCGTAACTTCAATTTCTGTATCTGGCATTTCTACTGGGATATCTAAATGTAAAATACCATCTTTACCCACATGCGACCGGATTTTTATACTATCCATCGTATTTTTATCCTAATAAAAGCTTAGTAGCAATAAGTTGGTATCGACAAGATAAGTCACTTAAATATCTTCCGATTCCTCATCATCGTATATTCCTGCCCGACTTAAAGCATACTCTGATAATAAGGGCGTATCTCTCCTATGGCTCTCTGCTCATTCCCAAAAAGCTATTATCCACTCAAAAGCCGTTGCAGTTTTGTAAAATGGTTGCTCCTGTTTTGATTTGATCAACTGCTCAAGCAATGCATCTAAACGTGGCTTAACCACTTCAGCAGGGAACTTAGTTACGTTTGCTAACACCTGTACAACGCCTTCTAACTCTTCTCTATCAACCTCTGAGGTTAATGGTAGTATTTGATTCTTATTGTTGACCATGCTCGTAGCTCTCCATAAATATACAACAGATTGCAAGTTAATGAAGTACAAAAATACCCCACCCTAACCCTCCCCTTGGAAAGGGTAGGGAACTAGATTGGGAATTTCCCCCCTTTACAAGGGGGGATTAAGGGGGGTAAAAGATGTACTTCATTCAAATGCAAAATGCTGTATCGTATCTACTTTCTTCATTCTCAGGTAGTTTTGGAATGTAGAGTTGAATTTTTCCAAAATGTCTTTAACTGAAGAAATTCTTTCCCAATTACCCGGCGATGCTTTAGCAGGATTGCGCCAAAGCGATCGCATCCTAACATCTCTGCGCGAAAACTCCGCACCAGTACCAACGTTAGTTAAAGAAAATCAACAGCCTTTAGGCGCTGTAGACTTCGATGTGCTTATCTGCGGTGGTACTTTGGGCATTTTAATTGGTTGCGCCTTGGCGGTAAAGGGACTGCGGGTAGCGTTACTGGAACGGGGAATCTTGCGGGGGAGGGAACAAGAGTGGAATATTTCTCGCAAAGAATTAGATGTGTTTGTGGAATTAAACTTGCTGACTGAGGAAGAATTAGAAAGTGCGATCGCAACTCAATATAACCCAGCGCGAGTTAGTTTTGCTGGCGGTACAGAAGTTTGGGTAGAGGATGTCTTGAATATCGGTGTAGATCCAGTTTACCTACTAGCTACTTTGAAAACTCGATTTCTCGCCGCAGATGGAAAGTTGTTAGAAAACACACCCTTTACTGAAGCGGTAGTTCATCCAGATGGGGTGATGGTAAATAACCAATTCAAAACTCGGTTATTAATCGACGCAATGGGACATCTTTCACCTATCAGCCAACAAGCACGTCAAGGCAAAAAACCAGACGCACTGTGCTTAGTTGTAGGAAGTTGCGCCCAAGGTTTTGCGGAAAATAACTCAGGCGACTTGTTATTATCATTTACACCTTTGCAAAATCAATGTCAGTACTTCTGGGAAGCTTTTCCAGCTAGAGATGGCAGAACAACTTACTTGTTTACTTATATGGATGCAGATCCCCAACGTTTAAGTTTAGAAGCTCTATTTGAGGAATATCTGCGTCTTTTACCAGAATATCAGGGAGTGGAATTAAGCAAACTGAAATTTCAGCGATCGCTATTTGGTTTCTTTCCCACCTATCGCCAAAGCCCCATCAAAACCCCTTGGAATCGCATTCTACCAGCCGGAGATAGCAGTGGTAGTCAATCTCCTTTGAGTTTTGGTGGTTTTGGGGCAATGGTGCGTCATTTGAAGCGTTTAACGTTTGGCATTTACGAAGCACTGGAAACAGAACAATTATCTGCAAAAGCGTTAACACTACTGCAACCCTATCAACCAAGTTTGACTGTTACCTGGTTGTTTCAAAGGGCGATGAGTGTTGGTGTAAATCAGAAAATTGCCCCAGATCAAATCAACCAACTCCTCTCTGCGGTATTTCAAGAAATGCAGCAGTTGGGTACACCGGTGCTAAAACCATTTTTACAGGATATAGTGCAGTTTTCGGCACTAACAAAAACACTGCTAAAAACTGGTTTAGATCATCCTGTATTAGTTGCGAAAATAATTCCGCAAGTAGGTTTTGCCAGTTTGTTAGATTGGATGTTACATTACAGTAATTTAGGTGTATACACTACTTTATTTTGGCTAAGTCCAATGTTAGAAACATGGATTAAAAATCAACCAAAAGAACAACAATATTATTGGCATCGTTTGATTGATGCCTGGAAGTATGGTTCTGGCGGTGATCAAGGAAGATGAAACTTAGAATTTTAGCTGTGTGAGGATAATATGATTGAACGGAAATCTGTAGGAATCAAATACTTTGCGGTGCTGATTGGATTCCTGCGCGATCGCCAAGGATTTCTAGAGGAAGTTCGCCAAGGTACGAGATTACCAAATAAAATTATTTCTTTACTAGTTTGCAGTTCTTTATTTCTCGCTGCTTATGGCGGAATCATTGGTGCATACCATAGTTGGATGCAAGCTTTGTCTTCCGCTATTAAACTTCCAGCACTTTATTTAATCACACTGCTAATTTGTATTCCAACGTTGTATTTTGCTAACATTGTTTTTGGTTCAAAGCGCACATTTGGACAGCATTTAGCATTAGTCTTGACTGCTGTTTCAGTTACGAGTGTACTTTTATTTAGCTTTGCGCCAATCACACTGTTTTTCTTGATTACTACCAATAACTACCAATTTTTAATTCTGTTAAATGTATTCATATTTGCATTAACAGGATTCATTGGTATTTCGTCTTTATATCAGGCCACAAGTTTAGTTTTAGAACAAGATAATGAAGGTAGTAAGACACGTCAGAAGATTTTACAATTTTGGCTATTTCTTTACGCTTTCGTAGGTAGTCAGTTAGGATGGACTCTCAGACCGTTTTTTGGTACGCCTGATTCTGCTTTTCAACTATTCCGCGAAAGAGAAGGTAATTTCTATTTGAGTGTGATTCAAGCTATTAGCTATCTCTTAGGAATCCGTTAATCAGGCATTAGTAATTATATAAAATATAAAAGATTTAAAAATATGCGGAAAAACGAAAAGTTCGGGATTCAACAATTTGGAGTTTTGGTTAATTTATTGCGCGATCGCCAGGCATTTCTAGAAGAAATTCGTCAAGGAGTCCGATTACAAAATAAAATCAGTTCTCTGTTTGTATCTAGTTCCATTTTCTTTGCAATATATGGCGCAATTATTGGTGCATCTAACAGTTGGGCACAGGCATTATCTGGTGCTATCAAGCTTCCAGCATTTTATCTATTAACACTGATCATTTGTTTTCCAACTTTGTTCTTTTTTAACGTTTTGTTTGGTTCACGGAGCAGTATTCAACAGCATTTCGTTGTGTTGCTCACATCGGTATCAGTGATTAGTGTGCTTTTATTCAGCTTGGCACCAGTTACGCTATTTTTTCTGATCACTACACCCGATTCTTATCAATTTTTTAAGCTGTTAAATGTATTAATTTTTGGTATTACAGGCATCTTTGGAGTTAAGTTCCTTTATGAAGGAATGCAATTACTTTCTCAACAAGATGAAGTTGGTAAAAAAACCCGCACCACTATTCTAAGATCCTGGTTATTGCTTTATGCCTTTGTTGGTATGCAGTTAGGATGGTTTCTCAGACCCTTTTTTGGTGCCCCTGACTCTAAATTTGAATTATTTCGGGCAGTGAAAGGCAATTTTTATTTGGATATTGTAGCGGCGATTTCCGAAATTTTAGGTTTGCGTTAATCTAAGATTTATACGTGTTTTATAAACTCTTTCACATTTAATAAACTTTGGGGGTTTAAGTCCTCTGCCTAATGACGGCAGCCCGTTTTGGGTCGGGGTCTAAATCCCCATAGCAAAATGTAATTGCGTTAGTGTAGCGGGGCGTTCGCTTTTAGCGTCTCCAAGAGTTGCCCATTGCGAATTGCTTTAATATCATCCCCCGATATCAGTTATCGCACTACAATAACTGGTGTTCCCAGACTTACCTGCTCGAATAATTCTCTCATATCCTTGTTGTACATCCGAATACAACCGTGTGAGGCAGCTTTACCAACTGAATCAGGATTAGGCGTTCCGTGAAAGCCAACCCAATTTTTACCGTTTGTCCAAAATCCAATCCAGTATTTGCCAAGTGATTAATAGATGATATGGGGGGTATTTAGCTTACTCTAGACTCCAACCCAGTGCTACGGCTACTTCAGTGGCTAATTCTAGAGGATTGAATGGTTTAGCGATCGCACCGATCATTCCCATCTGAGTATAGCGACGGCGATCGGAAGCCTGGATTTTGGCAGTTAACAAAATCACTGGAATCGCTTTAGTTAACGGATTAGCTTGTAACTTTTCAAAGGTAGCGATACCATCCATCTCTGGCATCATCACATCTAATAAAATCGCATCTGGTAGGTAAGTCTCGGCTTTTATTATGCCTTCTTTACCAGAACTTGCTGTCATTACTTCCCAGCCTGCAACTGTTTCCAAGCAAATCTTGGCAACTTCTTGAATATACTGCTCGTTATCAACCACTAGAATTTGCTTTGTTGTCATTATTGCCATCCTCTTGTTGGTTCACGGTAATTCGCTGAAGTAACTCCATCATGCGTTGTTCAAAATCTTCGTTAGTCACACTCTCTTTAGTCAAAAATTCTGTATCTTGATTTAATTGGCTATTTGTAGTTTGCTCATAACGACTATAAATTAGAGGAATGTTAGAATCTTCTAAATCAGCATTTTTCAAAGTCCAAAACAAAGGTAGAGTGACGTAAAAAGTGCTACCTTCGCCTAATACACTTTCAGCCCAGATGCGTCCGCCGTGCTGTTGCATAATGCTCTTACAAATTGCCAAACCTAAACCAGTACCATCATGGTTGCGCGAATCTGAAGAGTCAACTTGTTGAAAGCGCTCAAAGATACTCTCAAGTTTGTCAGATGGGATACCGCGTCCGGTGTCTTTGACTGTCAACAAAACTTCATCCCCTTGTTGCTGCGCCCCCAACCAAACTGTAGATCCAGTAGACGAAAACTTAATGGCATTACTTAGTAGATTGGTCAAAGTTTGAACAATGCGATCGCAATCTGCCAATACTTGATTAGATAAAGCTGAAATGGATAGCGTCACTCCTGCTTTGTCGGCCAAAGGCTGTATAACATTTACTGCTTGAACAATCAGATCAACAATATTGCAGATTTCTGGTTCCATCTTCGCTTTACCCGACTCAATCCGCTCAATGTCTAGGATGTCGTTGATTAAGCGTACTAGACGTTCGGTGCTTTCAGTAGCAATTTGCAGCAGGCGTTTTCCCTGCTCTGAGTCTGTCGGTAGCAAACCACTGGTTAGCATTCCTAGAGAGCCGTGAATTGAAGTTAATGGAGTGCGGAGTTCATGACTAACAACGGAGATAAATTCATCTTTCATCCGTTCAATTTGCTTACGCTCTGTCACGTCTCGTAATATAACTGTATAAAATATTTCCTTGCCCATATCAATTTTAGAGATGGAAGCCTCTGCTGGAAATTCAGTGCCATCCTTACGACGACCATAGATTTCACGCCGTTCCCCCATTCTGCGGGCAATATTGGGAGATTGACCAAAGTCAACCACATGTTGACGATGCATTTGTGAAAAGCGTTGCGGTAAGAGTAAATCAAGACCCTGGCCAATCACTTCTTGGGCAGAGTAGCCGAAAATTTTCTCTGCTCCTTGATTAAACAAGGTGATGCTTTGAAATCCGTTAATGGAAATAATTGCATCATCAGCAATATCTAAAATCCGCGCAAATCGGGCTTCAGAAAATCGTAGTTCTTCCTGTGTTCGCTGACGTTCATCTAGTTGTGACTGTAACTGTCGATTTACAGTAATTAACTCAGCAGTGCGCTCTGCTACCCTCAGTTCCAGATCACTGATAGCTTGTAAATTTAGAGATGAGGGAGATGAGGAAGAATTTACTTTCTTATCTCCCCCTACTCCCCCTGCTCCCTTTACTCCTCTGCCTACCTGCACCATGCGTTGCCGCAATTTTATTCGTTCTAGGCGATTGACGATTCGGGTAACTAGTTCTGGCCCGACAATTGGTTTGCTTACAAAGTCATCAGCACCAACGCTAAACACCTGATTTATCATCTTGGCATCACTATGCACAGTGAGGAATAAGATGGGTAACTCACCCCAGCGCAAATCGTTGCGTACCAATTGGCAAAGTTCTATACCATTTTTATAGGGTAATTCCACATCTAGAATCAGCATATCTGGCGCAACTTCTTCTAAAGTACTCCAAAAATGAAGCGGATCTTCAAGAGCGATCGCTTTGAATCCCCAAGGACTAAGTAAGGTTTGCAACAATGCCTGAATTTGTGGATCATCATCTACAACCAATATTTTAGTTTCTGCCTGGGGGTCATTTTGCGGCGGTTGCGTTACTGTTTTTAATACCTGTGGCGTTGTTGATGTAGATATTGCTGCTGTGTCGTTTCCTTCAATTTCTCGACGCAATAACTTTACCAAACTTGCGAGGTTGCCAATTTCAGATTTACTCAAGCTTTTATCAGAACTCAGCAGCAATTCAATATTGCGTGCCAATTTTGAACCGAGAGGTAAGCCAAAAGTACCTAAAGATCCTGCTAAAGTATGCGCCTCTTTGGTTGCAAGGGAGAGCAATTCAGGATTTAAACTATTTTGATTCAAAGTTGCGATCGCTTGCTCTATTACCTTCACCTGCTCATCTACTCGCCCTTGAAATCGTTGCCAAATTTCTGCAACTGCCATTAGTGCTTGCTGCTGTGATTTCAGATTTGGAACCGAGGATTTTGCACAATTTAATTCTTCCCTATTTCCTACCCCCTGCTCCCTACTCCCTATTCCCTCTCCTAGTTGTTTCAGACGATAGCCAATACCATAAACTGTTTCAACCAAATCATTGGGCGCTCCTACGGTTTTGAGTTTGTGTCGTAATCCTTTGATATGAGTGCGAACAGCTTCTTCTTGTGGCGTATCTTCATAAGACCAAAGATGTTCTAAAATCATGTCGCAGCTAAACACCCGATGATTATTCCGCAAGAATAATTCTAATAGAGCAAACTCTTTGGGCGTAAGTGGTAGTAGCTTGCCTGCATAAGTCACTTCACAGCTACTAGGGTCTAGCTGCAACTGACCATACTCCAACACAGGTTGTGAGGTTACAACTTTGCGACGTAACAGCGCCCTAATCCGGGCAACTAATTCCTCTTGATCAAAGGGTTTAACTACATAGTCATCTGCACCTGCATCTAGCCCGATTGCTTTCTCATGACTACTATCGCGCCCTGTCAATAACAATATTGGCATTTGCAGACCACTAGACCGGATTTGACGGCAAAGACTAATGCCATCTAGTTTGGGTAACATTACATCCAAGAGAATTAAATCATAATCGTAAGTTTGAATAAGATCCCAAGCTGCATCTCCATCAGTGGCAACTTCAACCGCATAGTTTTGGTTAGTCAAAACGGCGGTGAGTACATAAGCATTTAACTCGTCATCCTCTACAACTAAAATTTTCATGTTAAAAGTTTTCTAAGTTAAAATGGATACTACAGATAACAAGTAATAAACTTAAATTGCAAAATTAATTACAGTGCTTTTCAAGTAATTAAACCACACCATTCCCTACTCGTTACACCCTCTAACTGATTAACTATCTTTCGAGTCATCAAAGAGGAAAAGGGGCAGGGAGCAGGGGAGAGAACCGCATAAATAAATTTATTGGCTTTGAAACAAGGACGCATTATTTATTGCGCTTCGGGTCTGGAAAATAAATATTTTTACTTTGAGATAAATAAACTTGCTGGCTCTAAGACCATAAAGGCAGGAAAATTTAAAAATTCTTCCCCCTGCCTCTTCGATGAATACGCTACAACAGAAAAAACCCTCTGCTAAAACTTGTGAAAAAACGAGTAACTCTTACCTTCCCGAAACGCGCCGTACAAATGCCAGTCACTTATTTACTGGCCAAAGAGTTCAACGTTGCCGCCAATATTATCCGTGCCCAAGTTGCCCCAAATCAAATTGGCAAACTGGTAGTAGAACTATCGGGAGATATCGATCAATTAGATGCGGCGATCGAGTGGATGCGATCGCGCCATGTTAATGTTTCTCATACCTTAGGCGAAATTGCGATCGACGAGGATGTGTGTGTCCATTGTGGCTTGTGTACTGGGGTTTGTCCTACCGAAGCTCTCACTCTCCACCCAGAGACATACAAACTCACATTCACGCGATCGCGTTGTATCGTTTGCGAACAGTGTATCCCCACCTGCCCTGTACAAGCAATCTCCACTAACCTTTAACAATCCAAAATTTAAAATCTAAAACCCAAGATTCATATTATCCCAGCTTAAACACATCCGTTCTTACACCACTATCACTCACCAGTCTAGTTGTTGCTGGAGAGTCGGGCTTTTGCTACTGAGAAGCCACAAGTGTTGAGCAAAAGTTAAAAGCGAACGCTCGTTTAAAAAGCGTTCGCTTGACTATGATAGCCGAATACTCTAGTTAGTTGCTTGTTATTAGCATACTATTTAACGCTCACACAAGTCAAAAAACTTGCACAAGCATGGTTGCAATATTTCTAGAATTCTGACTCAAAAGCTTGGAGAATAAGATTATACAACAACTCAGTTTGTTTGATGAATCAGCCCCAGTTTTACCTATCACCTAAGTAGGTGGGCGGAAAAAATTACAAGTATGTAACGAAACATTAAGCGTAAAGGCTTAAAGCGGCTTGTTACTTTCCATCGCTAGTTAACCCACAAATTAGTTTTATGTTTTAAAGTAGAAAGTAGTTTGATTGAAAGTGCTTGTTACTACCAATGAAAGTTTTAGGGTTAGTCCTACCAGTCCTGTTACTGCTAGGCACGCCTGCGATCGCAGTTGAGTTCAAAGGGCAAAATATTGATGGTCAAAAGCTACCTGCTAAAGCTTACTATTATGCAACTGGTGGTGTCTACAAAGTTCAAGTAAGTTTTCACAATAAACGAGCCACAATTTACTTTGACGACGGCAACCAAACAACCATACAGTTGAACCAGAAAGTGATCACTGACTCACGCAATATTGAAGGTTTTGGAAAGCTAGGGCAATATCCTCTAAATCGAACATTCAGTGTTGGGTTGGTATATGACAATAATTGGCTCGGCAGCAGTGATAATCAATTGCAACAGTCCAATCCGCTAGATGGGTTGTGGAAAATTAGTTTGGAGTAAATATTCACTATCTTTTGTCTAAACTTTAGTCTTTTGTTGATAAATTTACGGCGCAAGAATCACTTGAGTTTTCTTTTCTAAGAGAGCATTAGCCGGGAAACTGTCAATTTGAGTGGGCTACAATCACTAAACACTCATTTTCCACCCTGGTAAGCATATCGTTAAAAGCAGGAGTATAACGACCATCTTTATCAACAACCTTACGGAGAGTATACTCACCAACTCTAGAAAGTCCACCAAACCAAACGTTCTTTCTATGCCAAATATCTCCATTGACAGAATTTTTGTCTTGGGACATTGTTAAACTTAGAATCGCTCTTGGAATTGGTATTCCCCAGAAAACAGGTATGATTTGAGCTTCTTGCAAAGTTTCATCTTCAAACTGAATTTTGTAAGTTGCTTTAGACAATTGAACTGAACGTAGTAATATCCAACCCGCAATCGAGTTATGAAAAGTCCACTGTAACGGGGCAAAAATTGGTAAAACCAAAGTTCTATTCTGTATGTCCCATTCCAAATTGTACATAGTAATGCAAGTATCTGGCAGTGGATTCCCATCCATAAAAAACACACCCTGAAGGACAGATGGTAAGTTTGTTGGTTTGATTGGAATCATCCAGGTTGCAATATCATTGAGTTGCTTTTTCTCAATTAATTCAGTCATACTAATTTGTAATTCATAATTACTCAAGGGCAAACGGTAACTTATTACTCACGGTCGTTGAGAAAAACCTTGTAGTACTAAATTATTAGGAGTAACGGCAGTCACTTTTTCAAAATCCCACTTGACTTCTGTAATTGATTCCCATTGATAGTTATGGAATAGATGTAAACAGAAAATCTTAATAAAGCCAATTGATAAGGATTTACCAGGACAAGCTCGCTCATGTCCTTCGCCGTTCCAAGATAAGATATCTGAAAAATTCCGTGTTAGGTCAAAATCATCTGGATTTTGGTATCTGTTGGCATCCCGATTAGCCGTAAAAATAGAGCCTAGCAAGCGAGTACCTTTTTGGAATGGGCATTTTTGTTCTCCAATCTCAACTTCACCTCCTTCAGTGGTGAGTTGACTAACAAATCGCACAGGTGGATAGAGACGAGCTGTTTCTAAAATCACCTGATTGAGGATTGTTAACTGGTCTAAAGCATCTGGATCTAAAGTTTTCTTGCCATTCCAGACTGCATTGACTTCTGAAACTACATCATTTCTGAGGGCATTATCCAAGCATAGAACACCAATAACTGATCCTAAAAGCGCACTTGTACCGGCAGTACCAGCTATATGAATCGTATCGAAAAGGGTATTAGCGATTTGGTGTTCGTTCAACTGATACTGAGCGCCTGTTTCAAAGTAAGATGCCCATTTAGCGGATTGTTTATATCGCTTGATTAAATGTTGACGATGCCGAATTTTTGGCGCTGTTAATATTGCTAGCAGATACTTGCTTATGAAATTAGGCAAGGATGCAAGAGGCAAACCCTTAATGTAACTACGTGATGCTGTGATTTCTTCCTCAGATAAAGATATCTGAAAAATCAGTTGGTGCAAAATTGACAGGATAATTTTTGGCAAATCGTCGCCGATGTGTAATTTGCCTTGTTTAACAGCTTCTAACAAGCTTTGCTCAACTAGATTCCCTAAAAAGTCTATCTTTTGAGACGGTTCTGGTAAGGCTTGTAAGATCACAGTACGTAGCCCTGTATGTTCGTTACTGTTGGTTCCCAAGCTTAAAGGATTATCGAGCAGGTAGCTAGGAGCTAATATTCTGATAATGCCTAAATCATTTCCTCGCAGTTGTGGTTGGGTTTGCATTAATTCACTCACTTGGGAGTGAGAAGAATGCATAATTGCTTGGTCTACTGCAAAATACTTGTTTCCAATATTGTTCTTACGGATGTAAAGAAAGTCCCGCCATGCTTTGAGCATGATTAAGGCATCCATATAATAGAAAATCAAACGCAGAAACTTGCCGATCGCAGTGTCATAACCTACTTTATCTAGTATGGGTGCAAGCCAAAGCTGGCGAGCATGACCTTTGAGAACTTTATCTTTGAGTGTCATAATATTTACTGTCGTTTGTCATTTGTCATTTGTCATTTGTCATTGGTCATTGGTCATTGGTAATTAATTTTTCTCCCTCTGTTCTTTATCTTTTCAAGTCCTTTTTTTCTCTACGAGAGCCTGCGCGTAGCAAGATACCTGTCAGGGGAAATTTTTGAATTTTGAATTGATTTCTCCCTCAGTCCCCAATTCAGATATTGATGCTTTGAGGAATTTTAGAAGGAAGCAGATACTCATAGGCTGGGCGGTGCAAATTACGCTCCTTGATTGTATTTTCTACCTGCTGAAGATGACTTTGGAATGCTTGTAAAAATGGTTTTACTTTCTCGTCTGTAAAGTATCCTTGCTTATATTCGCCTAGCTTGTTGTAGTATACAGACCCCAATAAGCTGAGTAGGTTATATTGCCGTTGTGCCTGATCTAGAGGGGGGAGCAAATTGAGGTAGTCTTGCTCGGTAACTTCTCTTTTGAGAGTTGAGGCTGGTAAATAACCTGCCAATGGCATGGCTGCGGCGTAACCCATCAAATCTTTTTGCGGAAAGTTAACGGCTGCATGTTGGGCACTGGCAGTAAAAATAATCAGCGTAGTGGCATCAATCAGGTAATTTAGCGTTTTGATGCCCCCATTTTCGCCAAAATCAGGGATACGACCACCATCGTAAGCTGAGATTTCAGCTGCCCATGTTTGCAGGGCTATATCTTTGTGAATGGTTTCATCGGTAGGGTAGTAAAGCTTTAGGTAGTCTGAAACCCATTGATGAATAGCATCCCAGACTAATAATGCATCATCCCGGTAAGGATAAACAGGCAATAGATTGGGATCATCCACACCACGCTGTTGGAATTGCTTGGGTAAGATGGCATTATTAAAACCATAGCTTTGCAACCCTAGCACTACTAAAACGCGAGAGTTATCGATTGATGGTGAGAGCAATCTATCTACGCCACCGCCAGGAGCAACGAGAATCCGTTGGGCGGCATCGTTAATTGCTAAGGTACTATCAAAATGTGGGCGCAGCAGAATTCGGAGGGGATGGGTAAGTGGCAATTGTCGAGCAGTTGCGATCGCAAAAACACCAACTAACAAGTGAGTTCTTGCTAGGTGAGTAACAGCTTCGTGGATGTTGGAATCTGCTATTTGAACAACTGTTTTGGCAAAAAGCCAAGCGTATTTACCGGAGTTAGGGGTAACGATTGGATAATCTGAACCTGGGGTTTGACCGCATTGAATGGCTACCGGACGTAATAGCCTGGTGGGATCTGAGCCTTTGGGTAAGGCAAACAGTGCTAAGGGAGCGTAGACATATTTTTGCTCATGTGGATATGTCCCGTTGATCACACCGGATAAAATTTTATAGTCAGCTAAGTAGAGCCTTCCTTCTTGTCCTGCTGTTGCTAATGAATCGTCACTTCCCATCACTGCTTGGTAATGTTCCTCTGTGACTGGGAAGCGATCGCCTAGACTAGTTACTCGCTCGATCATCACGGGATTATAGCCAGCCACTCGCGTGTAGGCAAAGACTTCATCTTCTTGGTAACTTTTAGCGATCGCTGGGACACCAATCACTGGAAACAAATTTTCGTAGTCTTTGAGACTGGTTGCATGTCCTGTAGGCTGTCCTTCATATAAAAGGTTAATTACCCTATTTAGAGCATCTCTGAGGATTACAAGTCCGTTTTCTTTCAAAATAGAATAAAAAAGATCGTCGAGTTCTCTAAGATCCTTAGATATGCTTTTGAGTAAAAACTGAGGGATAATTTGCAGGACTCTTACTATAATGCTGATTCGGGCTGGTAATGCTCCCTTAAGCAAGGCTTCTAAAATAAACCTTTCGACATCATCACGAATCGACTTAGAACCTTGATTACCTCTGTTGACAATCAAGGTATTGACAAAAATAACTCGTAACTGCTGGGCTAATAAAAAATACCAGTTAGTGGTGAACTCTTCAGCAATAGAAAGCTGATCCAGCATCGCAATAGATGGAATATGGATGTAGTTATATTGATACTCTTGCCTAGCTATATCTAAAGTATGAGTACTTGATGAACTGATTGAATTATCTGGTGATGAAGCAGCCATTGACTCTACTTATATTTAATATGGGGATTAACAGTTAAGGATAAACAGGTTTGAGTTACTCTAAACGTATTATCGCAATCTAGTTTAAAATTGTGATTTTTCTAAAGAAATTTTCTGGAATTTATCAACTTCTCAACCACAGACTGAACCTTTAGAAATATTACAAGTAATTTTTAGCAATACAAATCATACTTGCCAAGATTTAGAAACAATTCTCAAAGAACACTTTCGTAGTAAAAGCCTGTACTTTAATTTACATTTTTAACACTGAAACGATTATAGGAATCGTATTTGATTTTTGAAATTATCTCCGTGGGCGGGGAGTAGGGAGTAGGGAATAGGGAATTAGGCTATTTAATTTGTACCAAGCTTTTTCAGAAATCAAACATTAGTCCTATAGACTCTTTGCCATTAACTCGTCGCTCTTCGGGCTACGGTGTAAACACAAGTCTTTGTTGAGGTCATTCAAGTTTATCGTCCAGATAGATTCTGAGATACTTCACCCTGGTAATGCTTAAGCAAAACCAGTCCCTCTCCTTATCAAAGCTACGGTGTAGACACAAGTGTTTTAGAGTTGCTACGTAACAACGTAGAGTAGGCTAACTTTTACCAGTTTATTGGCATAACAAGTCGATGCAATGGCATAACGGGTCGATGTAATGGCATAACGGGCCGATGCAATGGCATAACGGGTCGATGTAATGGCATAACGAGTCGATGCAATGGCATAACGAGTCGATGTAATGGCATAACAAGTCGATGTAATGGCATAACAAGTCGATGTAATGGCATAACGAGTCGATGTAATGGCATAACGAGTCGATGCAATGGCATAACGGGTCGATGCAATGGCATTGCAGGTTAAAATATAAAGCAACTTTAAAGTTTTAAGAGAATGTCAATTACCGTTCTTGTTCAGTCGGGCGGATCAAGATTTCGTTGACGTTAACGTGTGACGGCTGTGTGACGGCATAGACGATCGCATTAGCAATGTCTTCACTCTCCAGATTTTTGACCGAACCGTAAAAGTTTTTCGCCTGCTCTTTTGCAGTGGAATCTGTAATGTGCTGTGTTAGCTCTGTTGCTACCAACCCTGGCTCGATAATCGTGACGCGGATGTTGTTTTGATAAACCTCTTTGCGAAGTGCTTCCGAAAATGCACCAACCGCCCATTTGCTGGCGTTGTAGACACCGCTTCCGGCGTTTGCAACTCGACCTGCTACCGATGAAATGTTGACGATGTGCCCAGTACCTTGTGCCTTCATCAAGGGTAAAACTTTGTGAGTGGCATACATCAATCCCAATACGTTGAGATTGATCATGCGTCGCCAGTCTTCTGTATTTGCACCGTCAATCAGACCTAACAGCATCAACCCTGCATTGTTGCTCAGAATATCAACTCTGCCAAATTCTTCCTGAGTTTTATTCACCAATGCTTCTACCTGTGCCTCATCTGAAACATCAGCAGTAATGGATAAGACTTTTCCACCAGTGCTAGTAATACGGGTTTCTAGGTCAAGTAGGCGATCGCTTCGACGGGCAGTAATCACTACCGTAGCCCCAACTGATGCCAGCGCTAGTGCTGTTGCCTCGCCAATACCAGACGATGCCCCTGTTATAATTGCCACTTTGTCAGTTAACTTACCAGCCATTGTTAGCTTCTCCGTTGTTTGTTTTTTCGTTTTTTACGTAAAAATCAATTGACCAAAAATTATGCAGTTGTTTCTGTTGACCTATCCAAGTTTTATCAACTGGTGTTAGCAGCGCCCGATTAGGTGGAATGGATGGCGTGAAGATGACTTTCACGAGAAAGAAAATGCTGCTTGGTTTGACAGATCACGCCTCAAGAGTTAGCGAGACAATTGGTGTTGCAAAAATGTGAATAGTTTTGTAATGAAGAAGATTATTGTAGGTCTTGTTGATAAATCGATGCCCCAGATGTCATAGTAATAGACATCACATCTGTAAGTAATACTGCTTGATACTGCTCCCGTTTGGTTGTGGTCAGGCAGATTTCATGCTACCTTATCGAACTCAATATAGAGGTGCTTCAGTGTCCGCATGAGTACGTTGGGTAAGTATTGGTATCCTTCTTGTGCCAAGCGAATGTCCTTCAGCCGTAGTAGCAAACGCTGATATGCGATCTGCATTTCCTTACGAGCAAGCATAGCGCCCAAACAAAAATGAATGCCATGACCAAAAGCTAGGTGGTTGCTGGCATTATGGCGACGCACATCGAAACGTTCACCCTCAATAAATTTTATAGAGTCGCGGTTAGCAGCATCAAAGCGGATCATAACTAAAGACCCAGCTTTGAGATCAACGCCCGCGAGTTTTGTATCTTGCGTCACAACTCGCCACATTCCTGCTGTGGGACTTTCCATTCGTAAAACTTCTTCAACAAAGTTCTCTAACAGAGAAATATCTGTTTGTAGCAACTTCATCTGCTCTTTATTGTTTGTCAGCAACAACATCCCACCTGCAAGCGCATTAGTGACAGTCTCATTGCCTGCCACTAATATTTGCTGAATTATACTCAATAGTTCAGCAGTATCGAGCGATCGCTCTCCATCCACTTTTGCCTCTACTAAGTCAGTGATCAAATCATCTTGAGGCTGTTTTTGGCGTGACTCTATGACATCACGAAAATAATGCTGGAAAGCCACAACATCTTTAGCACACTCGATCTGCTGCTCTTTAGAAAGTGTGTTACCTAAACGCGCAATAAAAGCATCAGACCATTGCTTCAACTTCGGCAGATGTGTTTGCGGCACACCTAACTGTTGAGAAATAACTTTGAGCGGTAAAGGTACGGCAAACTCACTGACGAATTCACACTTGCTGTGAGCAATGAAACTGTCAATGAGTTCATCAACAATCTGCTCAATCAAGTCACGCATTTTATTAACACGCGCCGAGGTGAATGCCTTATTTACCAACGAGCGAAATCGCTCGTGTTCTGGTGGATCTGCCGTGAGTAAGGTGTTCATCTGAGGCCAGCCTTGATCCAAAATTTTCTGCAACTCATCATCCTGTTCTTCTTTGCCAGCTAGTAAAGTAGAGAAATTGCTAGAGAATACTCTGGTATCCTTAAGAATTTCGAGCACTAAGTCATAGCGAGTAACAAGAAACAGTTTTGCTTCCCTTCTGGGACTTGGTAGCTCCATAATTGGTGCTTGCTCTTGTGCTAGCTTGTAGAATTCATAAGGGCACACAAGCACTTCTGGGTCAAAGAAGTTGTAGTCTGACAAATGCTTCATGGTTCTAATGCTCGTCAGCGATGGTTTGCTTTGAGTCAAAATGAATCAACATCATCTTAGCAAGTTACTCACCGTTGGCTCATTTTTGAGGAATTATATGATGTTTGCCTGATTAGTTATGATTGCCGGATCTGTGCAAAAACTGATTCTTCGAGGGAACTGGAATAATTATACTGATGCGATCGCCTACGGTAGGCGCTTGCTTGTGCCACAATACTTGTCGGTTAAGGGGAAAAGGGGAAAGAAAAAACCTTGAACCTTTACCCTTTAACCTTTTCCCAAAACCCAATTCCGAGTTAAAAATGCACAAAGCGTGCAGTATTGGCTTGTGCCATCGTTAATCTTCTGAACCTGCTAGCACTCAATCGGTAAGTAATTGCATGATTTCAAATGCAACCCAACAGTGTGTTCGCCATCCCAAAGTCTCACGGTGCAGCTAAACTCATTTACTGCGCTGACAATTGCCAACGCCCACCCTACACATGGTATAAATCCGTGGTCTGTGATTGCCTGGTTGCAGTGTAGGTGAAATCAGTTATCATGTATCCGCATTTATCAACAGTATATGCTAGCCATCAATAGGTGTACTTATCCACTGAGATGATTTCGTTGTTTAATCGAGAACGGTGAGTAATTAATTAACGCCGACGCTTGACAAAGATCAATAGGGCGATCGCACTCACACCTAAAAGCCATCCCCCTGATGCTTCAGGGACGCTAACTTTCAAGGGATTAATGGGTTTAGAGAGATTTTCCTTACCATTCTCAACTTTACGGTCAAAGCGATCGCTTTGGGCTTCTGCTTCTTTGAGTAACTGTCTTTGTTCATCGTTGACTAATACCAACATCGAAGAATAAGGGCTGACAATCTTGTACTTTTTAGCTACGGCATGAATTGCATCTAAAGTTTTGAGATTGTCTAACTTAATTTTTTTACTCAACCCTAAAATTAATTGTCTGGCTGCTAAGGGCAATAAATCATCCTGTTGGTTGCTAGTTACAATTGCTGTGTTTAATGTTTGCAGATACCAAGCATAACCATTAACAACACTCACAACATCGCTTAAAACTGATTTGGTAGCAATTCGTTGCAGCACTTCAGAAATATCAACACCAACTCCACCACCACTATCTTGTAATGATTTAATGATGCCATCGTTATAAACCCCAGGTAATCCACCTAGATGTACCATCCACAGAGGTGCGGGCGTATCGGGAACGGTTTTATCGTTCTTCGACAATTCATAACTACCTTCATCACTCAACAGCAAAACGACATCATAAGCTGTATCTTCACGCAAATTATTAAACTGTGTCAGCATTTCTTGGGGTTGAATTGTGCCGTAAAAGGCGACTTTTTCCGGTTGAAATTTCTGGAGATCATCTAACCGTTTGGGTGCAGCCCCTGGAGAAACACTAAGATATAAATCTGCATCGTTGTTTGTCAAATCATTATCTGCAAAACCGTGTTTTTTCAACCATGATAATGTTTGCGCCAATTCTTTAATATGTTTCCCCATGCTGCGAGAAGTATCGAGAACTACCGCAATTTGTTGGTGTTTGGGTAAGGTATAATCTTGACGAGATAGGGGTTTAGCTAATATTTTGTAGCCTTCTTCTAAATTTACTTCATGTAATACAGGCTGAATTTTTCCACTCGCGGGGATGAATTTTTCTAACCAAGCATCGTCTTTCAAACCGATTTCTTTGCCGTTGCGGATACGCTTGGTTTGATTAGTCCAGAATATATTACGTCTTTCCCCTAAATCGGGCATTTCCCAACCTAAGTTTTGTCCCAGCACTTTGTAAGTTAACCATAGGTGCATTTCTGTGGGGAGTGGTGATTGCCCTACTATTTGTTGTACATTCTTAGGAGGAATAGGAAAAGCCCGTAAGCGATAATGTCTCGGCCCTACTTGTTCCAATAAAGCGGGATCTATAGGCCGTGAACGTCTAACTTGAGAATTATAAACCTTCTGGGCAGCACCACGAGGAGAGACAACAAAAGGGAAACGTTGGTCTAATTTATTAGTATCTCCCAAGTATAAGCCAGTAATTACAGCACTTTCTGGCAAAGAAAAGGAATAAAAAACTTCCTGAACTTCTTGTGTTTGGTTTTTATAAACTTCGTACAATTCGACATCAGCCCAATCACCATGTTCTTTAACTGTGACTTGTTGCGATACCAATAAAACTTTTTTTTCGTTGATATTTAATAAACCTGCTTTAACTTCTTGTTCATTAAAAGTAGATTGTACTGCGTGACTAACTGCTGCTTTTTCTGCTTTTTGTAGAGGTGTATCAAAAAAATCGGCATAAAGTTTCTCTGCCTTAGCAGGATCTTTGTCAGAGCCATTATATAAAAATGGTGACATTAGAAAGTTATAAGTTGCTTGCAATCCATTAGCAGCCGACTTATCTAAGCCTAATACATACTCATACATAGCACTGATGTGGTTATTTTCTTGCTTGCTGCTAAGATAGCGGTAAGAAGATAAATAAGCGTTAACTAATCCTGTGCGGATTTGTTCTGATTTGGCTACGAGTGTTTGGCGATCGCCATCATTTTTGGGTGCATTAGCTAAGAGTGAAAAAGCTAATACTTGGGGTTGTTGTTGTAAAGATACAAAAGTAACTACAAATGCCACAACAACTGCACCAGCACCAGCAAATGTTTTATTTTTACCATGTTCTGAAGCAAAAGCTCTTAAAATTTTTGCTCCCGAATGTACATACATTGCTGTTAACACCGATGGCATTGCAATAAACAATGTGGCGCTAAAACCAAGAATAGCTAGCCAAGTGAGAATCAGGAATAAACCACCCACGAAAGCTGAGTGATATAGTACATCCCATAATGGTTGTACCCATGCAAATTTGATGAATGCTTGCAACAGAAATATTGCTAAAGGCAAGGCATAAAATAACAATACTGCACCTGCATAAATGCCAAATATCAGCATTAATGTATGGGCTAACATTTGTACCCATTGCAAACTACTTTTGCGCCGGGAAGCATAACCCCAAAATAATTCTCCAGTAAAAGCGGCTATACATACGCCCGTTGTTATCAGAATTTGGCTACTAGCTGATGTCAGTTCTCGAATCACAAATAACCGCAATAAACACAACACAAATAGTGGTGCTTCTACACCATAAAACAGGCGAATTAGTTGTAAAGGTTGTTTAATAAACCTCCAACCACCAATAATACTGCAAATTGTGGGAATGGCAATTAAAGTAACTAGAGTCAAGGAAAACTCAGTTGGAATATCACCTATTAAGGTTGCCTGAAATAATGGCACACCTACGTATGGCAATATCCCCACGTAAACTAACATTAAAAATGTCAGATTCCAAAGCCAAAAAATTGCGTAAAAACTTATATTCCAAAACCATTTCACAGCTTTACTCCTCCTAAAGTCGATGTTCCTGCATTCATACTCCAGCCTTAATAGTTCATAGTTCCTTACTTTAAGTTTTCCCTCAACCTTGGCTTTTCTAACAATTTGCTTAGATAATGAAATCTTGGCACTTTAACATCAAATATTCTATTTATCACTCCAATAGCCCACATCAGCAGGGTTTTGGCAATATTAAGATTCTATGCCTCGATTTTAGAGCGCTCGCTGCTCTATCCTAGATTTCCTTACCCAGCGTATCTAATGTCTACGAAGGGCTACGTCTACGCCCCAATCTTTGTCAATAAACTCACTGTCTTTTAGAAAATGTTTTTGGTACGCACAATGCCAAAGTTATTGTTCTTGCTGCCATAAATAAAGACATTGATAGCCATAGTAAATGACTATTATGAAAGTACCAAGCTGTAATTGCTGATGGAATAAAACCGATTACAGTGGCTGTAAGCATAGCTTGCCGAAGTATATGACCTTGAGTCAACCCTAGAAAATAACCGTCTAACGCATAAGCGACTGAGCCAAAACCCAAAACTGGTAACAACCAGGGAATATAAGAACGTAAATGATTGATAATTTCAGTATGATTAGTCAGCAATCTTAACAATGATTCTGGGGCCAAAATAAATGCAGTAGCAAACATTAATCCTATAACTAAGCTACTGACTACAGAAGTTTGCAACAGTTTTTTTAAAGAAGTAATATTTCCACTACCTTGAAAAATTCCAGCCAAGCTCTCAGTAGCAAATGCCAAGCCATCTATGAAATATGCTGCCAAGCTTACCACTTGCATCAGCAGGGTATTTGCCGCCAAAATTTCAGTTCCTAACATAGAACTGAGGTTGCTAAACATCGCCATTGTCGAAATTAAAGCGAAAGTCCGAATAATAATTTCTCCATTCAGCATTAAAGCTGATTTTAAAGCAGATAGGTTAAATAGTTCCCGAATTAAAGCTTGTATTTGTTTAAATGAAATTGTTTGACAATATAGCAAAATCCCTACTATTAGCATCAGATATTGACTAGTGGCTGTGGCTAACCCAGCTCCTTTACTTGCCCATCCCCACTGAACAATAAATAGATAATCAAGTAGCACATTTGCAAAATTACTAATAGCTGAAAGCAACAACACTTTACTACTTTGTGCTTGTCCAAGAAACCAACCAATCAAGACAAAGTTAATCAGTGTTGCTGGGGCACCCCATACTAAGGCATTATAGAAATCAACACCAGAACTTTTAACTTCTGGTGTAGCACTTAGAATCGCAAACCCTAATATTTGTAAAGGTTGTTGAAATATCAGGATGGCGAGTCCTAATATCAGTGCTAAAATTCCATGCTGTAAACCAATCAGTACTGCCGATTGGTTATCTTTACGCCCGATCGCCTGTGCAACCATTCCAGTTGTACCCATGCGTAAGAAACCGAATGTCCAATAAATATAATTGAATAAAATTGTTGCTAGTGCTACACCTGCTAAATGGCGAATTTCCGTTAAATGCCCTAAAAACATTACATCTATTAGTCCTGCCAACGGAACCATTAGATTTGAAAGAACATTTACAGATGCAAGTTTTAGAAAATGGCGGATGAATACTGAACGTTGAGCAAAGCTAGACAAAATTACTAAATTCCTTGACCTTTGCTATAAATTCTAATTTAGAAATAACAACAATAATTATCAATTTCTTAACCAACCTCTGATGATTCTTTTTTGCTCTTTAAAGCAAGAGGAGTTCTACATTGTAGCTATATTGGCATAAAAATCTTCATCAGCACGTATAAAAGCAGGCCGCTGCATCAAGCCATTGATATATTCATTGAGGGGATCATCATCTAAGAGCATTCCTAACTTTTTAGCCCAGAGCAAAACTCCCCCGGTGATAATATCAGCAGTCGTTAACCTATTAGCTACTAAATAATTTCTGCCAACCAATACTTCTCTTAGAGGTTCAGCAACTCTGTCAAACCATTGTCGAGATTCTTGTTTTGAAGTTTCCAACCTCACAAAGCTCGGCAGCAGTTTTTCTGGTAGATTTGGCAAAACATTAAACATATAATGTTCAACAGGTGGTTCTAGGGTAACTGCCGCATAAAAGAGCCACTGATGATAATAAGCACGCTCAGGGCTATCTGGCAGTGGAGCAAATCCCAAACTGATATATTTGTCTGCAAGATAAGCACAAATTGCAGCAGACTCAAAAATTGTCACTGATCCATCTACCAAAACTGGTACTTTCCTGTGTGGATGTAATTCTTTATATTCTGGTTGTTTGGTCATGCTCATATTGACTCGAACTAAATCATAAGCAATTCCCATTTCTTCTAAAAGCCACCTTGGCCGTACCGCTCTTGTTGTGGGGATGTAATATAACTTCATTGCTTCTCTTATTTTTTCTTAGTACGATTTTTCCGAGGAGATTGGGACTGCATTTTTTACTCGGTATCTAGCAGCCCATTGTCCCACAATGCGATCGCAAGGACAAACCTATCAAGGTAGGGTGAACGCAATGTCTGCGGCAAGTTCTGTTTTTACAGAATTACACTAAAGATTCTAAAACTGTTAATGCACAATCTTATTTAGGGAAACCTATTGATATATATATATTGATGGGAACTGAGCGATGAAAGCTGTCTCTGTTTGCTGGAATTTGGTTAATGTAATTTTGACAGGTGGGATGCTCTTTTGGTGCGGCTTTGCCAACGCTCAAGTCACCGCAGATGGCACTGTCAACACCACTGTCTCCCAAACTGGGAATAATTTCACTATTACTAATGGTAGTGCTGCAAACAGTAACCTTTTTCACAGTTTTCAGCAGTTTAGTGTTCCCACGGGTACTTCAGCCATCTTTGATTTAATCAACACACCTAATATATCCTCAATATTCAGTCGGGTTACAGGAGGTAGTATTTCTCACATTGATGGCGTGATTCAAACCATTAACAACAACAACCCGGTTAGCTTATTTTTGCTCAATCCTAGTGGTATTGTCTTTGGCCCCAATGCTCAACTGAATATTGGTGGCTCCTTTATTGGTACAACTGCAAATAGCATTAAATTTGCTGATGGGGTGGAGTTTAATGCTACCAACACTACAGTAGCACCCCTGTTGACAATCAATGTACCAGTTGGCTTGCAATTTGGCCAAAACTCAGGCGGGATCGCAGTACAAAACTCGATTAATAGCATCCCCCAAACTCCACTCGGTTTGCAGCTAAGTTCAGGTAATACCCTTGCTTTGCTAGGAAATGGAATTGATTTAGCAGGTGGCGTTCTCAGAACCGTAAATGGCTCGATCCAACTTGGTAGTGTCCAGTCAGGACAAGTTCGCTTAAATCCTACAAGCCAAGGGTGGACATTTGATTATTCTAATACTGAGGGACTAAGCGATATCCAGTTGACTCAACAAGCACAAGTATCTGGCTTTGGGTTTGGCAATAGTATTATTCAAATGCAGGGTAGAGATATCAGCTTTTTAGAAGGTTCGGCTGTTACCAGTCAAAATCAAGGTGTCTTTTCATCGAATCGGATTACGATTAATAGCACTGGATCGTTCACCCTCGCAGGAACGAACCCAACAGGAACTACAAGCAGCCAATTAGCAAGCTACACAACCGGGAAGGGGCAGGCTGGAGACATTACCATCTCAACTGGACAACTATTGCTGCGGGATGGAGCGCAAATCAAATCTCAAAACTTGAGTTCGGGGCAGGGTGGGAATATCATGGTAAAGGCTGCCGAGTCTATCTCAGCCAATGGATTTAATCCTGTTAATCCTTCAGTAATGACATCGATTTTGACAAGCTCGTTTGGTTCTGGAAAGGGAGGAAACGTTACCTTGTCAACTCAAAAACTTACAGTTGCTAACGGCGCTACTATTGGGTCAACGACTCTTACAATTGGTAATGGTGGCGATGTCGAAATTGATGCCTCAGATTCGATAAATGTTTCTGGAATTAATAACATCACATTTCTCCCTACTGTTGTGAGTTCATCAACAGTAGGAAGTGGAAATGCTGGAAATCTAACTATCACAACTGCACGATTAACAGTGCAGGCTGGAAGCCTAGTTACCTCTTCAACTGGCGCAATCGGAAATGCTGGCAATGTAAAGATTTTGGCTTCAGACTTTATCGAGGTGAGCGGTGCATCACCAAATACTATGTTAAGTAGTAGAATTGGCTCTAATGCACTACGCCTTAATCCTGTCACCCGTGCGACTTATGGGCTACCGGAATTTCCCAGTGGTAATGCGGGAGGGGTAATCCTGATAACGCCTCAATTGCGCGTTATGGATCGAGGTGACATCGGGGTGAGAAATGAGGGTACAGGCAATGCAGGTAATTTCGAGGTTTATGCTGACTCGATTCTCCTGACTAATCGCGGGACAATTTCTGCAACTACACAATCTGGAAACGGAGGAAACTTGGTTCTCAATGCTCAACAACTGTTATTAATGCGGGGTAACAGCAAAATTTCTGTTGAAGCCAAGGAAGCAGGAGATGGTGGTAATATCACGCTCAACGCTCCGAACATTGTAGGTTTAGAAAATAGTGACATTATTGCTAATGCCGTCAAAGGTCGGGGGGGCAATATCCAAATCACTACACAAGGGCTTTTCGGACTAAAGTTTCGTCCCCAACTGACGCCAGAAAATGACATCACTGCCAGTTCCCAATTTGGGGTTAGCGGCACGGTTCAAGTCAATACCATCGGCGTTGATCCAAATTCGGGTTTAGTTGAATTACCAGCAAATGTCACCGATCCATCTCAGCAAATTGCCACAGGCTGCGCGGACAATGAAAGCAACCGCTTTATCGCAACGGGTCGGGGTGGTGTGCCGCAAAATCCAAATCAACAAATAGTGAGCGATCGCACTTGGTCTGACACCCGCGATATCTCAGCATACCGCAATCGTGAGGTGACAGTCAAAATTCCTCCCTCTCCAGAGAGACTTGTCCAAGCTACTTCCTGGCATCGCAACGCTAATGGCAAAGTTGAATTAATTGCAACGCAATCTCCCGCAAATACACAACCCCAGTTAACTTGTGCTGCACTTGTGAAGAATTAGTGGCTCTAGGAACTCTGCAACCCCAAATTATCAGGACGTTTGTCTCTACTAAAGTTACTCTAATTCCGGGCGGTATCAAGAGAAATTTATGCCGCCATCTTCGGCATCACAATATTTTTTATTATAAGTTCACCTATTGACGAATTGGTGTTTATTCCTGATGAAAGAGAACTTAAGCATCAACATCTTCTAAAGTGGTATTAAATAATTAATTTACGATGCGATCGCCATCATTTAATCGCATCCTGTTTGAAATACGGCTATTAGCATAAAAAGCGGACGAATTGTGAATATCTCGTCGAGCGAGGGATCATACTATGAAACCGGATTATCTTATTGTCGGTAGCGGTTTATCAGCATTAGTCTTTGGTGCTTTAATGTCAAATGGCAAGACCGTGCAAATCCTTGAAGCCCATGAGCATCCAGGTGGTTTTGGTCACACCTTTACGATGGCTAAAAAATATACATTTAATGCCCAATTCCATTATGTTTGGGATTGCGGTGAAGGACAAACGGTCAATCGGGTACTCAAGAAACTGGGCTTGGATCGGGAAGTGACTTTTGAGCGGTACGACCCAGATGGCTTTGACCACATGCGAATGCCGGGATATGCATTAGATATTCCTTCGGAAGCGGAAGAACTAATCCAGCGATTATCAAGGTTGTTTCCTGCATATAGCGATCGCATTCGCCAATTTGTTAACGATGTCGAAAAAACGAGCGCAGGTTTGAAAATACTCGCTCCTCCAGTTAAACCAATTGAACTGCTCCAACATCCGGGTGAAGTGGTTTGTACCGTGCAATATCTCAACAGCACACTTCAGGATGTATTCAACAAGTTTCAGCTACCCCAAGCCGCCCAAACCCTATTGGCTCTGCAATGGCCTGATTTTTTGCTGCCTCCGAATCAACTCTCGTTTTATGCCTGGGTAGCTTTGTTCAAAGGTTATCAAGCCGGTGCATTTTACCCAACCCAGCATTTTGAGCATGTAATCAATTCCTTAGTCAAAGTGATTGAATCAAATGGAGGGCAGGTATTGCTCAACCATGAAGTCACGAATTTTAGACTCACAGACCGCACAGTTACGGGAGTTGAGGCGATGGATTTAACTACCCATCAAACTCATGAATTTAGAGGCGACATGGTGATTTGCAACATTGACCCTAAAAAAGCCGCCAAAATGATTGGTGAGTCAAACTTCTCTAAAACTGTGCGCCGAAAACTCAACTATGAGTATTCTGCATCTAACTACATGGCTTATTGCGTCGTCAAAGACCTGGACTTGCGAAATTATGGATTTGGCGAGTGGAATCTTTTCCACACAGGTCATCAGGATTTGAATGAAGCCTTTGCTCAGATGTATGAACATAATGATTTTTCCAATCCCAGTTTTGCCATAACAACGCCCACTTTATTGACACAAGCAAGTCGGGATTGTCCAGAAGATTCCCAGATTGTCGAATTTCTTACCGTTGCTAATTACAACTACTTTAAACAATTGCGGCAGAGCAATCGCAAAGCTTACAACCAGAAAAAGCAAGAAATCTTTGACTCTATTTTGGATGTCGTAGAAAAAGAATATGTGCCGAACTTTAGAAAGCATCTAGTCTTTCATATCACGGGCAGCCCTACCACCAATGAACGTTTTTGCTGGTGTCCCAATGGAAATTCCTACGGTTCTAGTCTCACACCCCGCAACATGGGTCTGGGACGCTTAAATCACGAAACCTCACTCAACCATTTCTATTTCTGCAATGCTTCATCAGGCTATCCCGGTTTTGCTCCCACATTCTGGACTGGAGCATTGCTGTATCAACGATTATCTGGTGATGTGCTTTTAGGCAATAGCTAAATAGACAGTTAGGAAGAGGAAAGGAGGCAGAGGGAAAAAGGCTTTTCTGATTTTTGCACAGATGCGGTAATCACAAGTGATTAACCGGACTTGATATCACACATATCATTCATATTCAACAACTGAGAGGTCAGTTATGAGAATTGCAGTTATCGGTGGCGGAGGCAGTGGTATGGCTACAGCTTACCTACTTGATAAACAAGGGCATCATGTCACCGTGTTTGAACGGCAGTCGATGTTGGGGGGACATATTCGGACACTCAACAAGAATGTTCAGCCTAACCAATCTGATTGCAATGAAATGTTGGAAAGTGGAGTGCTAGAATTTCCTACTGTATTTCACAACTTCATTGCTCTCATGCAAGAGCTAGGAGTGGAATTAGAACCCATCCATGTTGGTTCAGCTTTATTCCCCAAAGATGGCAATCCCTTTTTCTCGAAGGTCACGATTGAGAACAACTATACAGGCATCCACCGCCTTATTGAATCTCTGCGGTTCGATGTTCTCCATGCCCGTTCTGTTGGATTATGGCTAAAAACGCGATTTGCTCAGATGGAAGATTTTTACGATCAGCCACTATCTCAATATGTGAACAACCAAAGTATCAGCAATATCTGGCTAAAATTGCTGACGATGTATAGTTACTCAATGCCGTTTCAACTCATTGATAACTTTCCCGCAGAGATGGCAATTCCGATGTTACGCGACTACCTTGCAGTTAAATGGGTCAGGATTAAAGGCGGTGTATATTCCTATATTGAAAAAATTTTGGAACGATTTAAAGGTGAAGTCTTATTGAATGTGGAGATTGCCAATATTGAAAGAAGCCTAGATGGTGTGAAAATTAAGCGATCGCAGGGTGAGATCCAAGAGTTTGATAAAGTCGTGTTTGCCACGCCACCCGACCAAGTTATGGCGCTGTTAGCTGACCCAACCGATGCTGAAATTAAACGTTTTTCAGGTTGGAGAGCCAATTATGCAACCACTACAATTCATACGGATACTTCCATGTACGATCGTCATCACATCCACCACCCCTCGGAATTTGATTTCTTCCAGACAGATACCCGATGGGGATATAACAGTTATTTGAATCAGCTTTGCGACATCTCATCGCCACAGCATTATTTTTTATCGTTTCAACTAGAAGGATTGATTGCTCGCGATCGCATTATTCACACTCAAGAACATCACACTCCGTTGTACACTACTGAGTCTTTTATATATCGAGATGAAGTAGTTGCCACCAATGGAGAGAACAATACTTATTATGCGGGAGCTTATCTTGGAGATGGCTTGCATGAAGGAGCGATCGAGTCTGCCTTTCGAGTTGCTCAACTCATCGGTTCACCTTTGGCTCTCTCCATTTCTGGTTTCAACGACAAAAATACAAACACGCTCAGGTTAGCAGCATGTACAACAGAGCATGACAAAGTTTTGCAGGTTGATTAGAGGCGTTGCTGATTTCATATATGAAAATGATTATGCATGATATTAAAATCCTTGCTACAAATTAACGCGGATGATGATGTCGTTATAGTCAACATCACCACCTCCTGGCAAATCTTCAAAGCTAAAGATGTTATCTCCTAACATCCGTATGTGGTCTACACCATCCCGATTAGCGCTGAGGAACGAAAAGTAAACTTGGTCAAGTTCTTGCCCATTCAGTACTTGTTCAAAACTACTATTGCTGACAATAAATGGTGCAAATATCGATTTATCAAGAGTAGCGCTCAAGGTTGTGGTGTTTTGGTTAGCGGTACTTAGATTGATACCTAGTTTTTGAGCATCTTTGATCGCAGCTTGAGTGTAACCAGCTTCACCTGGCAGCACAATGCCATTACCAGTATCAATAGCTCCGTTAAGGGGATCAATCACCCGATAAAAGCCAACAAAGTTATCGAAGGCAGCTTCACGATAAATCATGAAGTTGGCTGTGGTACTTTGGTTACTCATTTCGCGCAAGTCTAGCATCTCGCCTTGGGATCGAGTTTGTGTTTTTGTGCCCAAGGTTGGGAGTTGAGTAGTTGGCTGTATGGTCATTTCTAAGTCAAGAAAATTGCTGCCATCTGGGGTGCGCCAAACTAAGGAGAAGGTATTGTTACCTGCATCCAACAGCTTCAATGCATTATCACTGCCAACTACAGTGCCAAAGAATACGCTTTGATTTTGTCCGCGCAGGAGAGCATCAGTAGTACCATTTTGTACGGCGTAGAAGCCCAAACGAGTGTATGCTGGTAATTCGTCTAAGATGCGTGACAGTTCTTCTGCTGCAAAACCTTGGGGTAAGTTAGCGATCGCACTAAACATGATTTGCGCCCTTGCTAATGCTGCTTGGGCATAACCAGATGCACCTGGAGTCAGTCCGCCTATAGTACCAGCGTCGTCATCTACGACAAATACGCCAATTTCGTTAACTTGGGTACTATTGTTTTTATTGATTTTCAGTTTTAGTTTAGTTGCACTACCCAGTTTTAGCACTTTGTCATTGGCAAGAGAGCGACTCAGCAGCAATGGGAAATCTGGTTCATCGGTTAAACTAGCGTTGTTAACACTAAAAGGTGGAGCATATTGGATGCCAAAGTTGCTATAGAGTTCATTTTGATCGCGGGGTAACAAGTCTGTGTTGAAATTCCGTGCATAGATTTCCTCATAGTTACCTACTGCCTGAATTATCTTGACTACAAAGTCATTGGGTAAGCCAAGGGTGGCTCCTAAATTCCCTTTGATTCCTAAAAATTCATGAATTTGGGCATCAGAATCATCAGCCAGGTTGTCATTGGTATTTTTAGCAATCAACTCATCAATGTTTTTTGAGGTAATACCATATTCTTCCGCCTGAATTAAGGAATAAGTTACCCAACGCACCACATCAGCCCACTCTGACTGGTTTTCGTCAATCACTAAAGCTAAGGGTTCCTTAGAGAAGACTTCTTTTAAAATTTCGTGTTCTTCTGGATGCTCAAAAGTCGGTATTTTTCCTGCCAGCAGGGTGATGTCATTGAAAATAGCATCCACATCTCCTTTGACGTAAGCAGCATACATATCATCACTGCGATCGAAGTAGGAAGGAGTGAAACTGACATCAAATTTCTCCAGAGCATCTTCCAGGTTTTGCAGGGCAGAAGTTCCTGTGACGACACCAATTTTACGACCATTGAGGGTAGGTAGTGTAGTAATTCCGCTATCAAACCGAGTCAGAATCCCTTGTTGGCTGTAAAGATAAGTTGGACTGTAGTCAATTCCCAGCTTGGCATCACGTATCAGGTTGTGGGTATAAGCTCCCGCAGAAACATCAACAATGCCATTAGCTGCATTGACAAAAGCATCATTTAATAATTGGGTGACAAATTCAACTTTGCTTGCATCTCCGAACACCGCAGCAGATAAAGCTCTAGCTAAATCAACATCAAAGCCTTTGAGAGTGCCATCATTTTGTTTAGCGGCAATTCCTGGAAATTGTAGAGTTTCCGGTAAACCAAACTTGATTACGCCTCGCTGCTGAATCTCTGCTAACAATTGGCGCTGATCGTTATCGATTAACTGAACATCGTCTGAGCTACCAGAGAAAGGTAGAGAATACATTAAACCGCCATCTGTCCACAGAAGATTGCGATCGCGCTCTAAATTTGGGAAACTACGTTGATAAATCTCCCCATAGTTCCCCACCTGCTTAATTACTTGGACAACAAAATCTTTGCGGATACCCAAGGCTGCACCCAATTCGTCTTCTAAACCTAAGAAACGACGAATTGCCAGATCAGAATCATTATCATCACGCTTATCGGTATTATCAGCGAAAATCTGGTCAATATTCTGGGAACTAATGCCAAATTCTTCAGCTTGAATTGTCGCATTCGTCACCCAGCGCACAACATCTGCCCACTCTGACTCATTTTCCGGTAAGACTAAGGCAATGGGTTCTTGAGAAAATTCGACATCTAAAACCCGCTGATTTTGCGCTTGGGATAAACTGCCTACTCGATTATAAATCAGCGACCGATCTGTAGAAACAGCATCGATTTCACCTCGGCTATAAACAGTAAATAGTTCATCAGTGGAGGTAAAGAAGCGGGGAACAAATTTAACTCCTTCAGGAGTTAAGAGGTTTTGTAAATTATCTAAGGCTGTTGTCCCAGTCAGCAGACCAATTGTGTGACTATTCAGGTCTAAGACATTTTTGATATTGCTATTAGCTCGGACAAGAACAGCTTGGTGATCGTAGAGATAAACAGGGCCAAAATCTACATTCAGGCTGGCATCTCTTGTGAGATTTTCGGTAACTCGGCGCGCACTTAAATCAACTTTGCGATCGGCAACGAGTTGGAATGTGTCAGCAAAATTGCTTGTAACCTGCTCAACTTTACTAGCATCCCCAAAAAGTGCCGCAGCCAAAGCGCGGACAAATTCAGTATCAAACTTCAGAGTATTTGATGATGCAGATGTACCCAATTTGATATAACCACGCTGCAAAATTTTGTCGAGCAGTGTAGGGTTATTAGTATTAGCAGCTTTGGCTGGATCGCTGGGTATTATAGAGTTGCTGTGATTGTTGTTGGTTGGCGGAGAAATCGCCGTGGGTTGTTGATCAACTATCTGAATATTGTCAGCTAGATTCGGGAAGTAGGAATATGTATCGCCTTGATTTTGGATGAGAGCAATATTTTTACCTTTAAAATCTAACACACCACTAATGAAGCGGAAATCATTCAGATTGGTGACACCAAAACCTTTGCTAGAAATCTGAATTTTATCTCCTTCTTGAGGATTGAAATCCAAAATAGTATCAAATCCATCTTCAGGAGAATTAAGGAAGAAGACATCTGCACCGTCACCGCCATTGAGGATGTCATCACCCGTACCACCAATTAAAATATCATTGCCGTCATCAGCAACCAGCCAATCATTATCCTCATTACCGTTCAGGATATCATCGCCGCTGCCGCCTGCAATTTCATCGTTACCATGATTTCCTTCGAGATAATCATTGCCAACTCCACCATTGAGGATATCTGCACCGTCACCCCCCACGAGGCGATCGCTTCCGGAACTACCTGCGATAAAATCATCTCCGAAACCACCGTCAAGGTTGTCATCCCCGAAATTCCCTTCAAGAACATCATCACCTAAACCACCGATCAGGGTATCGTTACCTTGAGCGCCTAAGAGATCATCATCTCCATCTTTACCATCCAGCAGATCATTACCATAATCTCCATCTAACTGGTCATCATCTGGAGTGCCATTTAAGGTGTCATCACCTAAGCCACCGCGAATATCAGATCCCTTGACTACACTATTAATTACCTGCTTCTCATCATCTCCAATCTTGATTAACGCTACTTTTGCTGTCGGATCAATAAGATAACCTTCGCCAACAGACTTGAGTGTTAGGGTAATGGATTCTTGACCTTCGGTACCTTCGTCATTTAGGGCAGAAACCGTGATTGTGGCACTGCTTTCTCCTGGTTGAATGTAGAGTTCTTCTACATTTTCTTGTCCAACTTTATAATCTTCATTCTCAGTTCCAGTCCCAGACAGTGAGTAGAGTATCGTTAACCCTTGATTCGGTGCAACTTGACTGAGTTCAATTTTAAATTCTGCTTTATTATCAGTAGTTTCATTGATGTCTTCAGTAGCAATAACGCGAATTATGCGATTGCCAAAGGCGCTGATATCGGCATCTACAAAAGTATAGTTTTGGTTGAGGGTGGTTTGAAACTCTTGGAAGATGACATCTGGATTGCCCCCCTCAGCCAATTGCTTAACTAACTTTGCGACATCGCCTTGAACTACTCGCTTCACAGAAGCTAAGGCGGGTAAAGCATCCACTAGAGATTTTGATGCACCAACTTTAGCAACTTGGGATAAGAATTTGTTCCCTTCGGCGGTAATTTCAGCAACTTTACTTAGTTGGGCATCTGTTGCTGTGAGTTGATTTTCTGCGAGTAAGAAGGTGAGGAAAGACTTGACAACTTCTGAATTCGTTAAATCAAAAGCTGGTAATTGCTGTTGCGATCGCTGTTGGAAAAACTTCGCCAAAGATGCGATCGCCTCTAGTAAATTATTGGGATTGCTCTGTAAACCATCCAGAAAAGCACGCCCATGATTTAGCAACGCCTGTACTTGAATATGGGTGAGATAAATAGTTAAACCTTTTTGGCTACCTTTACCTAAAGCCAAAAGCGGATCAAAGGTATCGATATCATCGTCAAATTTTTCTAGCCCTAGTTGCTCTTTTACCAGCACATCTGCTTCTTTATCAGTTAATCCTGCTTTTTGAACTAATTTCGCTCGTAAACTCGTTAGAGGCGTAATAATCTTGGCATCTGGAAGCGCAATCAAAGCACCAGATGGCAAGCCACTGGAAGTATCAAAACCATCCAAAGCTAGCAATTGCCCTTCTGATGGGTTAATGATGCCATCACCATTGATATCGAATTCTTGGGGTAAATCTAAATTAAATTGACCATATTCATCGGAAATGGTCTTAATTTCGCCTTCATCCCATTGATTGTTGAAATTCGTATCGAAGATAATTGTCGCTGCCGCAATATAGCTTTGAGAAACAGAACCACTAGCACTAAATCCTGATGCACCCAAAGAGAACTTTGCTAAATTCAGTCGTCCAAATTCTTTTTTCCAGACTGAACCCAATCCGAAAACTTTAATTTCTCCTTCGAGAAAAGCATCAACTTTACCATTGAGGTTAAACAATTCAAATGGTTTGTCGATCCGAGAAATAATTTCAGAAGCTCGAATCTTGCCATCGCTGGTGCCATTGTTTTCACCCACATCGACAATATCTAAACCAACCGTACCTTGAATACCGCCTCGGAGCGTTGCGTCAGCAATTAAGGCTTTTAACTGCAAGCCAGCAGCAATAGTGGCAGTTAAGGTCAACTCATCAATATCTTTTCCTGTACTATCCCAGTCACTGAGATAGAAACCATCGAAGACTTTATAGGAATCCTTTAAGGAGAAATTGTTGTTTTTCCACTGATTAATTCCATAGGTATCAAAACCCCCAACCAAATTTGTTTTGGCTGTAAATCCACCGCTTAACTCTCCATAGACAGGAGTATAGATAGGGAAGCTTTGTGAAATAGCAAAGTTAAAATCAAGGTCGGGGATGTCATAAATCACCAGGTCGGTAGTTTTACCTAACAGCAGATCAATTGCCTTGAGGGGATTGGTGAGGATGGGGAACTGTAACCCTTCAAGATTTTTTAGTTTGCTGAAGAAACTAGATGTAGCTTTAGCATTAGGATTGCTACTAACTTTCTGTTCCGATTGCTTGAGTGGATCGGATGTGGTTTTTGTTGTTTGTAGTCCGTTAGTATTACCCGCACCAGTATCTACTTTACCCGCAGCATCTTTAGCATTCTGACTGGCTGCTTTAAAGTCAGTTAATGCATAGCTGCCCAAATCAATCACAATCGGTTCATTAGCAGGAATCTGGCTTAAAATCTCAATCAGATCGATAATATCCCCGGCAGCCTTGATGAATTTTTCTGATTGTTCTAATTTCGCTTTCTGTTCTGCTGGAACTAACTTTTTGGCAATTTCTAAAAGAGTGATTTTTTTATCATTATTCGCATCAAATACTTTTCCTAGCCCCAATTCACCCAGAAGTTTTGTATCACTATTTAACAGTTTAATTACAGGGCGAATAGGTTCAATAATTTCGTTGACTTCTTTAATAATTGGCCCAAGAAAATTACTAATAAATGTCCCTAAGTCAATAGCGATATTATTAAGTTTGATGTTGGCCCCATTTTTTTCGGCTTGTTGTTGATTGCCGTAGTTAAATATGGGGAATTGAGCCGCGATATCAAAACTGAAGGATGGAAATACTGAATTACCGTTGATACTTGTTTTTGCTTTCAGTCCCAGATTTGCCGCACCTACTAATTGATACTCAACCAGGTCATAGAAACCTTGTTTTGCCACAGATTTAGCTGTTTTTAGTAAGTTGACCAAATCCAAGACACTTAAGCGATTGCCATCATTAATGCCCTGAGATTCCCACTTGCCATTTTTGTAACTTAAGCCAACTTGCAAGCCGCTCAACTCTCCTGAAAGACTTATTTCTTTATTGGAGGAAGCGCTGCTTTTAATCACGCTAATTTGAGGATTATCTAGTTTAATTTCCGGAATATATTTAGTAATCACCTCTGGCAAGCCCAGAGTTTTACT
Organism: Nostoc sp. ChiVER01; assembly: GCF_034531155.1. Taxonomy (NCBI): domain Bacteria; kingdom Bacillati; phylum Cyanobacteriota; class Cyanophyceae; order Nostocales; family Nostocaceae; genus Nostoc; species Nostoc sp. ChiVER01. The sequence continues at coordinate 118,556 of NZ_JAVRBS010000001.1, read as the reverse complement.
TAAGGATGTGAGATTAAGACTAGTTGGCGAAACTATTTGTACGCGATCGTTACTGACAAATAAATTAACAGTAGACGGCAGTAAATCTACATCCCCAATTTTGGCTGGTAATCCCAAGGAAGTGGCTAAATTACTCAGATTAATGCCACTAGCAGAAAACTGATAATTGGTTGTTTTATTAAAATTGCTCAGTGTCAAGCTGGGATTGGTTAAAGACAAATCGGGGATGGTGGTGAATACAGTGTCTAGCCCAGGAATTGCCTTAATTACCTGATCCAGTTTGATCTGATCCGATGTAACTTGAAATTTATTGCTTTCTAATGTCAAATTGACCGTACCAAAAGCATTCAAGACCTGGGTAACGGTATTAGACATTTCACTCGGCAATATGGATTTCGCTTTTTCACCAAGCCAAGATGTTAACTCTTTTGTTGGTAATTGATCTGCCTTAAATTTAAAAGTTGCATCTTTCCAAGTGCCAGCTAACCCGCTAGCATTCTTCTCCGGTTTGATAATGGTGATACTGGGATTGGTAATTGGTAGTTTTAAATTATCAACGGATAAGTTATCTATGCCAGGAATCTTTTTCAAGACTGTGGCTAAATCGAGAACGCCTTCGTAAGTGATTTGGATGGAATTTATTTGTGCCTAGCTGTACATCAAGGCGACGAGCTAATTCCAGAAGATCATTGACAACATTCATCACCTCTTGGGGGAGTTGAGCGTTGGCTTGTTTGGTCAGCCAATCTACCAATTCTTCCTTGGGTAAATGATCTGCTGCAAAGGTATAATTTGCTTTGCTGAGTCCTTTATTTAAGTCATAAATTGTCAGCACGGGATTGGTAATCGGTAAGTTCAATCCTGTGGTTAAGTCTGACAAGCCCGGAATCTTCTGAATAATCTTGCCAACATCCAGCGTTCCGGGGTAACTAATTTGCAGTTTATTGTTCTTGAACAGGACATCAAACTCTGCGGCTGTATCCACTAACGCAGACACAATATCTTTGACGGATTGGGGTAGTGCAGACCCTGCCTGGTCGATTAACCATTGCTTTAATCCGTCTTTTTTGAGTTTTTCGGCGGTGAAGTTAAAGTCTGTTTTGTAAGTAGTGTCTGTGGGTTTGTCTTTGTATCTGGTAATCGTGAAGGCTGGCTTGCTAACTAACAAACTGCCTGCTGGTGGCAATGTTAAAGTTTTGACTCCATCAATTTGTCCCAGAAGCTTAAACAGATCAAAATCACCATCATAAAGAACTTGAATTTCGTTCTTGTCAAGGACAACATTGAGATTGCCTTTTTGCTCAGACAGACTCTTGAGAATATCTTTAGCAGCTTGCGGAAGTATATCTGCTGCTTGATTTCCTAACCAGGTAGTTAAGTCTAGAATCGGGACATTTTCTGCCTGAAAGCGAAAGTCAGCTTTTTTGCCAGGGTTGAGAATAGTAATACTAGGATTCTTAACATTAAGAGTTAAATCTTGGGAATTAAAGGAGGATAACCCAGGAATATTCTTAATTATGTCTACTAGCTTTAAGTCACCCTGATAAGTTACTTGAATTTGACTATCACCGACTTTAACATCTAGCTGTTCACCTATTGCGCTTAAGGTGTCGAAGATAGATTGCAGTTCTGCCGGAATTAGTTCTTTTCCTTGGACTTTCAGCCAATCAATCAATTCTTTTTTGGGCAAGCGATCGGCGACGAAGCTATAATTAGCCTTTTGATTGGCTCCGAGATTGCTAATTGTGAGACTAGGGTTGAGAACAGGTAACTTGAATTGGTCGCGGGGAAGGTCTTTAACGCCGGGAATTTGCTTGAGGATGTCGCTCAGTTCTACTGTCCCTTCGTAGGACAACTCAATTTGATCGTTACTGACTTCTAAATCAATTCCTTGAGCGATCGCACTCAAACTATTCACTATTGCTACTACATCTTGTGGTAGTACGACTTTCGCCTGCTCTCTTAACCATGTTGCGAGTTCTTCTTTGGGTAGGCGATCGCTCTTGAAGAGGTACTGAGCTTTTTGATTGGGATCGCTACTCTTAGGATTAATAATGGTAATGCTGGGATTGGTAACTGGCAAGTTAAGTCCCGCAAGGGCTTTGATATCTTTCACACCCGGAATCAAGCTAATGACTTTCACAATGTCAAGATCGCCAACCACAGCGATTTGCATTTGTCCAGTTCCTAAAATGAGATTAATGTCAAGGTCTTTACCATTCTTATCTTTACCGATTGCTAGTAGCTGATCGAGAAGCGTACCCACTTGTTGGGGTAAGACATTGCCAGTATTAGCCTTTACCCAAGTAATTAGGGGTTGAACAGGGAGGCGTTCGGCACTCAAGAGATAGTCAAATTTATAGGCTCCTCCTTGCTTACCTTGGTTGATTAATGTCAAGCTGGGATTAGTAACAATGAGTGCCAACCCATTCAAAGGTAAGTCTTTTACCCCCGGAATTAAATTGGCGATCTGCATGAGATCGATATCGCCGCGATAATCCAGTTGAATTTTATCTTTGGCAAAGACAACATCCAGATTCGCTGATAACTTATCAAAGACAGCTTTAACATCTGCTGGTAATTGAGAACTGATTAAATCGAGCAGTTCTTTTTTGGGTAACTTCTCAGCAGCAAAGCTAAAGCTGGCGTTCTTACCAGGGTTGAAGATAGTCAGACTGGGGTTGATAATGTTGAGGGGAGTTGTAGAACTAGCAAGCAGTTCTTTTACTCCCGGAATCAAGCCAAGCACTTGCACCAAATCGACTGCACCATTGTAGGTGACTTGAATCTGGTTGTTGCCCATAACCACATCCAACTGCTGTGCTACCGCAGAGATATTATCGAGTAGCGATCGCACATCTTCAGGCAATTGGGCTTTGATCCAAGTAATTAGTTGTTGTTTGGGTAACTGATCGGCAGCAAAGCTAAAGCTGGCATTTTTACCCAAATTCGTAATCGCAAATCTGGGATTGAGAACAGGTAACTGCAAACCATTGAGTGGTAAGTCTTTTAATCCCGGAATGACTGCGATAATTTTGGCTAAATCAAGGTTTCCTTTGTAACTCAGTTGCAGTTGATTGTTACCCAATTCCACATCCAAGCGATCGCCTATGTTCAACAGGGAATCGATGATGCTACTCACTTCTGTTGGAAGCAACGCCTTAACTTTTTCAGTTAGCCATTCTGTTAACTGTTTTTTGGGCAACTGTTCAGCAAGTAAACTATAGCTGCGATTCTTGGCGTTGGTAATGACAGTAAAGCTGGGATTGAGAACCGGAAGTTGTAAAGTACTGGGAGTCAAAGAACTTAATCCCGGAATCACCCTCAGCGCCTTGGCTAAATCGACTGTTCCCAGGTAGTTGATTTGAGTTTGTTTATCTCCCAGCACTAAATCAACTTGAGAAATTTCCTTCAACAGTCCCGTGAAGACATTACGCGTGCTTTCATCGGTAATGTAAGTGTTAACCTGATTAGTCAACCAAGTTTTCACTGAATTGATGGTGTTGAGCGGTAGCCGATCGGCACTGAAGCTGAAGCTAGGGGAATCTTGAGGATTGGTAATCGTGATGCTGGGATTAGCGATCGCTAAATCTAATCCTTTGAGGGGAAGTAAAAAGTCTCCTAGTTGCGTGGTGATTTTATCGAGGATAGTTTTGAAATTGAGATCGCCTAAATAGGTGATTTGGATTTGATTGTTGGCAAACTTCACATCGAGATTCTCAACAACCGCGATCGCTCCTTTGATAAATTCTCGAACATCTTGGGGTAACTTGGCGATGACAGTTTTTGTCAACCAATTGACTAATTCTGTCTTAGGTAAGCGATCGCTAGCAAATGCAAAATCAATATCTTTGAGATTCTTTGTTCCCAAATTGCTGAGAGTGAGGCGCGGATTGTTAACAGGTAAAGTCAATCCATCTAAAGATAGGTCTTTAATGCCAGGTATGACTTTTGCGATCGCAGCTAAATCGACATTGCCCTGATAAGCTAATTGCAATTGGCGATCGCTAAACAGAATATCCACCTGTTGGGCGATATCAGAAACCTGATTTACAATGGATTTAGCATCTTCGGGTAACTGCTGCACCAACCACTCAATCAGTTCCTTTTTAGGTAAGCGATCGGCACTAAAACTGTAATCAATATCTCTGCTGCTAGGATTCGTAATTGTTAGCCGAGGATTTGTTACAAGTAGTTTCAGGGTGTTTAATGGTAAATCCTTTAGCCCCGGAACTTGTTTTAAAATCGCCCCTAAATCTAGATCGCCCAAATAAGCAACTTGAATCTGGTTTTTACCTAGTTGTAAGTCAACATTTTCTGTTAACTGCAATAGATTATCTAAAACCTCACGTACCTCTTGCGGTAGAAGGTTTACAGCTTTATTCTTCACCCAATCAAGTAGCTCTTTTTTCGGTAAGCGCTTCACAGAAAAAGCATAATCAACTGCTTTATCTTTCACGCCGAAATTTAGTAACGTTAGGCTGGGATTAGTGACAGGCAAATTCAACCCTTCTAAAGGTAAATCTGTCAACCCAGGAATTAAGGGTATTAATGCATTCAACTGCAAATCGCCGTTATAAGTGATTTGCATTTGTTGATTGCCCAAAATCACATCTACCTGTTCCAATCCAGAAGCAAAAAGTTGATTGAGAACAGTTTGTGCGTCTGCGGGTAAAAGTTCTTTACCTTTTTTGCTTAACCACTCTATCAGAGGACGTTTTGGTAGACTGTCAGCAGCAAAGGCATAATCTGGAGTCCCTTTGAGATTACTAATTGTCAGGTGGGGATTGGTAACAGGTAAAATCAATTCAGTTAAAGGTAAATCTTTAACCCCTGGAATTACTTTAGCTAACTTGGCTAAATCTAAGTTACCTTGATAAGCGACTTGAATTTGATCCTTCCCTAACACCAAATCGATGTTTTCTGTAAAATCTAACAGTTGATTTAAAACACTTTGAACTTCTGCGGGTAAAAGTGTTTTTCCTTGGTTGCTTAACCAATCTACTAGTTGTTTCTTTGGTAGACTATCGGCACTAAAGGCGTAACTGGCATTTTTGCTCTGAGGATTGGTAATCGTAATGCTAGGATTGATGACAGGTAGCGTTAATCCATTTAAAGGTAAATCTTTAATCCCAGGTATTACTGTTGTCAGCTTCGCTAAGTCTAAACTATTTTTATAAGTGACTTTAATTTGCTCTTTTCCTAGCACCAAATCAATTTTTTCTGTCAGTGCTAAAAGCTGATTTAAAACATCCTGACTTTCTGTGCTTAAAAGTGTTTTGCCTTGGTTAGTTAACCAATCTACTAGTGCTTTCTTCGGCAGTTCTTGAGCGATAAACGCATAATTTGCACTTTTACTACCTGGATTGGTAATCGTAATACTAGGATTGGTGACGTTTAGGGTTAATCCCTTCAAGGGTAAATCTTTAATACCTGGAATTATACCAGTCAACTGCGCTATATCTAAGTCGCCTTGATAGGAGACTTTAATTTGATGCTTCCCTAATACTAAATTGACTTTTTTTGTCAGGGCTGAGAGTTGATCGAGAACACTTTGAACTTCTGTAGGTAATAGAGTTTTGCCTTGGTTTGCGAGCCAAGTTATTAATTCTTGTTTGGGTAGACTGTCAGCCGCAAAAATGTAGTCTGCATTTTCCTGCCCTAAATTTGTAATAGTTAATCTGGGTTTTTCGACAGGTAACTTCAATCCTTTGAGTGGTAAATCTTTAACTCCAGGAATCACACTCAACAGCTTGGTTAAATCTAGGGTTCCTGTATAGGTAATTTGCAGGTCTTTTTGATTAGGCAAATTTGTCAGTGCGATGTCAACATTACCCGCGTCTTTGAGGAGAGTTAACAGCGCTGTTTTCACTTCTGGAGAAGCTTGCTTGAGCAGATCGGCGATCGCCTGATCTATACCAGAAATCTCTGTAGACGGCTTCTTTAACCAATCTATTAAGGTTTGGGTAGATACCTTGGGAAAAGCAGAAGTTAAATCTGGAATTCGCTCAATTGTCTGCAAATTCTGATTGTATTGCACCGTTTTTTGGTCTACCGTCTGTGCCAAAGTACGACTACCCACAGGAATTTGCTGCATCTTTTTGGTGGGAATCGCCTTGGTGAGTTGATCGGGTAGCCCTTTATCAGGATTCGCCAAAGGTTCACTGGGCGCTTTTTCTGACGGAACAGCGGCAAGACTCTTCGTTTTGGGAATTGTTACCGCATCATCTGGAGAGGTTTCTACTTGAGTAGCTTTAACATCAATTGTTGTAATTGTAGGAGTCTCAACAGTTTGACGTTTGTTTTTCTCTGCTTCGGGATCTTTGAGACGGGCGTTAAAAGAAACCCCTAACTTCGTCGGATTTTTATCGTCGTCTTTAAAGTCAACTTGCAAAAATCCTAAATTCCCCTTAGCTGCAAAACCTGGGAGGGTGAGGCTGACATCCGCACTCAATTTTGTCTTTTCTGGATCGAGATAGAACCCAAGTAACTTATTTAGCCCAAACCCAATCGATAGATCAAATTTAAAATCAGCACTGAGTTTCCCTTGCGATTGAAACCCAATTCCTAAAGCTGGTAACCCCAAATTGCTAGACAGATTGACATTAAAGGCGTTGTACTGCTTTTTCAGTTCAAAGGAAAAATAAGTGTCTGTATCTGTAACTTTAGTATTAACTTTGACACCAGTAAGTCCTAAATCTGTTAAAGCGTTTTCAATAATGCTATCGAGTTTTGTTGAAGTCAGGCGATCGGTTTGCGCTTGAGAAATGCCTTTAACAATCGCATTCCCTAAATCTGCAAACAACGTCGGCGAACGCCCTTCTAAAGAACCAATAATTGGCAATTCAATTTGATTTATCGTCTGTTGCAGTGTCCCAAAGCCTGCTGTTACGCCTTCAGTGGTTTTTGCTTTATCCAGAACGCGATCGACTAAACCAATAGTTTGATCGACAACTGGTAAATTATGGTAATTGGGATCGCTACTGGTAACTTGATATTTAATCTTCGCCTCATGGGGATTTGTGGGGTCTGTATCGGATTCGAGGATACCATCATCAAACCCTTGCACATTAACGGTTTGCAGTTGATACCAATTTTCTGGTTTAAACGTTAGCGTCACCGAATCAACAGGCTTAGGAATTCCACTAGACAGATCCATCAAGGTTAACTGCTTTTTCCCATTTTTCGTGGTGGGGCTAGTTAACGTTAATGTCACAGGTGCAGAAGGTTCACTCAGTAACGACACTTCAAATTGAGAATAGCGAATTTGATCCTGATCGCTAGTTTTGAAGGGATCATCTTCGATCGCAACTGTCCGATTTCCCGCTTCGACAATTCGCACTCCTGGGACATCATTGTCAATAATATTCAGACTGGCTGATTTAGTAGCATTATCTAACTTATAGCCGTCATCAGGAAGTAACTCTACCGACACTGTTTCTGAAGGAATTCGGGCCACAGAACCTGCCGTAATTTGCTGTGCTACAGCAGAGTCAACATTTACTTGAATATCGCCCCTGTAATTTAGTACGTTATTGTCAACAGGGTTATTATTAGTGTCAACTGTCCACTTGGCCCCATTCTTTAAGCTGCCATTGACACCCTTGCCATTGATATCTGTAATTGTTCCCGTTGTTAATTGCTGTTGGTTGATACTATTAGTATTAGCACTGTAGTAAACATTTAAACTATCTTCTTTACCAATGAGAAAACGGTTCATGTTTTCTACAATTTGCTGTTGCGTACGGGCAGTATCCCAAATTCTGACTTCCGCTATATTCCCCTGAAAATACTTATCATTTGCCCAATTACTGCGAGCAATGTAATTACTTGCCCGATCCACATTCTCAGCTATATTTTGTCCGCTTGCTGATTTTACTAACTCTCCATTGATATAGAGATGAGCATTTCCTTTACCATCATTGACTCCAGCAACATGAATCCACTCACCAGTTGGTAGCAAGTTCTCTGTGGTTACCGATGTATAGTTTCTGTTTTTCCCTACATAGGTTTCTAAGCGCAGTCTCCCTGTAGCACCATCAAAATTCAAAATGATGTTATTTTGTGCTTCACCATTACCAAAATCAACAATCCGTGAGAATGATTGATGTTGATCGATTTTAATCCAAGCCTCAATTGTATAATCGCCGCTAATTTTCGGATCATTGACAGAAACGTAGTCATCCTTGCCATCAAAGTTGAACCAACCTTGGCCAATTTGAGTCAGATTTGTGGTTTCAGTTACGGTTCCTTTAATATTACCAAATTCAACAATGCTGTCTTTAGACAATGGCAAAGATTGGGCATTTTTTACGTCTTTATTAGAGCTTAAAGCTTTGGCAGAAACTCCTAATTTTAATGTTGTATTGTTAATTCGAGTTACATTCTTAACAGAAAGGTTTAGGTCTTCAACTACCTTATCGTCAATGGGAACAATCGGCACTAAGACTTGATTACCAAAAACGCGAACCTTACCAGTTGTATTAGAATCAGTTTGAATTGATTGATAATCTTGATTGAGAGTAGCACTTCCTCCATTAATACGATAATTGACCTCAATTCCTGTATTTTCTGGAGGTAGTGATGTCAGATCGCGATCCAAGTCGATAATGAAGTATCCAGGAGTGGAGAAAATTTCTGCTGCGGCTCTCCCTGCTGTAATGCGAGCTGTAGGAATATCATTATCTTTGATGAGGACTTCTAAAGGCTTGAGAGTTGCAGTTAGTTTTTTATAAAGTTCATCCTCTCCAGAAACTTGGAAGTTGATCTGACTTTTTTGTAGATACTCAACTTTGTCATCATCAACAGCAGTAATTTGAACGGTTTGAGGTATATCCCATGTTTGTGAATCGAAGGTAAGACTGACTATTTCTCCAGGTTGTTTACCGATGAAGTTAAATTCCTCATTACCTGGAGTCATCGTTACCACGACGTTACCAACAGGTTGACTGTTGAGCTTAATTGTAAAGGAATCTCCTGTACCTTCTGTCACACCCACTAGTGGAGTGATTGTCAATCCTGCCTGGTCACCATCGTCATTGTTGACGACAGTCAACTGATATTTTTTCGTATCGTTCGTATCGTTATAGTTGGGGTCATTACTTTGAATACGTCTGTTAATAACATAACTAACAGCCCCATCTTGAACGCGATCGTCCTGGGGAACAATGAAAAATTGTTGCGGTTGATTCCAATTGTCGGGAGTAAATTTTAAAGCAACTTCATCTGAAGATTGTGACTTTTTTGAGTTTTTGGTGATGAGTTTTCCTTCTATACTATTACTAGTAGAAAAATAAATCTCAACTGTATCTGTGGGTTTACTGGTTAATTCGGCTGTGAAGGTGAGGGGAGTAGTATCGCCTTCTTTCGTAGAAAATTGTAGCGACTGTAATGATTTTCCTTGAGCATCCTTAATCAGAATTCCAGCTTGGTCATTATCTTGAATTGTCAGAGGTTGCCGGAAATTTTCTGGCGCATTTTGATCGATTTGATATCCTTCTCCACTACCGAGTTTCAGATTAATAGTTTCGTCTGTTTCTTTAATTTGATCGCCAAGAGATTTAACTGTAATTTCAGCGCTAGTTTGTCCTTCAGGAATCACAACTGCTGGAAATTGCTTGAGGTATTGCAGTTTTCCATCTGCTGCGCCAATGACAACATCTACACTGCCATTGTTATTTAAATCGGCAAAAACAGGCGCACTATTTGCTCCTACTTTCCACGGACTACCAGGGAAGTTGATAGTATCTACGGTAAAAGTTGGTGTTGTTGGGTTACCTGTATTGCGATAGAAAGCAACAGAACCGTCTTTTCGCCCCACAAATAAGTCTAAGTCACCATCGTTATCGATATCTGTGAAAGATGGGATGCTATTATCGCCAACATCAATACCGTCAAATGGACTATTTTCTTTAAGTGAGAAGACTGGTTTTGAAGCTGTGCCAGTATTTATGTAGTATTTGAGTTTGCCATCAGCATTACCAAGAATCAAATCTAGATCGCCATCTTGATCGAGATCGGCAAAGGCTGGGGCACTGTTTTGCGGTACACTAATATTTCTAAAATAGCGTTCAAAAAAGTTTGGCAGGCTGTTATTAATTTCTTCAAAAGGATTACTTAAGCCGAAACGCTGCCCAAATTTAACTCCTGTGCGATCGCTAATATTTTCATACTCGGCAAGTTTGCCATCGGCATTACCAACAATCAAATCTAGATCGCCATCTTTATCGAGATCAGCAAAGGTTGGCGTACTGTTATTGCCTACATTAATGTTGTTAAAAAGATTATTGGTTTTTTGTAGTTCTTTAAATAAGGGAACAGCAGGTGTACCAGTGTTTTCATAAAATGCGATTTGACCGTCGGCTTTGCCAACAATTAAATCTAAATCGCTATCTTGATCGAGATCGGCAAAACTGGGCGTACTAAATTGACCGACACCTATCCCTTGAAAGGGGCTATTATCGCTTTGTAATTGGAAGTAGTTTGTATTGAGGGCGAAATCCTGATTTAAGGTTGCAGTACTCCCATCTAAAGATAAGAAGACCGTGGTTCCCCCTTGTGGTGCAGGTCGGTCGAGTACCACTTTCAATGTTTGCGTGCCATTGTCTTCAGCAAGATTGACATTCCCTCCTTGCAAGCTGGCGATCGCTATGGTAGGGTCAGGACGAGTTATGGTTACCGAATTATCGATATCGTCATCAATATCTTGATTGGCAACGGCAATGGGAAACGTTAATTTATTGTAGTTAGAATCACTACTTGTAGTTTTTGCTTGTAGCTGATAAGTAATATCGCCATCAACTTTATTATCAGGCTTCCCAACAATATCAAAGAGTTGGTATTTATCCCAGTTGGTTGGAGTAAAAGTGATTGTCGATACAGAAGCACCGTTATAGAGTTTTAACTCACCTTCAGCCTGATTTAATCCATCAAAGCTGACGGTGACATCTTGAGTAGGTTGACTTTTCAGACGAATGGCAAAGGTTTCTTTATCAACCCGTTCTGAGGTTTGCAATGTCCGGAACGTAGGGGCAATTATGGGTAGGACTTTACCTTCAGCATTGACAATTTGATCATCAACGGTAACGTTTGCTATTTCTAGCCCTACAGTATTGCTATCGAAAAGATTTAGGGTTTTAGTGGAATTAGCACTATTTAGGGTGTAGCCTGTTCCCTGATCTAAAGTCAGAGTAATCGTTTCTGTCGGTTCTTTAATAGAATCGCTAATTGCAGAGATGGGAATTGTGACGGATGTTTCACCCTTAGCGATCGCGATCGTTCCTTGACTAATTAAACCTTGATAGTCCTTACCAAGGGTGGCATTACCGTTAATGGTATATTTGACAGCTAAATCTTGCTTCGCTGCATGATTCAACTGTAATCCAAATTGCCCCGGTTGATTATTGTCTTCTTTGATAGCGTCAGAAACTAAAAGGCTAATTTCTGGGTTACCAAGATCCTGTGGTTGTGTCCCTTCTGTAACCTTTGTTTTTAAGGGTATTTGCGTTGTAACTGGAATGCTAATATTTAAGTTAGCAAAGTTAGCATCCTGACTTGTAATCTGAGCCGTCAAATTCAAATCTGATGTAACATTATTAATAGTGAATGTTTGTAATTCATCCCAAGAATTGGTAGCAGATATAGGATTTACATCAACAGCCAATTTATATTTTCCAGAACCTGAATTGGTATCTGTTGCGCCTGAAAGTTTATAATTTACACTGTAATGAGCAACTCCGATATAGTAAGTATCCGTCGCAGTAACTGTATATTGTATAAACGGATCTCTTCCATTCGTATCATCGTTATCGACAATAATTTCACTTTGAGAATTTAGCAACCTTAATCTTGAATCTAAATTCGATAACTTGATCGATTGAGCATCTACCCGAATAGTAATTTTGTCACCTTTTTGCAAGTAAATTTTAAACAAATCAACATCAGTCGAGGAGGCGCTACTAGTAATGGAACCATCAAATTTGAAGCTAGTTGTTGTAATGGGAATTGCTTGGAATGCTGTATTATTAGGTTCTGTAGCACCTGTGGTTTCTTCGCTGACAGTTGTTGTGCCGAGATTTAGTTTTGCCGATGCCTGGAATTTAACATTGCTGCGGTCTAAATTCCCTGATGTTGGGGAATTAAATTGAAGATTAACATCACTAATAGGTTGGCTGCCTAACTTGACCTTAAAGACAACTTTTTGGTTTCTAACTATTAAGGGATTTGTTGCAGAAACCAACTGATTATCCTGATCTAATATGAAAACTTGTGGCTGATAGAGATTACTATCTTCAATATTTAACTTAGCCGTAATTTTACTAACAATTTGACCGTCTTGTTTCAACCGGAAATTAGAAATTGAGGGATTGCCTGTGATATCTGTATCAAAATGATAAGGCTGAACATCAATTGTGACAGTTTCAGCATTTTCTTTAATAGCATCTGGCAATGCCATAAAGTAAATTCTAATTTTAGAAGCATCGACAACACTATTGCCCGGAATATTTAATTGTTCGCCTTGAGGAATAATGATGCCATTTTGTTGTGTATCCGGTTGCAAAGATACTTTCCGATACTGAGAATTGAGGTAATCAATGCCTTGAATTACATTACTGCCAGCAGTAATAGTGTATTTTACCCACAACCCAAAAGAATTGGTAATTGGTCTATCTGCTTTTAATTCAATATAACCAATAGACTCAGAATCTTCTTGAGCGAGTAGTAACTTGCCATATTCTTTAGCATCTCTAATTTCTACCAGTTCTAAGGTGGGTTCGTTGTCTTGAATAGAAACTGTTGCTGATGGTTTATTTGGATCAACCTGATAGTAGAGATTACCAGAACTGTCTTTTTGTTGTAACAATCCCACAGTTACTGATTCCGTCTTCTCCGCAACATCATCATCAATAGGCTCTAGCCCAATCACAATGGCTTTATTATCTCTTCCTGTGTTGGGTTCAATGGTAATTTCATTACCAGTCAAATATTGTTTTGTAGAGTGATCTGCATAGCGCCAATAAACCTTATAATCAGCACCTTTAGCCGTGTTGTTATAAGCACCTCGGATTGTCTCATTACCTGTTATTAATAAGTATTTTTTGGGATTATTATTGTCTTTTTCATAAACGCTAGGAATGTCCAGCTTTAATTTAAATTGTTCTGTTTTTACCCTGTCAAAGGTAAGTTTAAACTCAGCATTTTTGCTGCTATTTTCTGAGCCATCGGTGAGTTTTTCAATACTAATGAGCGGTTCGTCATCTTGAATCGTAATTCGTGCTTCAAAGTTATTAGCATCTTTTTGGTATTCTATTCCTGGCAGCAGCCGCACCGTAAAAGACTCATTAGGGTCATAAATCTGATCGTTAATTACATCAAAAGTTAGTAATTTTTCATTAGGATTCAGACTAAATTTACCTGTATTACTCTTAAAATCAGTGCCTTCTATAGCTCCACTTGTATTGCTAACATAATAATAAACATCTACACTATTAGACGGCAAACTCCCATTAACATTGAGCTTGAAGTTAGCTTTACCGCTCACCTCTGAAGCACTATCAGGAGTAATGCTAATAGTGGGCAGACTAATATCTGTATTTGCACGTTCAGGGTCATTGTTGCCTCGATAGACAACTTTAGACCACGTACCATTGTCTCTACCACTAATTGCAGTATTGTTGTACTGGGCTGCAAATGCTGAACCATAAGTTTGACCTTTGTTGTATCCATTTCCATACACAACAGAGTTATCTGTGAAATTGCTGTTGAGAATAGTTAGTGCTGCTCCTTGACGCGCAAAGATAGCACCACCTAAACCAGCCCCACCGCCACCTCGCCCCCCTTTACCGCCTATAGTATCGCGGTTTGGCCCACCACCACCCCAACCGCTGTCACCACCACCACCAAAAGAGCCTCCATACCCTCTATCACCGGCACTACCATTTTCTCCATTACTCAAAGTGTCAACATCAGCGCCGCCGCCACCGCCGCCACCGCCGCCGCCGCCGAACCCACCTTGACCGCCAGCGCCACCATGACCATAATCATCACCACCACCACCACCGCCACCGCCGCCACCGCCGCCGCCGCCGAACCCACCTTGACCGCCTTGACCACCCTTCCCACCACTACTATTGCCCCGACTACCCCCATTACCTCCAAAAAGATAAAAAGAGCCAGTTGAGTTTGCTCTACCACCGCGCCCGCCGGTATTACCGCTTTGCTCATCATTCCCTCCTTTTGCACCTCCATCGTCGGAGGAATCTCCTCCTTCAGCTTTGTTATTCTGGAAGTTAACATTATTAACAACAACTTTCCCATTGTTAATAAATAGAGCGCCCCCTGCACCCAGTCCACCCCCGCCTCCGCTGGAAGCATTTCCACCCCTTGCATAGCCCTTGGCAAAGGTCAGTCCTTCAAATCCTACGGTTGCACCATCAATCGCTAGAATCTGAAAGTTACTACCGCCATCAATAGTCAGGTTGCTATTACCAAAAAAGAAAGTCAGGTTGCTATTACCAACAAAGAAAAGATCATTTCCACTTTGAATGGTCGGCAGGGAAGAGTTAAGGTAAATCGTGCCAAAAATTCCTCCTAAATCAATGACATCAAGTCCTGGATTGCTTGCCGCATCTTCAATGGCTTTTCGTAAAGAACCATCGCCACTATCGTTGGTGTTCTTGACGGAAATAATATTCAAAAGCCCAGCAAAGTTTTCTACATCATAAAAAGCTTGCTGTGCTTCAATCGCGCCAGTTTCAACTTCTAACTGCCAGTCACCCCCTAAAGCGGCATTCCCTGTAAGATCGTCTGAAGCGGCAACATCTGCTCCTGTAATCTTGCTTAATTTCTGAACAAACTCGAATCCTGCTTTGTCTCCAGCAACACTACATCCATAGAGAAGAATATCTCCGTTATTACTTAAGGCTTGTCCCCATTGCTTTAATTGAGCAGAATAAGCCTGTAAATTATCTCCGTTTAACTGCGTTGTCCCTAATTGCAGTTTTCCAGCACTGCCGTGAGAGACAATGTGAATACTCTCTATACCTTGCCGTCCGTTTAAAGCCTCAGTAATCTGCTCAATTCCATCTTTTGCAGTATCAAGTATTACTACTTCAGTGTCTGGGTTAACTTTCTGTATTAAGTCTTGATAGCCCGAAATGTTGGCATCAATAAAAACAATGGTATAGGGGAGATTATGATTTATATTCATAGTTATTTCTTTAAGGTAAGGTGAAATTACAGTTATTTTTGCTGTTTAGCCAGAAATACTAGATTGAAAACTATAGTTTTCAATCTGTGTAAAATATCTAATGATTCTTAGTTAAAACACTGAGATTGATGCCCTAATATGGCATGAAAAAATACTAACAACACTAGTATTAATACTGAAGTTTAGACTAAATCGGTAATGTTCAAGAAAAAAAAGGAGTCTGATTGAATACAGTTTTAGTAGTCTGTCAATTTAAAATTGATGGATATGCGGATAGTGTAATCTGTAGATACTCAAAGTAGTGCGCGTATCTGATGCCGAAGAAAAAATACATTGTCTCTCTAACATCTAAAGAGAGAGCATACTTAGATAAATTGACAACTACATGTAAAACTTCTGCGTATAAAATAAATTACACGCGTGTGTTACTAGTGGCAGATACTAACCGAGAGTCAGGAGGTTGGATAGATCAAGCGATGCCTACGGCGGGCTACGCCTACGCTTCGACCATAAACATCAGGACCTCAACAATTGAAAGGGTAAGACAGCTATTTGTGGAGGAGGGTTTGGAACAAGCTCTAAATCGGCAACCCCAAAGCCAGGTAAACATTGGGATGCTGCGACAAGATAAAGCAATAGATTTCCTGTGATCTTAACCTCTTACGAATGGTCTATTGAGGGTTTAGAGTTCCCGGTTCTAAGTGCTGAAACTTGAGGAGGTATGACTATTTAAACAATATATTTACTTAAATTAACTTGCACAATTACATCATTAAAATCTCGATCGCCACCATTGACTAAATCTTCAAAACCAAAGATATTACTTCCTAACAGGCGAAGATGATCCACTTTCTCAGTGTTAGCACCCAAAAAAGGGAAGTAAACGCTTGGATCGTTACTAGAATTAGTATCTAACACTGCATCGGGTCTGCCATCAACAATTATATATAAATGGTGCAAAGATAGAACCAGGTGTTAAACTGCCGATGTAAATAGGCGTACCTTGGTTATTAACTTTTAGTTCAATGCCAGCAATACGCCCACGAACTGCTGCTTGAGTATAACCAGCCTCTCCGGGGAGAATATCAGGTTGGCTATCGCCATTAGTATCAATACCACCATTCTCATTCGCTACTTGATAGAATCCAACAAAGTTATTAAAAGCAGCTTCTCTATTCACCACAAAATCAGCTTTAACCAATTCTGTGACACCCCGTAAATCAATCAGTTCTCCCTGTTGTTGGGTTTGCAGATTTACACCAAGAGGTAAAGGTTGATTTGTGGACTGAATTTTTACGATTATTTAAAGTATTCTTCCATCCGCATTCATGGTTTCATTTTTTCGCGTTGCTCCCAGTCTGGACGGCGATCAACTCGTACCTGAAAATCTGCATTAACGTTACCGAGAGATATTATGCTTCCCTGACTCATGATGTCTTGTGTTTTTAGAGGCTGTTTGAAAAGTTTTGAGGGGTAAAATTTTATGCTAATCGTCTTACCACGATATTAAGTGTTGGGTGTAGTGTTTCAGACAATAATAATTAAGCGTTTTCCCGTTCTCCCACTCTTATTTTTTCATCCAAAAACTTTAGCTGCTGGTATATACAGCTAATCTGCGGTAAATCTACATCTGCTGCTTGCGCTTTCCGTAATGGGTTCCCGAAAATTGCTTCTACTTCCATAGGTCGCCTTTCGTCGTAGTCAATTTTCATACTGGTACGATAAGGCTTCATCTTCAAGGTGTAATCCAGCATTGTTTGAATGAAGCTATCAGGAATGATGCGTCCACAACTTTTCGACCCTGCTACAACTTCATACATCAATTGTTCAACTAATTTGCGGGTGTGGGGATATGACATTAATTCATCTGTTCTAGCGTTGAGAATTACAGACAGTCCATTATAGGGAATATTCCACACCAATTTTTTCCATCGCCCTATTAATAAGTCTTCAACTAATTCTATTGAGATACCAGCATTAGTAAAGTCATCGGCAATTTGCTGCATCTTATCTGTAATCTCAGTAGGATCATAGCCAGAAGCATATCCCCCTAAAATAATTTTTCCATAGTCAACGTGGCGGATATGTCCTGCTCCGACTTTATTGGAACAAAGAAAACACAAACCACCAATAATGCTGACATTGCCAACTATTTTGGCAACTTCTTCTTCCACCGCCAGTCCATTTTGCAATACCAACACTACCCCATCATCCCTGACGAGTGGCGGTAACATCTGCGGCAATAAATGGTTTTGTGTAGTCTTTAGTGCTATCACCACCACATCGCATTGTGGCATTTTTTCTATATCATTGTAAGCGTTGACTTGAGTCAAGGTGAAATCACCATCTTTTGACTCAATAAGTAAACCAGATTTACTGACATATTCATAATCACTCTTCAGCAAAAAGTGGACATCTAAGCCAGCTTTTTGCAGTTTTGCACCATAAAAGCCACCTAATGCACCAGTTCCTAGAATGGCGTAACTACGCTTGGACATTTTGCTAACAAAAAGATTTTTCAATGATCATAGAACACATTGTATACATACAGCCAAAAACTGCTGGTGTGGCATTAGGTACTGAATCACGCTCTTTCTAGCGTTCGCGTTCAGCGTCTCGTAGAAAGGAAATCTCTGGCAGTGGGCTGGTTTACAATTTCCGGCAGGCGATCGCAGAAAAGAAATTTGAGTTAGGTAGAGAGCGATCGCTCTCTTCATTAACTTGCACGATATGCCTGTGGTTTATATGCGTCGCTCTTTTTCAGATGTAAGCTAAAAACACAAAAGATATGAGTTAACATCCTATGCAGCAGTCCACAAAAGGCAATTACCGGGATTTTTGGCGACAGCTTGTTACTTTGGCTGCAATCTTTGGTGCATTTGTTATCAACGTAATATCGAATATTTTTCCGCTCAATGGACTTAGCATAGGGGAAATTTCCAATACTTTGTTTAAAAATGTCCTGATTATCCCTGCCAATTATGCCTTTGCTATCTGGGGGCTGATTTACCTTGGGTTATTTGCTTTTGGGGTATACCAAGCTCTACCTAACCAACGAGATGAGCCTGATTTGCGTAACACAGGTTATCTATTGGTAATTGCCTGTGTTGCTCAAAGTATCTGGGTGTATCTGTTTTTGTCTCGCTTTTTTGCTCTTTCTGTAATAGCAATGCTCTTGATTCTGTTGCCCCTGATTGGTGTTTATATGCGGTTAGAAATTGGTAAATCGCGTGTATCTCGGCTGAAAAAATGGTGTATTCACTTTCCGATCAGCATTTATCTAGGCTGGATCAGCGTGGCTACCATTGTCAACGTAGCGTGTGCTTTGTATTTTCATAGGTGGAACGGTTGGGGAATTTCTGCTGTAATCTGGACTCTCGTCATGGTATCGATAGCAACAGCAGTTGCAGCATTTATTGTCATCCAGCGTCGAGACATCGCTTATACAGGAGTAATACTCTGGGCATTGGTGGCGATCGCAATCAAGCACTTTGATAATTCAATGCTCAGAAATAGCGTGTTGATTTTGGCAATTGTCCTAGTTTTGACCGCTACGATTAACAGTTTACGCCCCCAACAAGAACATATTGATGCTTGAATTATAGAAGTCAAACAAAAAACTAATTATACCCATGTCGGAAATTGAAAACTTAGGAGTGAGTGTAGAAGAGTATTTGGATGGATTGGCAGCAGGCATTGACATTTTGGAATTGAAGCGGTTAGAAGCAAGGGGAATTCCCACGAACCTAGCTTTGGAAGTGATGGCGATCGCTCAAAAGACGATAGATGGCACAGCCACTCCTGAAGAGATTGTCCGGGGACTAATGATTCTAACACCGTCGCTTAGACAGCAAATTGAATAGTTCCTCTATTAACATACTTATAGAGTTAAACAATGCCCAAATTTTAAATTGTCGATCAAAGAAAATATTGATTTTCCTCATTCACAATCCCAAATTTAAATAAGTCGGCATAATAAAACCAAACTGTGTAAATAAAATAAACAAGCCTCAAACTCTCTTTCTCCCTGCCCCCTGCCCTTAATATTATTTTTGTATTTATCTATTTAAGTTCACCAAACAACGAATAGGCAAACAAAGCGGCTTGAGTGCGATCGCGTAAACTCAACCGACTCAAAATGTTGGTAACATAATTCTTAACAGTATTTTCTGAGAGAAACAGGGATTCAGCAATTTCACGGTTATTGGCTCCACAAGCAATTAACCGCAATACATCTAATTCTCTAGCTGTAAGTTGCGCCAATTCTGGAGGAGGTTGCACAGATGCGACAGGTGCAGCAATAGGCGTGAGTGCTTTCTCAAACAATCCTGGGCCGAGTAAGGTTTGTCCCTTGTAGACGGCTCGAATTGCCAACATTAGTTCATCTGGTTCGGTGTCCTTGAGCAAATAGCCTTTGGCTCCTAGTCGCATCGCCTGGAAAACATACTCATCATCATCAAAGGTGGTGAGGACGAGAACCTTAATATTAGGATATTGTTGAGCGATCGCTTTTGTTGTGGCAACTCCATCCATTACAGGCATTCGGATATCCATTAGTACAATATCGGGTTGCAGCGCGGCAATCTGTTCGAGCGCCCGTTGCCCATTCTCCGCCTCACCGACTACCTGCATCTGGGCATTCGACTCAAGCATACTCTTAAGTCCCTGGCGAATAAGATGCTGATCGTCAACTAATAAAATCTGAATCATAACTTAGATGGGGAGTAGGGAGTGGGTAATTCAATTAATTGAAAAGCCTTATAACAACACCTTTGATAGTGGTAAAGAAACAGAAATACAGCAACCGGTTCCTAGTTGGCTGTGGAGATTCAACTGGCCGCCCAGTGCAACAGCCCGTTCTCGCATCCCTTGTAACCCAAACCCGGTTGTATTTTGAGTGGGGTTAAACCCTTTTCCATTATCTTCGATTGACAGATGAATCATTCCAGCGTGAGCCAGTAGTCTAACAGTGACACTCGTTGCCTCAGCATGTTTGCAAATATTTGTCAACGATTCTTGCACAATGCGGTAAAGGGCCGTGTTTACTTCTGTTGATAAACTGTACGGTAGATCAATTTTACAGGACGGTTCAATACCTGTGGTTTGCTGAAAATCTGTCAGTAGCTTTTCAATGGCTGATTTGAGAGATTGCCCTTGCAAAGGATTTGAACGCAAAACAGAAAGCGATCGCCGAATTTCTAGCAGTGCCTCAGCCCCCAATTCTTTCGCCTGCTTGAGAAATGTCAATGCTTTATCATTATTTGATTGCCAAAACAACAAAGTATTATTAATCTGAATGGTTTGGGCGGCGAGAGTGTGTCCTAACCCATCATGAATTTCGCGGGCAATTCGGTTGCGTTCCTGCAAAGTTGCCTGATCTTCAATCCGTAGAGCATACTGGCACAGTTGTTGATTGATTTTCTCTAATTGCTGATGGGCAATTTCTAACTGCTCTCGACTTTGGCGCTCTGCAAGCAGGGCGTTAATTAACAATAAAGCGAATACTAACGTTAAGCTAAACAATAATATATTACTTAATCGCCAATCCCAAGACATAGCGATCATCTTATCTCGCATAAAATTCTCAGGTTCAATGGGTCTTGACAAAAGCAGTATTCCATGCGATAGCAAAGATAAACCCAAGACAACCAACTGTCCCGATCGCTTAAATATCAGACAACTCCGCATCACCAGTACCAGACACAGTAGCAAAACGGAGCGAGGAGATAAGCTATGTTGAGTCGCCGGTAGCCAAATTAAACCGAATTCCAGGGCTGTATAAAGTAATTTTGTTTCCAGCTTAACCATTGGTAGTCTCAAGCCCATCAAACTGAAAGTTGCGATCGCCAGAATTCTTAGCAGCAACGACCAGGACAACTGAAACGGCAGCAGAACTTCCATGAACACTGCCGTGGCTAATAACAGCCACTCTAAGTAAAGCAACAGACGGAAAGATGGGTAGATCAAGCGAACCATAGAACTGTTCCAACTCAATGGTCTTTCTAACAAAACCATAGGTATTTTCACAATTTTAGAGGTAAATATTGAACTGGAAAATGGGGAATGGAAACTAGGGACTGGGGACTGATAATTTTTTACCCAGTACCCAGTCCTCATTACTTCCCTATATAACGAATCTGTCTCTAGTATCGGTAGAGCCGTTCCGACTAATTAACTATTTCTAAATTAGGAAAAAAGTCACAATAACTTGAGTACTTTTTTACTGGTTAGGTTAGTAATTCTAGCTCATGTGCAAACTGATTCTAACTTTTAAGATTAGCTTGTGTAAGTAAAGCAGCGACTTTTCAAACATCTTCTACTAAATAGCTATTTATAATTACACACAACAAACACAAGAGAAGTAAATGATTAAAAAACAGATAATTTTACCAATCCTGCTATTTGCAACTATCCTGATTGGAGGAATGACAGGTTGCACCAGTTCTAAATCTCCAGATGTATCTCAAGGGAATGATGGAACAAAGGTATCTGATACTTCTACGACATCTCCAGGAGCCAATACGCCAGAACGTGCCCAGAAGCGCGAAGAAGTTCGCAAGCAAGTTGAGGCAGTTCTGACCCCAGATCAGGTAAAGGAATTGTCAACGAAATTACAGCAAGGTGAAAAAATGCGTAAAGCAGTTTTGAGCCTGAATCTTACGGCTGAACAAAAGACTAAAATTCAGAATATTTTTAAGACTGCTTATCCCCACCGCAAAGGACAATCCCAAGGTAACTCCTAGTACCGCAAGGCGGAAGTCAAAAGTCAAAAGCCAAAAGTCAAAAATTAGTCCTTCATGGATTATATTCTAAATTCTGTCTTATTCTTCAAGAGTTAAAGCATGTTTAAACAAAAATTCTTCGTCAATATAGAACTAGCCGCTATCGCAGCAATCCTTGTAGGAAGTAGTTTTTACGCTTCTAAAGCTTTAGGTAAACCCCAATCTAACTCCCAAAATATGGTGGATGAGGTGTGGCAAATCCTAGATAAAAATTATGTTGATGTCAGCTTTAACCATCAAGATTGGAAAGCAATTCGACAACAGTATATGAGCCGTTCCTATAGTTCTAAGAAAGAGGCTTATGGAGCGATTCAAGAAATGGTGGCAAAATTAGGCGATCGCTACACGGAGTTTTTTGACCCACAAGAATTTAAAGCCCTAAATAACGACATTTCTGGCAACCTCAGTGGCGTAGGATTAGAACTTGCACAGAATGAAAAAACTAAAGCCTTAACCGTTGTCGCCCCAATTCAAGGAACCCCTGCTTTTAAAGCAGGTATTTTGCCGGATGATGTAATTGTTCAGATTAACGGTCAAAAAACTCAGGGGATGAAAATTGACGATGCCGTTAAGCGGATTCTTGGCCCCGTGGGAACCAAAGTAGTACTCATGATTCAACGGGGCAATAAATCGCAAACTTTCCAACTTACCCGTGCCAATATTGCTATCCATCCTGTAACTTACAACACGCAAACAACCACAGCAGGTAAAATTGGTTATATTCGTTTGCCAGAGTTTACACAAACTGCCCCCGCAGAGATGCACCGAGCAATTCAAGCATTAGAAAAACAGCAGGTGCAGGGCTACGTTTTGGATTTGCGTTCCGATCCAGGTGGACTGCTGGATGCAAGTTTGCAAATTGCCAGTATGTGGTTGAAGCAAGGGGCGATCGTGTCTTTGGTAAATCGAGACCAAGTTAAAGAGAGCTACAATGCATCGGGACATCCTCTCACCAACAAACCCTTAGTAATACTGGTTGATAAGGGATCTGCTAGCGCTAGCGAAATTCTATCGGGAGCGCTGCAAGACGATCATCGCGCTACCTTAGTAGGGACTCGCACTTTCGGTAAAGGTTTAGTTCAAGCCGTAGAGCCACTAGAGGATGGTTCAGGTCTGAAACTAACGATCGCTAAATACTACACACCAAAAGGTCGAGATATCAATCATGTCGGCATTGCCCCAGATATTAACGTGGAGTTAAGCGAGGCACAACAGAAAGCATTAGTGCAAAACCAAACCTTGGCGACATTAGCCGATCCTCAGTATGCTAGCGCCGTTGCTAACCTGAGCAAATTGATTCAATCGGGGGACAATCATCTAAGTTTACAGCGTGGTAAATAAGTATACGAATACTTGTCAACAAGTCAAGAAGTGTATCTTTCAACCATGTCAACCTATAAAACCAAACGACTCCAAATTTATGAACCAGCCCCAGGTCTAAAAATCCTGGTTCAACTCAGTAACACTCCTTTAGTGCGGATAGTCATAGCTATGATTACCCGCCATCAGCTAGCGATCGTTGGGCTTGTATTTGTTGCCACTCTAGTTTTTTCTATGCGGGAAAACGCCCCCTGGCTGACAGTACCTAAACAGGTAGCGATTGAATTTTTTTCTGCTGTATCCCAGTCCCTAGCTGCTTTATTGGGGGTGTTAATTGTTTTCCTCACCTTTACTAGTCAGTTGATCGCTCAAAGGAGATATGAAGATTACTATACACTTCAGATTCAGATTGACCAACTCATTCGTTTAACTCAGTCCCTTCCCTCTGAACTTAGTAACTTTGATGAAGCTCTGATAGCACTCATTAACTATTTAGTTCCCTTGCATTTAAAAGATTTTCCAATCTGGGCAAATAACTCTCAAGTACTGCCTTGGGACAAGCTTTTAGATAATTTCAAGAATGAACATGAATTGATGCAAATGCAGCAACAATTATCGTTAGCTACCCATCTACATCAACAACAAATTCTACTGGTCATCAATAATATGGAGGAAATCCTGGAAAGATTTTCCAGGCTTTACAATCGCATCTTAGAGATGAGTCGTTTCATTCTGGCGATCGTTAAGCTGTCCTTTCTATTGGGAGTTTCACTTCTGTTTTTGCTGTTATTTGGCATTATCGATTTGCAAAGGAAGTTTCCTGATATCAGCCTACCTGTAATTGTTTCTTTAGCAATTTGGGTATTGATTGCTCTTTTGGAGCTAGTGCTTGATACCTGGTTTTTTTATAAAAACCTTTATGGAGCGTCGAGCCACTATCTACGGTTTTTCCCTAATCTAAAATACCCTAATTAATGAGCAAAGGCTAACTCACTATGAGTAATTTAACATCATTTCCAGATACTAAAGCTATTAACACAAGCAAAGCTTCCACTGATACAGTCCGTGCTTATCTTCAAGAAATTGGACGGATACCTCTGTTGACTCAAGAACAAGAAGTTTTTTTTGCCCAGCAAGTTCAGCAGATGATGAAAATACTTGCTGAATCAGAAAAAATGACTGTTGAATTAAAGCGTACACCTACATTGCCAGAATGGGCTAACCAGATGCAGTTAAGTGAACAGGAACTACTTCAACAGCTAAATCAAGGTAAAAAAGCCAAGCAGAAAATGATCGCGTCTAATCTTCGGCTTGTGGTGTCAATTGCCAAGCAATATCAAAGACGTAACTTAGAGCTAATGGATTTAATTCAAGAAGGTGCATTAGGTTTAGAGAGAGGAGTTGAAAAATTCAAT
The DNA here is from genome assembly GCF_034531155.1 of Nostoc sp. ChiVER01. Classification (NCBI taxonomy): domain Bacteria; kingdom Bacillati; phylum Cyanobacteriota; class Cyanophyceae; order Nostocales; family Nostocaceae; genus Nostoc; species Nostoc sp. ChiVER01. Next base: position 93,831 of record NZ_JAVRBS010000001.1, on the reverse strand, counting down.
CCGGCTCTAGGATACAGATTTTCAACCTACGTTTACTGGTGGATTCGTCAAGGAATTACCAGAGCGATCGCCCAACAAGGACGCGCGATTCGATTACCGATGCACATCAATGAAAAGTTAAACAAAATTAAGCGCGTTCAGCGAGAGTTATCTCAAAAGCTGGGACGTATTCCTACCACTAAAGAAATTGCTCATGCACTTTCTTTAGAGCCTAGTCAGATTCGAGAATATCTAGCTTTGGCTCGTACAACTATCTCCCTCGAACTTCGAGTTGGGTCAGATAAAGAGATGAAATTAGAAGATTTAATAGAAGATTATAGATATTCTGAAAATGGCTATACTACTCAGCAATTTTTCGATGATGAAGTTGATAGCTTATTGTCAAGCTTGTCCAAACAACAACAAGAAATATTAACCTTGCATTTTGGATTAACAGATGGACATGAATTTACTCTAGAAGAGATAGGTAAGCGAATAGGTATTAGTCGAGAACGAGTTAGACAGATAGAAAAACAAGCTCTACAAGTTCTATATCGGCAGTTTAACAAGTAATAAATAAACACAAAGATAAGTATTTATCAAAGTATATAAAATGAGGAAATATTTTAAGTATGATTTTCTAAAAAGCATTGAACAATATTATTGGTTTGATTCACATTCTACAAAATCACCATTTGTAAAACACGTCGGGCAAGCCGGAAAAAACTAATTATTCAAATGTGCCGCCTCAAATAAAATTGGTATAAGCGGGAGTTGAAGTGGTAAAAGATTTCATTGTTTCTAATAATCCTGGTTTGTGATAAGTGATTCATCTCTAAAAATAATGACTATCAAAACTAAAGTCCTTACCCAACAGGAAAGTTAGTCGCTCATCAGGGAAACCGCCTTCTCTACGAGACGCTTCGTGTTAGCAGAAGCCTCTCCCTTTGGGAGAAGACCGCGCTAACTCACTACAAACTTTAATTTATTTACGCCTAGATATTTACACTAAAATCCATTGGAGGTTCTGATGAACCATGAAATTGAAATTTCTAACGAGAATTTGACTGAGAACAGGATAGAACCAGAGCTACCGCGATCGCCTAAAAAGAAAAAGATTCGTTTGGTAATTTTGGGTATGCTATTGCTGGCTGGGCTAGGTTTTTTTGGTATCCATGCGAGTGCAGCCAAGTCAGACAAATCTGAAAAGTCTGGGCGTAATCGGCAGCAAGTGACACCTGTAACTGTGGCAATGGTGACACAAAAAACGGTTCCGTTGCAACTACAGGCGATCGGTAATGTACAAGCGGGTTCTACGGTATCGATTACGCCCCAAGCTAGTGGGCGGATTGTTGGCGTTTATTTCAAGAAAGGTCAAGATATAAAAAAGGGACAACTTTTGTTTACTCTAGATGACCGATCGCAAGCTGCTGCAATCCAGCAAGCTCAAGGTACTGTAGCCAAAGACCAAGCCTCGGTACAACAAGCCAGAGACGCATTAACTAGAGATTTGGGTCAGGTAGATCAAGCCAGAGCCACTTTAGTCAAAGACCAAGCTTTAGTGCGACAAGCCCAGGCGAATTTGGCCAAGGATCAAGCGCAAGCAGAATTTGCCCAAGGACAGAGCGACCGCTATACTACGTTATACAAAAAAGGCGCTATCAGTTTAGATCAAGCACAACAATACGTTTCTAATAGTAAATCGGCTACAGCAACCCTCCAAGCAGATCGAGAAGCGATCGCTAATGCTGAAGCAGTTTTGAAAAGCGATCAAGTGGCGCTGACTAATGCTGGCGCAGTTGTCAAGGGCGATCAAGCTGCGATCGCTAATGCTCAAGCTGTTGTCGTTTCAGACCAGGGAGCATTAGACAATACCAAAGTGCAATTATCTTACGCCAAAATTTATGCGCCGATTGATGGTCGCGCTGGCAATATTCTCGTGACTCAGGGCAATGTGGTACAAGCCAATAGCACGACTCCACTTGTTACCATCACCCAAATTCGCCCGATTCAAGTTGCTTTTTCCATTCCTGAAACAAATCTGCCCCAGGTACAAAAGTATATGCAGAATGGCAAGCTGAAGGTAGATGTAACGTTCCCCGATAATCCATCTCATCCAATACCAGGTGCTTTGACCTTTGTCAATAACACAGTTGATAACACCACGGGGACAATTCAACTAATTGGCGACTTTGACAACACTCAGGGACACTTATTTCCTGGTCAATTTGTTAACGCAACGCTGACGTTGACCGAAGAACCGAATGCAACGGTTGTTCCTTCCCAAGCCGTGCAGAATGGCCCCGATGGGCAGTTTGTCTTTGTAGTTAAGCCAGACATGACGGTAGAAAACGTTCCAGTTACAGTTAGCAGCACGATTCAGGGGCTAGATGTAATTCAGAAAGGGCCACAACCAGGGGATAAAATTGTTACCGATGGTCAAGCGAATCTCATTTCCGGGAGCAAAGTTCGCGTTAAAACAGCCGGCAATTCCCAAGGCGGTAATGACTCGAATCAGCCAAGAAGAAATCATTCCCGTAACTCTGGTGGAGGTGATTCATGAACCTCTCAGAACCATTTATCCGTCGCCCGATCATGACGACTCTGGTGATGGCAGCGATTTTGATCTTCGGTTTCATGAGTTATCGCTTGCTGCCAATCAGCGATTTACCAAGTGTAGATTATCCCACAATTCAGGTAAGTGCTTCCCGACCGGGAGCCAGCCCCGAAACAATGGCAGCATCGGTTGCCCGTCCTCTAGAAAAGCAATTTTCTAGTATTGCTGGACTCGATTCGCTCAACTCAACTAGCACTCTAGGACAGACTCAAATTACCCTGCAATTTAACCTGAGTCGGAACATTGATGATGCAGCGCAGGATGTACAAGCTGCGATATCGGGAGCATCGGGACAAATTGCTAACGATTTACCCAATCCTCCTACCTACAGCAAAGTTAACCCCGCAGATCAACCGATTCTCTACCTTTACTTAGACTCTCCTACTCTGCCGCTTTCCCAGGTAGACAATTATGCCGAGACTTATTTAGCGCAAAAGCTATCTACAATCAATGGGGTAGCACAGGTAGCTGTCTACGGTTCCCAAAAGTATGCGGCTCGTATTCAACTCGATCCGCAGCAATTGGCAGCGCGACAAATTGGGCTAGATCAGGTGGCGACGGCGATTCAACAAGGTAATGTCAATTTGCCTACCGGCAGTCTTTCAGGAAATCACAAGAATTTTACAGTCCAAACTAACGGACAACTTGAGGATGCGGCTGCTTATCGTCAGTTAATAGTATCTTATAAAGATGGAATGCCCATCTATCTCAATCAACTGGGTCGGATTATTGACAGTGTAGAAAATGACAAGGTAGCAAGCTGGTATAACAATACTCGCGCCATTATTCTTACCATTCAAAGACAGCCCGGAACCAATACGGTACAAGTCGTAGACACGATTAAGAAATTGCTCCCGGATTTGCGAGATCAAATTCCGGCATCCGTGGAAATTGGGATTCTCTATGATGCATCTCAATCAATTCGAGATTCAGTAGATGATGTCAGATTTACGTTGATTCTGACGATCGCTCTAGTTATCTTAGTAATTTTCATCTTTTTACGGAACCTCTCGGCGACTGTGATTCCCAGTTTGGCATTACCTGTTTCGTTGATTGGAACCTTTGCGGTGATGTATTTGCTGCACTACTCACTAGATAATCTATCACTGATGGCATTGACCCTTTCGGTGGGTTTCGTTGTGGATGATGCGATCGTTATGCTAGAAAATATCGTCCGTCACATGGAAATGGGAGAACGTCCCCTAGAAGCGGCGTTGAATGGGTCGAGAGAAATTGGTTTCACAATTTTATCGATGACCCTTTCCTTAGTTGCAGTCTTCATCCCCATGTTGTTCATGAGTGAAGTACTGGGACGATTATTTCATGAATTTGCTGTAACGATCGCAGTGGCAATTCTCGTTTCTGGTTTTGTGTCTTTGACTTTGACTCCGATGTTGTGCAGCCGTTTTCTGCGTCCTGTGGATCATGCTAATCAAAGTCGGTTATATCAAGCTTCCGAATATGTATTCGATCGCTTCCTTGCTCTGTACGATTGGAGTCTCAAAAAAGTCTTAAAATATCACCTTACCACAATGATTTTATCTGCCTTTCTATTGGCGGTGACAGTTGGGCTGTTGGTGATAGTTCCCAAAGGCTTTATTCCTAGCGAAGATACCGGACAAATTACAGGCATTACCCAAGCAGCCCAAGATGCATCTTTTGATAATCTTGTTCAGCATCAGCAGACAGTTGCTAACCTGATTCGCCAAGACCCGAATGTAGATGCAGTCAACTCCAATATCGGGGCAGGAGCGAGTGCTAGTGGCAGTGGGGCAGCAGTTGCAGCCAATTCTGGGAGTTTGTTTATTCGGTTAAAACCGCGATCGCAGCGTCAACTAGGGGCTGACGAAATCGTGCAAAATTTGCGAACCAAACTCGCCACTGTTCCAGGCATCCAAGTATTCTTACAAAATCCGCCAGCGATACCCATTGGCGCTCAACAAAGCACAGGACTTTATCAGGTTGCACTTCAGAGTTCTGATGTCAAACCCTTGCAGGAATATGTTCCCCAACTTGTTCTGAAGATGAAGAACTTGCCAGAACTCCAGGATGTCAACAGCGATTTACAATTTGCTTCCCAGATTCAAATTGACATTGACCGCGATAAAGCTTCAACTTATGGGATTACCGCCGAGCAAATCGAAAATACCCTCAGAAGTGCTTACGGTTCCTATCAAGTGTCAACCATCTATGCAGCAACTAATGAGTATCAGGTGATTTTGGAATTAGCACCGCAATATCAGCAGGATATCAATGCTCTGTTAACCTTATACATTAACTCCAGCACAGGAGTAGCAGTTCCTCTAAAGACATTCGCCAAACTATCTCAGGGAGTCAGCCCGTTAATGGTCAATCATAACGGTCGGATGAACGCCGCCACCATTTCCTTTAACCTCGCTCCTGGTGCGTCCTTGGGAAATGCCAACCAAAAAATTACAGAACTGATCGATCAGGTAATTCCTAAGAGCATTACCACCAGCTTTCAAGGCGCAAGCCAAGTATTTCAAAGTTCACTGCCGAGTTTGGGTTTATTGTTAGCGATCGCCATCCTAGTAATTTATCTAATCCTGGGTATTCTCTATGAGGATTTCATTCACCCAATTACAATTCTTTCGGGTTTACCATCAGCAGGTTTTGGGGCATTGTTAACGCTGATAATATTCCATGTTGAACTCAACGTTTACTCCTTCATCGGCATAATTCTTTTAGTGGGCATTGTGAAGAAAAACGGGATCATGATGGTGGACTTTGCCATCGAAGCCCAGCGAAATGAATTGAAAAAGCCGTCCGAGGCGATTTATCAAGCCTGTTTGGTGCGCTTCCGTCCAATTATGATGACGACGATGGCAGCATTAATGGGAACCTTGCCTATTGCGATCGGATTTGGGGCTGGTTCCGAATCCCGCCGTCCTTTAGGTATTGCAGTTGTGGGTGGACTAGTGTTTTCTCAGATATTAACGCTTTATTTAACACCCGTGTTCTATATATATATGGAATCGTGGCGGAAAAAGCTTAATCAAGTTAAGTTTCGGCGGGTGTTCTCATTTACAGGTGAGCGATCGTAATGTTTAACTTTTTTAAACGAACCGCAAAGGACGCAAAGGACACAAAGGAAGAGATAGATAAGTTCAAGAAGCAGTGTGGGAGTCGTTAGAGATGTTTATAAATATGCAGATAGAGCCGTTGCACCCATCACACATTTATTAAACTCACTTTGAAATATAATTTCAACACATTTCACTTAACCATTTCTTCCTTCTCTTCCTTTGCGCTCTTTGCGTCCTTTGCGGTTCGTTTAAAAAAAATTGACTTTGACAAAGAGTTAAGCCTTAACTCAATAACAAAACCCATGAACCTTTCAGAACTCTTCATCCGTCGTCCAGTCATGACCACTTTGGTAATGATGGGTATCCTCATCTTCGGTCTGATGAGTTATCTACTATTACCCATCAGCGCCCTACCCAACGTTGAATATCCTTTTATATCTGTCTCTGCTAGTCTCCCTGGTGCCACTCCAGAAACAATGGCATCTTCAGTCGCCGCACCCCTCGAAAGACAGTTTACCGAAATTGCCGGACTCAATTCATTCAATTCCACCAGTTCCACAGGCAGCACTAACATCTCCCTACAATTTGACTTTAGCCGCAGAGTGGAAGATGCCGCCAAAGATGTACAGGCAGCCATCTCAGCAGCAGCCGGACAACTACCAGCCGGAATGCCTCACCCACCCACCTATCGCAAAGTTAACCCATCTGTCTCACCAATTCTCTTCCTCTATATGTATTCGGAGACACAGCCAATCTCGACAGTAGATGAATACGCAGAGGTAACAGTTGGTCAACCAATTTCGATGATTGATGGTGTTGCTCAGGTACAGGTTTTTGGTCAACAGCAATATGCAGTCCGCGTCCAGCTTGACCCGCGAGAGTTAGCATCGCGGGGAATTGGTCTAAGTCAGGTAAAAACTGCAATTCAACAAGGAAATGTCAACTTACCAACTGGCAGTCTCTCTGACAGTTACAAAAATTATACGATTCAGGCGAACGGTCAACTCACCGATGCTGCCAGCTATCGCCAGCTAATTGTAACTTACAAGAATGGTGCGCCCGTGCGGCTTCAGGATTTGGGGCAGGTAATTGACAGCGAACAAAACGTTAAAGTCTCGAATTTGTATAGCGATCGCAAAGTAACAAATCGTCATTCTGTTGTTCTCGCTGTACAGCCGCAGCCGGGTGCTAATACGGTAAATATTGTTGATGCTATCCAAGAGCTTTTACCTACACTCCGCGAACAAGTTCCCAAATCCATTGAAATGGGGATTATGTACGATCGCTCCCAAACCATTCGAGCCTCTGTTAATGATGTGAAATTTACCTTGGTTCTCTCGGTTTGTCTAGTTGTCTTGGTGATTTTCTTATTTTTACGTGACATAACAGCTACCCTAATTCCCAGTTTGGCGTTACCTGTAGCAATTATTGGCACTTTTGCGGTGATGTATCTGTCGGGTTTCTCCCTAGACAACCTTTCACTCATGGCGTTAACCCTTTCTGTGGGCTTTGTCGTGGATGATGCGATCGTGGTGTTAGAAAATATCGTCCGTTATCGAGAAATGGGCGAATCTCCCTTGAACGCGGCATTGAAGGGATCGAAGGAAATCAGCTTCACCATTTTGTCAATGACCCTTTCCTTAGTAGCGGTGTTTATTCCCATCATGTTTATGAGTGGAATAATCGGGAAATTATTTCATGAATTTGCCGTGACGATCGCAGTGGCAATTTTGGTTTCGGGTTTTGTTTCCCTCAGTCTCACCCCCATGTTATGCAGTCGCTTTCTAGGTTCACATCAGCAAAGACCAAATCGGCTGTATCGAGTTTCAGAACGGGCATTTGATTTACTACTGCGAGGATATGATTGGACGCTCAAACCAATTTTAAAATACCGCCTGATGACACTGATTGGTTCTGGCATTTTGCTGGTAATGACCGTCTATCTGTTCGTCATCGTTCCCAAAGGATTTATTCCAACCGAAGACACCGGACAACTGATGGCGAACACCAAAGGAGCGCAAGATATTTCTTTTGATGATATGCGCCGTCACCAGCAAAAGGTTGTTGACATCATTCGTAAAGACCCCAACATTGAAGCAGTTGACTCAATTGTAGGTGCAAGTGGCCCGAATGCGTCGGTAAACTCCGGGCGAATTACGATTCGGCTCAAGCCACGTTCAGAACGTAAACTGAGTGCTGACGAAATCATTCAAGAACTAACCCCCAAATTGAGACGTGTAGTTGGGGTTAAGACATTCCTCCGTTCTCCGCCAGCTATTCCCATCGGTGGTCAACAAACTAATTCTACTTATCAATTCACCTTGCAGAGTTTGAATTTACAAGACCTGCGCCAATACGTTCCTAAACTTGTAAATAAAGTCAAAACTCTACCAGGACTCCGGGACGTTGACAGCGATTTACAACTCAGCACTCCTCAAATCCAAGTCCAAGTTGACCACAACAAAGCTGCAACTCTTGGGATTACCGCCCAACAAGTTGAACAAACCCTCAGCGCCGCTTATGGTTCCAGCCAGGTGTCAACTATCTATACTCCAAATGACCAATTTTATGTAATTTTAGAAGTAAAACCGGAGTTTCAGCGAGATCCCAGCGCCCTATCACTACTATATGTGCAATCGAGTACTGGAAAACAGGTTCCCCTGAGTGCGATCGCTAATATTACTCAAAATGTCGGCCCTCTCACCGTTACTCACGTTGCTCAACTCCCCTCTGCAACTATCTCTTTTGATACGCTCCCAGGAACATCTCTAAGTCAGGCTACAGATGCTATCAAGCAAGCAGCCAGTGAGCTATTACCCTCAACAATTACCCCCAGCTTTCAAGGTTCAGCCCAAACCTTCCAACAATCTTTCAACGATTTAGGTGTATTGTTGTTGGTGTCTATTTTAGTAATTTATCTAATTCTCGGTATCCTCTATGAAGATTTTATACACCCAATCACTATTCTTTCCGGTCTGCCTTCGGCGGGTTTTGGCGCATTACTGACGCTGCTGATTTTCCAGGTTGATTTAAACCTTTACTCTTTCATCGGCATCATTCTGCTAGTGGGTATCGTCAAGAAAAACGGCATTATGCTAGTGGATTTTGCCATTGAAGCGCAGCGAAAGGAAGGTAAAAATTCCTTTGATGCCATCTATACCGCTTGCTTGACTCGCTTCCGCCCAATTATGATGACGACGATGGCAGCTTTAATTGGCACGCTCCCTATTGCTCTGGGTACAGGAGTAGGTTCAGAAGCGCGTCGTCCCTTGGGAATTGCGATCGTTGGTGGATTAGCGTTCTCTCAGATATTGACTCTCTATCTAACTCCAGTGTTTTACATTTACATGGAGGCATGGCGGAAAAAGCTTGGTAGACAAAGTACTAGTGGTCTGTCGCATTAATTCTGCTGGGTTGTAGAGACGCAAAATTTCGCGTCTCTATAGGGTTTTGGTAACAAACTAATCAATCAGAACTTATGAGATAAACCACTAGTACTCTGCCAACCCAAAAATGCTGGGTGAGAGCTGGGGAAAGGAAAAAGGGAAAAGGGTAAGGGATTTAAAACCTTTCCCCCTTACCCCTTAACCTTTACCCCGCTAAGTTCCCTTGGCGAACTACTAGAGTTAGAAAGACTTAACGGGAAAGCTTATACCAATTAATTTGCTTTAAAGCAGCGATTGATGCAATTTTAGTAATCGGTTTCAGCTTTGCTCCTTGATAGGAAATCAAATGTGAAAAATGTAGAAAACCCTTCAGTGAACACCTAAATTTTGTGAGAAAGAAAAGAACTTATATCAAACAACTAACTTGCACAGAAAACAATACAAAAAGTATTAGATTCGGGCATACATAATATGGTATCTAAAGGTATAGAAAGAATCTTAAAAGACGCATCTGAAGATAACGGTGATTTAAAACCTGAAGACTTAAATCTCTCCTTCCAAGCAATACCTATGTACTACTAGTTTGCGATTGCTCTGTGTCGGTTGCGTAAGTCCTGACTAGATAACAGCAACTAGGGAGAACTATTACAAAGTTTTAAGCTCTTTGGCTTCTATCGGAATAGCTAAGAGTAATTATACTTAAGAATGGAAATCTTTGGGCTTTTTTGATGCCGTTCGCGTTCGCTTGCCTTAAGAGCGATGGCGCTGCTTTGCCCTACGCTTCAAAGCCAACCAGATCAGGGTTAACGCTTAACGATTATGCCATTCGACTCACACCCCTATATGTTCTCTGTGTTAGTTTTCGTTAGAAACACATTTAAAACGGGAATAATAAAGAGTCTATATATACTAAATACTTAAAAATACAATGCAACCCCAAAGTACTGCTGTGATCTTGATTGGTTATCAAAATGACTACTTTGCAGCCGATGGTATTCTACATAATGTGATTGAGGAATCTTCAAGGGCCACCAAAGTATTAGAAAACACTGTTGAGCTTGTACAATGTTTGCGACAAACTCCAGTGTTGATGATTGCCACACCGATTTTTTTTACACCAAACTATGAGGAATTGGTTGAACCTGTTGGCATTCTTAAAACTATCAAGTCAGTTGGGGCTTTTCAAGCTGGTACGAAGGGATCGCAGATGATTGATGAGTTGCTACCCTTTAGCAGCAGAATTCTCGAAGTTCCCGGGAAACGAGGATTTAATGCTTTCATGAATACGAACTTAGACATAATTCTCCATGAAAAAGAGATTACTCATGTAGTTCTAGCTGGTGCAGTCACTTCGGTCTGTATTGATTCTACAGGTCGTTCTGCACATGAGAAAGGCTATCAGGTTGTTATTTTGTCTGATTGTACTTCTGCTCGCACGGTTTTTGAGCAAGAATTCTACCACACTCACGTTTTCCCCTTATACGCCGATACAATTAACCATACCGAGCTACTTCAGCGTTTGAGAGTATAGTAGAATGTCAGATCTAAACAATGAATTGCATACACAGATTCAGTACAGTTTGATTGAGAAATTGTCTGAATCCGAGCGGCGTTACCGGGAATTGGTGAATAGTCTGCGCGAAATTGTGTTTAAGTGCGATCGCTTGGGTAATCTCAATTTTCTTAACCGAGCCTGGACAAACACCCTTGGTTATGGGATAACAGATGTCATCGGTAGTGCTTTAGGCAATTTCATTGACTTGGATGATCGGCACTTGTGGTCAGAAACTCTAGAAAAGCTACAAACCGGAGTAGAGGTTTGTCAAGTACTCCGCTTTTACCATCAAACTGGTGTAATTGTTTGGTTGGAACTATCTGCTCAACCTCAAAGTGAAACAGAATTCTCTGGCTCACTGATCAATATTAGTGATGTCTACAACGAGCTTCGCTTACGCAAACAAGCAGAAGCATTATTGAAGCAAACGAATGAGCAACTGGAAGCTAGGGTAGAACAACGAAATATTGAGCTAATTCAAGCTAATCACGACCTAAAAGTTACCCTTGATAAACTCAAATATACTCAGGCTCAACTGGTGCAAACTGAAAAAATGTCGAGTTTGCGGCAATTAGTTGCAGGGATTGCTCACGAAATTAATAATCCAGTTAACTTTATTTACGCTAATCTCACTCATGCATCTGAGTATACAGAAGTCTTATTAAAAATCTTGCAACTCTACCGGCAAACCTATCCAGTTCCCTCGCTACACATTCAAGAAGCAATAATAGCCTGGGATTTGGACTTTATTCAAAAAGATTTAGGTAAGCTGCTGGAGTCAATGCAAGTTGGCAGCGAACGCATTAGAGAAATTGTGCTGTTACTGCGAAATTTTTCTCGGTTGGATGAAGCAGATATCAAAAATGTTGATATTCACGCAGGTATCAATCATACAATCACATTGCTTCGTCACCGCTTCCAAAGTGAGTCAGGAAATCCGGTAATTCAAATAATTAAAAACTATGGAGTAATTCCTTATGTAAAGTGCTATCCTGCACAACTGAATCAAGTATTTTTAAATATTTTAAATAACGCTATATATGCTTTAAACGAGGCAATTGCTAATCTATCAATTAGTCAAGAGACTCAATGTCAAACTTTTGTTCCTACTATTTGGATTAATACTGATATCGTTGATGAAACTTGGCTTAATATTTGCATTAAAAACAATGGTCTAGGTATTCAAGAATCAGTAATTTCCAAAATATTTGATCCGTTCTTTACAACAAAGCCTGTTGGCAAAGGAACTGGGCTTGGCTTATTTATTAGTTATCAGATTGTAGTAGAAATGCATCAGGGCAAATTAACTTGCACCTCAAAAACAAGCCAAGAAACAGAATTTTGTATCCAAATTCCTATCTAATATAGCAATCCGATTTGATTTTTGAATCACTCCTAGAGGTAAAGGATTGGGGACTGGGAAAAAGGAATAAGGGTGTACTGAGTTTTGTTCAAAAATCAAATATGAGTTCTATGAACCTATCCCACTATTCTAAAAATCCCTACTTCTTTTCGTAAAATATGCTTGAAAACCTTGATTTTTCGTTTTCAGTTCTCAATTAACTTAAGCTTTGTAGCACAAATATTATTAGTGGGATAGGTTCATGTAACTATTACTTTTAAAACAAGTAGTCTTGGTTAAGGTTATAGCTCTTGTAAGGAGCCACAGAAAAAAAAATTAAATATTTTTGCTTGAAAATTAAGGCTAATATTTAGTTTAAAAATAAATTTATACAACTTATTTTTGCGGTGATGCTTAAGCAATTCAAGGAGATGAACTCAAATATTAGGAATTTAACGTTATTACACACATATGTTCCTCTTAAAGAGTGATCAATTCATATAAAGTGCTAAAATTACCACTACCTCCATCACTTTTAGGTTCAGAAATCGGTTCTTTTACTGAGTTTACAGTCACTCAAAGAATGCCTGCGATCGCTCGCCGAGTTATCGTGGAAAATAATTTTTCAGACGATATTAATACAAGATTAGAAAGCCTTGCTACAGAACTGTAGTCTGTTATTTACCTGTACCAACAGTAGCATTACGCGCCCTAAAGTCGGAAGTAGCAGTGGGTTTAGAATATGAGGTTGTTGAGAAAGTAGCAAAATCTGACCATTCTTGGTTGACCAATGGACAATGGGGTGTGATTCAGTTCGCGGCGGCTTAGTAATTTAGTAATATAGAGCCAATGCTCCCCTTTACCGCTAGCTCTACTAAACCAATTGCTTCCGGTCGGTATTGCTAGGGTAAATTTTAGTAATCGGCATTTAAGGTGGAATCTCGACGTAAGAGTATTTACTCCCTTAAGAGTTATTGGCGTTGATCTAGTAAAACATCAAAATGTTTAACCTTGGTTTCTGGTTCAATCAGATACTGGTTATCTTTGGGTAAAGGGTGTACTTGTTCTATATCATTGCCAGCAAAGGCACGAATAGCATCGCGTGACTCCCAATAAGAGATAACAGTAAACTCTGTAATTGTACCATTAGTTCGACGAAATACTTGCGCTCCTCGATTTCCAGGAATCGATTGGATTTTCTTGATTCCAGCTTCAGTTAAATATTTATAATATTCCTCTGCTTTATTCGTCAGTGTTTGACCATGCCAAATACGTGCAACTACTGTTTTGGATTGGGTTGTACTGCCATTAATTTTAGATGGAACTACGCCAGGTTTATTCTGTGCAACTGTTACACAAGGTAAAGAAGCAAGTAATAGCGCAGATGCAAGAAATATGCCAAAAGTTTTTTTTCTTCTCATTGTGAATTTTTTGCTAAAGTTAGAAGATTTGAGCGATGATATTTTTTTCATAACATTATCAAGTTTAAAAAATAGATTACAAGATATTGGTAAGCAACAGCAAAGTGAATTTGGTAGGGTAGGAGTATCTGCTTTGTCACGCCTGGGATTACAAAGCAGATGACCTCATGCTAAGTGATAACGGAGGATGTCGGGTGTAGTGCTGCTGTTGACCTAAAGCCATTGGGTAGCATGGATTGTAGGGGGTAGAGTAGTTAGGGAGGAGCGTTTACACTAAAATCCCGTAGTGCAAAATCTGAAGATAAATGATTTCGCTGTAAAAATATGTGCAAATCTAAAGAAATTATTAAGGCAATACCCAGGTAAGATGGGTAAAAATTGGGTAGTTCTGCGGTATTTTTTAGTAAATAATTGAGCGATGATTATGTGTATAGAAAGCGCTGGCAAAGATTTTTAGCTGGCATTTAATAAACCGATATAAAACAAAGCCCTGGATTTTTACCAGGGCTTTTTAAATTGAAAACTCAATTTTCAAAGTCGGCGCTTATGACTAGAAACCGAGAGCTTGTCAAGATTCCTCGAATAGGCGATCGCCTTTATGTAACCGATAAGCGATTTGATAGGTTTGTGCTTGCGATCGCATTGTGGGAGAATGGGCTGCTAAATACCGGGCAGCAGCAACTAATACATGAATCCCAGCAGGAGTGTCACCTAATAAAGAATACTGACGAAAAGCGGCTTCTATCTCTTGAATTACATGAAAATCACGGTTTTCTCTGAGCATCATTTTTCCTAGCAGCGCCATGAGTCTTTCAGGCTTGCCACCACTATATAAATAATTAGCGACTAATTGACCTGTCTGGTTAACTTGCTGCTGACGATTTAATAAATCTGGTAACTGCTGGAGTAATTCTTCGGGATTTGAAACGGAGTCTTTAGCCTCTGGAAGTCGTGCTGGTGGTACATTCAAAAAACGATTTAAATAGACACTCATCGCCGCATCAAAGACTCCTCTGAGTAGTTCAACTGTTGGTACTCGTCGTAACCCTTGATGTACAGCATTAGCAAAAGTAAATGGATGATGTGCTGAATTCCAATCTCCAAAGTCATTGTTAGTATTAAAACGAGCAACACGCAGTGCGGCTGTATAAGTAACTACACTTGCTAATTGTTCTTCTGTACAACCAGCTTGTAGGGCATTTAGTAGCGAGTCTGCGATCGCTTGTGGGTCTTCACCTAATAAAATTGGTATTAATTGCTCCGAGTTTGACCAAGTTCCTCGTTGAGATTTCCCCGCATTTAAAACAGTGGGTAATTGCTCAAAAGCCGACTCTAATATTGCCACCAAATCTACAGGGTAGCGCCAAGAATTAGATTCTTCCATTCGGGATGCACTAGCTAAACCCGAAACTAAGCTAGGTAGAACAGATTCCGCAGCTTCCCAACCAACAACATCAAGTGCCTCCAGTGCTTTGTTAATAAAATCAAGGGTATGCCCAATATCAAGATAACGATGATCTGTAGCCGATGAAAATAGCATATCTGCAACTTGCTCTAAATTAGCCCCTGAGCGAATCGCAGATACCAGACATCTTTGTGCAGCTTCACTATCCCGTACCTCAATAAACTGGCAAAACCAGCTTTTAAGAGTCGGAAAATCAACGGTAGAGTTAGGCAATGGCTGAACAACAAATAGAGGCGGCGCATCTGCACTATCATTAGCGACTGCCGAAAGTCCGTGAAATAAGGCACGAGGCTTGTCTTCTTCATCTAGATAAGGTAGGAGATTCATCATGCAGGTATGGATAGTTAAACCTATACCCCAACCTGTTTTGTTGTAACTAGTGCCAAATTTTAAACCGATTTGAAATGGTTCAGCCGGATTTACTCCTATATCTAACAGTGCGATCGTTGATTTGGCAATCACTAAAGAAATACTCTGCTTTAAACCATCTTCAAGGCGTTGGCGTTGGTGGGCATGAAGATTAACTGGCGGTACTAAATTTACCCAAACTTCACCATCACGGATTTCCACAGGAAATGCCGGAACATCATCTGCCCAAGAGTCGAAGGTTCCCCCACTAGCTATATCAAAGCGGGCATAATGCCAAGGACAAGTAACAATACCATCTTTGCAGGTGCTACCTTGCAATGGAAAACCCATGTGGGGACATCGGTTATCTATTGCATAAACTTTATTATCTGAGTAAAACAAAACAATAGTATGTTTTCCCTTGTGGACTAACAAACTGCCTGCTGCCTGAACATCTTTAAGTTGAGCAACACGGGTATAATTGTCTTTATTGGTTGTTTCTTTAAATATTAGAGTCATTTAATTTACACACGAATGAATATCAAAAGCTTTACTTCTACTCTGACAAAATTTTCCTTTCTTGGAGCATTTGCAAAATACTAATTTTTGTTAACAATACCTTAAGCTACTAATAGTGCTTGTGTTCATTTTCAACGGATGCAAAAGGCTTTAACCCAGATGAACGTGGAATTGGATAAATATTGTTAGCGATACACTAGTACTACTGGGATGGCAGTTATTTAAGCGATCGCCAAATACAAGAGTGCTTGGCTCAATTTAGCGACAAAGTTAATCTCAATGAATCTCCGCTTCTGCAACCAAAGCAGTCATCAAAACGACGACACCAATGTTTCTCAAGAGACTTGCCATTTCAGCAAGTCTCTAAAGTTACTATACAGAAGCTCCTGGCTCAATCCGCGCCCCAAGCTGAAGAACTCGTCCGAGATCATCAGCGTTACGCCAGGTTTCAATTATTTTCCCGTCAACAATCCAATGAATGAAAATAGCCGTGAACGTTTGCTCTCGACCATAACTTGGTATTCCAAAGAAACTTTCCTGAAGGCAGGTATTAGTTGCACGCACCACTACTTTGTCACCTTCAGCAATTACGTCTTCAATTGTCCATTTCTGCTGGATAGCCCCAAATGAACCAAAAAGTTTACGTACTCCATCTGGCCCTGGAGGAAGCCCAGGTAAACCACCGTGCATTTTCCAAGTTGGGCCAGTCATCTCGCAGATATCTTCAATCCGATGTTCGCTAATGAGTTCTATCCACCGTCGAGCAATTATTTTGTTGTCTTCAATGCCAGACATTGTTACTCCTTTTCTACTTAAATTAAAAATAGTATTTATTTATCAGTGATTAACTGTCGGCTGAGTGTTTTAATCGAATGCCCAAGGGCACAGTGAATTTTTGAGACAAACGATAGCACAGCAGGGATTTTACCAATGTAAACAAACAAAGGGTAATGTTAACGTTATACAAACTATACCAATCTTAAATCATTCGTGAAACGTATCAATATTCCTTGTTATTTTTCTCTTTACCCCTACTTATTGAGCGGATACAATTTTATTTACTATATTTATTTCCTAAAATAGTATAAGATATGCCTAACATTACTGTTTGTATTCCTACTTTTAATCGTGTTCATCTCCTTCCTTATGCCATTGACAGTGTACTCAATCAGTCTGAGCAAGACTTTGAGCTAATTATTTGTGATGACGGTTCTAGCGATCGCACACCCGAATTAATGTCACAGTATACAGATCACCGGATTAAATATATCCGTCATCTGCAAAATATTGGTAAAAGTAATAATATGCGTTCTGGCTTTGATGCAGCTAGTGGTGAATACTTTATTAAATTTGATGATGATGATCGGCTAACACCCGATTTTCTAGCAAGTACAGCAGCTATTCTTGCTCAAGACTCTAGCATTGATTTTGTTGGCACAGATCATTGGATAATTGATATTGACAATGTGCGGGATGAAGTAAAAACTCAAGAAAATTCTCATCGTTGGGGTAGAAAGAATTTACCAGTAGGTGTTGTAGATAATTTGTTGGAAGTGGTATTTATTCAGCAAAGCTTTCAAGTTGGGGCGACATTATTTCGCCGTAAAACATTACAAGAATTAGGATATATGCAGCCAAATCTGCAAAATTGTGAGGATAATGATTTATTTGTGCGTCTGGCGTTGGCTGGCAAAAAAGGTTATTACTTACCAGAATTATTGATGGAATATCGCACCCATGCAGAGCAGCAAGGTATTAATCGGGCTATTCCTTATTTATATGATAAAATGCAGTATTTAGAAAGTTATAAGTTTGAGTCTGAAAAAATAGAGACAATCAGGAAAAATCGTTTAATAGAAACGCAATTACTATTAGGTTTGCGTTTAATTGAAAAGGGTGAAACGCAAAAAGGTAGAGAATTAGTTTTAGCGGGACAGTCTTTTTCGGCTGTTAAAGCTTTGACTGGTTTAGGATTATCGCTGTTACCAGTTGGGTTACGAGGTAAGGCGTTTAATGCACTGCGACAAGCGCGGGGTTAGAAAATAGTTCTTGAAATGTTTCACGTCGAGGTGCAGAGAAAATTATGCAGGATTTTACACTGTGAAGAACCTCTCCGAATACAGTTAAGTTAGCCCTAAAAACTTCAAGCTACGTAGGTTGGGTTGAGGAACGAAACCCAACATTAAGTCTTAATCATTGGGTTGAACGAAGTGAAATTCAACCTAGTAGCTGCTTATTTGACTAACTACTAACTTCTTGACCACTCATCAATAATAGTCAAAATTGTTTTATCACCCAAGTTCTTAACAGATTTTACTACATCACGATAATCTTCAAACTCTTGCTTTGGTTTTTTATGCCGAGCATCTTCTATGGCTTTTGCAAGTTTTTCCGCCCCAGAAATTCTAGAGCGTTGTAACTTTCTGGATAACTCGTCTCTATCCAAAGAGTTCAATAAACTAAGTGGATTACTCTGTTCACCCTTTTGGGGAATAAGGTTTTCAAGTTGCTTGAACTGACTATCTATTCTCTGTCTTTCTTGTAGAAATTCTGACTTAAATTCATTGAATTGCTTCTCAAGACGTAATTCTAGATTTGCCAAACGTGGTTCTAACTTTGTTGTTTCAGGCTGTAGTGTTACTGTTTTACCAGAATAATCAATTTCTTGGAGAGATACAATTTGCTTTAGTACTAAATCCTCTAATTTTGGGGCGATGACAAAGGCATTAACCATCTCAGCTTGCCGAGGATTTTTTTCTCGTGCTCTGACAGCAGCATAATATTCAAAATGTCCATCAACTACTGTATAGCTCTCTAATCCTGTCACTTTTACGACTAATGGTCTGATAATTCCTCCAGTTTCTATAATTATGTCTGCGAGGTTTTCCAAATCGGCCTCTGAAAAATTTGACCGAGGTTCATTAGAAGTAATATTTTTTACGTCTACCAAAGAAAAATTAATCATTAATTAGCTCCTATTTTTTGGATAACTTCATCTGCTAATACATTAAATTCTTCAGCAGAAATTTGAGCAGAAGTTTTTAATTCGGCAAATTTAATAATAGATTTAGGGTCAGGATATTCTAAATCTCCAACTAGGATAGTTTGATTCATGCATTCTGATAACGCTGTTCTGTCATAAATTACAGCTTCCATAAGTGGCAATTGATAACGCTCTAAAATTACTTCTCTCTTTTTGGGGAAATTGTATTGTAAAAATTTAGCATTTGTTGAGATTTTAGAAGCAAGAACACCTATTATACTAATGGGCGGTTTACCCATAATTTCTCTGGATTCATTAATTTGATTAACAAAATTTTTGACCGTTGGCAAACCTTGGTTAGCAAATGGTTTCAAATCCGATGGAATTATCAGGTAATCAGTAGCAATCAGTGCAACTTCAGCATACAAATCTCTAGAAGGTGGAGTATCAATGATTACAACATCATAGCTGTCTTCTACCTTTTTTAATTTTGTTACTAGCCTGCTCCTACTAGCTAATATTTTAGTTAGTTTATCTTGAGACTCAATCAATGTGATATGTGAAGGAATAACATCAATTTCTGGATTATTAAAATAATCAGATGTACGCACTAATTCTGCAATAAAATTAAAATCTCCTGATTCTAATAAATGGTACACGTTTCGCTCTCTTAAATTATCATCTTCTTCAAATTGAAATTTGATCAATCCTGTCGCAAAAGTAGTATTCGCCTGAGAATCTATATCAATCAAAAGTACTCTTTTACCTTTCTTACGTAATGCTGCTGCAAGGTTTACTGCAACAGTAGTCTTACCAACGCCACCTTTGTTGTGGTAGATTGCAATCGTTTTCATTGAATGTTGCCTCTTTGTTTCAAAATCTAAATTACTTTTATTGATTTGAACTTCTGGCTTATCTACTAACTGTCCTTCTTTTAGACTCTCTCTACCAATTAGACCTTTAATATTCTCTAATTTCGTCTCAACGTCCTTCCCAGAACATTGAAATACGAGTTGAATATCAGTCTGCAATTTTTGATAAATTCTAATCTCTCTGCCATTAGTCAACAATCCATATCTGACATTCAAGCTGGTTAAATAATGCCTGAGCCGGGGGACATGATGATTTAAGTTTTGTTTGGGATGCTTTGCCTCCATGACGACACTCAACGGCGAGTTGGCATCTAAGACAAAGGGAATCACTTGTGCGGCAAATGCTAAGAAATCTAAGCGGATGCTACCAACGGCAACCTCTTGATGCCAGGTATCAGGGGTATAACCTAGCTGCGGTAGCAAATATTGCACTATGAGTTTGCTTTCAACTTCGCTTTCGTTACGGCACAGCTCAGGATTAAAAGGCAATATTTTTCTACCTCTAAATAATTATTGAACTTGGGATAAAACCTGATATTTGCTAGATTATGGCATAGCCTTAATTATGTTAAGTGATATAAATCACTTACAAAGATATAAAGAGTCATCATAAAATTAGTACTTTTGCTGATATAATAACCACTTCTGAGAGCTAGCCATATTCAAAAGTACCAGCCTATGTATGTATTTCCCCATTATTTTTGTAAATGGCTAGAATCAAAGTGTTTACCTATTTGCGCTAAAGGTTTTGGCTACTGTATCTTGTCCCCACTGCCATCAACTCGTTGATAGTCAAGCTATTAGTTGTCCTTATTGCCGGACGACACTCAAAGCTTACGGTCATCCCGGTATACCATTGCACCGCGCCACTGGGGGCGGATATCTATGTGACACCTGCACTTATCACGCTGATGATACTTGCAATTTTCCTCAGCGTCCCTACGCTAAAGACTGTACCCTCTACCAAAATATTGAAGAGACAAAGTTAGAGTTAGAACAGCAACGTTACAGTAATAGTTTTGCAATAACTGTAAAAAATTGGGTAAAACGCAATCAGGCTTTGCTGTTACTTTTGGGTTTATTATTGGTTTGTTTGTTGTTCGTTATATTAAGGTCTTGATTTGGGTTTTCTGGGGAGTAGGGAATATAATGCTTTTGTGTTGAGTCTAATACAGAGCTAAATAGTTACGATTTTATATTTAAATTGTCTCCCCAGCTAAATTGCAATTGATGATGTATCAAAAAACCCAAGTTTATACATCTGAATTATCAGCTATTTGAATTTCTTGCTCGTATTGTGCGATTGCTTCTTCAATTATTTCATTACTAACATCTGAAATATCGGATTTGGAATAAATTGTAGTAAGTATAATTCCTCGATCAGTTTTCAGATAATAAATGACTCGATAACCTCCACTTTTTCCTTTTTGAATGTTGCTATTTTTGAGACGAACTTTGAAAACCTGATATTTAACTCCAGCAATTCTATCACCGAGGATTTCACCTGCTTGAAGTTGGTCAATTAAGGGTTGGAGATCAGTACGAATTGAACGATAACGTTTGGCAAGTTCTCGAAGATCCCTTTTGAAACGAGGTGTAAGAGCGATCTGGGTTGGCGATGGTTCACTCTGCATCGATACCTGACCACATTTCGGAGAGGGGAAGAGTTTGCCCAGTTAAAGCTTCGTGTAAACCTTGGCGAATACCTTCTATAACAACTTCTGTAGGTGTTTCATCGGGATCGGTTTCGTCATCTTCGGAAAGTAAGACAATAACACGAACACGTTGTGGTTTGATGAATCCCAGTGATTGATCGAGCGTAAGTTGTCCACTCTCATTAATTGTCGCTGTGGTTTCAATTGCTTTCATAGATAATGACAATGTTGTTAAATATTGAGTCAATTCAACTTACTTATAGTCTAGTGCAGCTATTCCCCATTCATCTGGCAATTCCCTCAAACGCTTCATCCAAAATCGCCACTATAGGGAATGGTAAAAAATAACAAACCATGCCCAATTCCTAATCTCCAGGCTGTGATGATTTTGGATGCTTCCGTAACCTTCAAACTGTTGTGATTTTGGATGCTTCAACAATAGGTTCAATCAATATGGCAGGCGCTTTTTCTTCAAAGGTGGCTAAATCGAACCAAAAAGTGGTGCCTATACCAACTTCACTCACCAGATGGACTTTACTACGATGTCTGTCAATAATATTTCTGACAATCGATAAACCTAAACCCGTGCCTTCTAGAGTGTGAACTCGGTTTTCTACGCGAAAGAAGCGTTCAAAAATTGAGTGTTGATCTTCTGTGGCGATGCCAATTCCAGTATCAGAAATTTCAATCCGCACTGGAGCAGATTGGGTGTGACTGGGTTTAAAATCTAGTTGGTAAGCGCGGATTGCCACTTTACCACCGGCTTTAGTGAATTTAAGGGCATTACCAATCAGATTGCCAAACACTTGTACTAATAGATCGTAATTACCCATCACTAATGGCAAATTAGGAGCAACTTCTTGAATGAGTTCAACACCTTTATCTTTAGCATTCAGTTGGTAAGTACGCAGGGTTTGCTCGATCGCTTGGGCTAAATCTACGCCATCGAAGCTGTAGTTGCGACCAGATTCGAGTTTTGACAAATCTAAAACATCATTAACTAAGCGGGTTAAACGATCGGTTTCATGGTTGACTGTTTGCAGAAACTCTTTTCGTTCTTTTAAAGCTAAGTCTTCGCCGTAGTCGTGCAGGGTTTCAATATAAGTTTTGATGTTGAATAGAGGCGTTCGCAGTTCGTGAGAAACGTTGCTGATAAATTGGCTTTTTGCCTCGTTTAATTCCACCTCACGGGTTATATCTTGGACAGTAATCGCAATACCTTTGATGCTTTCCCTTTGCACATTGAGTACTGTAGTCAAGAGAATTCGGATCGTTCGCGGGGTGGGTTGGTTAAGAAAAATTCGGAATTCGGCGCTTTCGCATTTGCCTGCTGCCATTTCGTACAAGGGGCTAGCGATTTCCATTTGTACCGATAATGGCAAGTGATGTAACAAATTGTTACCTTCCACATCAGCGTTTTCCCAGCCAAAAATTCGCTCTGCTGTGGGGTTAGCTAAAATCACCTGCATGTTGTTGTCAATCAACACAGCGCCATCTGCGATCGTTGAAACTAGGGTTTGTAGCTTGGCTTTTTCTGCGGTCAGTTCCTCAATATTTTGTTCTTCATAGCGTTCTAATCGCTCTGCCATTTCATTAAAGCTTAAAATTAACTCCCCCAGTTCGCCCCCTAAAGGTAAATCAATGCGCTGCTTGAAATTCCCGGTAGCAATTTGCTTCACTCCCACCAGTAGTTCTTTAATGGGCTTAGTGATGGTCAAGGCGTTTATTACTCCTGCCAAAATCACCATTACCCAAATGGTAATAAAAACGGCAATGGTGACATCGCGGGTAAAATTGGTGGAGATGACAGCAGTCTGATTGGGGTTGATACCGATCGCTAATACACCTAAGTATTTTTTATTGACAATCAAGGGAATAAATACATCGGTGACTGTTCCATCTGGGGTTGTATGTTGCCGCACCATTGGCTTTTCCCCATCACCAGGGTAATCTTCCGGCAGTTGTATCCGCCGTTTTATGGTGAGAGAGTTTTCTACCTCCGCTTCCCAAAAAGGAATGCCAAAAAAGATTTCCCCGTTTTCGTCAGCGTAAAGCATATAACGCACACTAGAGGTGCTGCTGTAGAAGCGTTGAGAAAATTGGGCAACCTCAGTCAGATTATTGTCAGCGACTAGGGGGGCAACGTTGGCAGCCAACAGCAGCCCCAAGTCGCGGCCAAAGCGGGTGTCATTCATCCGCGCATCCTGCTGGATTGTATTCACAGCCCAGAAGGTCAAGCCACTCATCACCAATGAAACTACCATTGTGGCTACAGCCAATAATTTGGTCTGGAGTGTGAACTCCGACCACCAAGTGGCGATCGCGTGTCGAATTGTTTTAAACAGACTTAGCATCTTAAATAAAGTTGTTAATACTCTTTGTTATAAAGCCCAACAACTAAAAAATTAACAGTTAATTTGACAAACATGTTAGGGAAGAGGGAGAGATGGGAAACTCCAGGGGATATTTATGTAAGGTAGTCTTAACGAATTTACCTCATTTCAGGCATCCGAGTTGATATCCAGTTGAGGATTAAGGCGTTAAACTCCATTTTTGTGACTATTAGTTACGCACAGATCAGATGAGCAGTCTAACAAAAATTCAACCTGTCGTGATTTTAGGCTAGTTTTCCGGCTCAGGTTAGCGAACTCCAAAAAATAAATTATCCAATTTCTGGACTTCACTACGACTTTCCCTCCCCCTGCCCCCTGCCTTATCCTTGCCTCTGCTTTACGCTGGCTACTCTATGCCCAATATCTCTCCGGTAATATATCCCCTCAAACTGGATATATTTGATACCTGCGTATGCTTGGGCGATCGCTTGCTGAAAATTTTCTCCAATTCCAGTCACATTTAATACTCGACCCCCATCTGTGACAACTTCTTGTTGTTGGTTCAATTTCGTACCTGCATGAAATACAGTTGCTCCGGTTGCTTCTGCCTCACTAATGCCAGTAATGACTTGGCCTTTCTCATATTCTCCTGGATAACCACCTGAAGCTGCAACTACAGTTGCAGATACTCCCTTTTTCCAGGCAATGGGTGGCAATTCACTTAATCGCTGTTGTACACAGGCTAGAAGCAACTCTTCTAGGGGTGTTTCTAAGAGTGGCAAAATCACCTGGGTTTCTGGATCGCCAAAGCGACAGTTAAATTCCAAAACCTTAAAGTCGCCATCGGGTGCAATCATTAACCCAGCATACAGTACACCTCGGTAATCAATATTTTGAGCTAGTAAGGTTGCGATCGCTCTTTCTAATACTTCCGTTTGAATGCGTGCCATCAACTCTGGCGTAGCGATGGGTGCTGGACTGTATGCTCCCATGCCACCAGTATTGTCTCCTGTATCGCCCTCACCAACTCGCTTATGGTCTTGAGCTGGCAACAGGGAGCGAATCGTTAACCCATCTGTTAACGCTAGAATTGATACCTCTTGCCCAACTAAACATTCTTCAATGACAACAAATTCACCAGCACTGCCAAATTGCCCTTGAAAAATTGCATCAACGGCACTTTCTGCCTGTGCAACTGTTTCAGCTACTATTACGCCCTTACCAGCCGCCAAGCCATCAGCTTTAACGACAATTGGCGCTCCCTGAGATTTAATATAAGATTTTGCTGCTGCTGCCTGCGTAAATACCGCAGCCCGTGCCGTCGGAATCCCTGCTTCTTGCATCAGGGCTTTTGCCCAAGCTTTGCTCGCTTCAATTTGCGCTCCCGCTCTGACTGGGCCAAATACCATTAACCCTTTGCCTTGGAGGTAATCTGTGATTCCCTTTGCCAAAGGCACTTCTGGCCCAACTATCACCAGAGTAATACCATTTTCTAGAGCATATTGGCTCATGCCCTCAAAATCATCTACTGTTAAAGACAAGTTATGGCAACGTTCCAGACTTGCTGTGCCTCCATTGCCTGGTACACAGACAACTTGCTCAACTTGCTTAGATTGCAACAGTTTCCATGCCAGAGCATGTTCGCGCCCTCCATTCCCTACAACTAAAACTTTCACTGCTTTCCTCGTGCGTTCCTTGCGAAATGAGAATGCCCTATTTGGCTCTCGCGGATCAATTTTTCATTAATTTTCACACTTATGCAAGCCCCCTCCTAAATCAATACGCTTGGGTTAAGGAAATTTATCTGTTAAGGCAGGCAGGGGAGGCAGGGGAGGCAGGGGGAGAGAATAAAAGCTTAACTGAACTGTATTGCCTCATAAATAAAAAGGCTCACAAGCAGGGGCGGTAATAAATATAGCTATAGCTTTTCGTAATCCAATGAAGTTCATCAAAGCAAGCTCTTTGTTTGATCTTAGGTTAAAAATGGGGTTCTGTACCTAGTAAACTGAGAACTACTATATTGAATTTTTACTGTATTAATTCTTAAAATTTAACTTAATTAACTAGTATAATTATAACTTTTCTCAAATTGCAATACTTAAACAAGTATATGAATTTGTTCCAATGTCAGTAAAATATTTAACTATTTATCATGGTTTTTAACCATTTAAATAATTGAGTAAAAAAATCATCTTCAAGTAATGACGATTATTGATTACAATTATGAATCTGTGAATATAGAAAACAATTTAAATATCAAAAAATAGGCAACATGGCTAAAATTATTGTTACTGGAGCTGCTGGCTTTATTGGCTCTCATTTTGTAGAAACATTACTGCAACAAGGAGAAGAAGTGATCGGAATTGATGAATTTAATGATTACTACGATCCGATGTTAAAGCGTAAAAATATTGCACACTTACATCAGTCACCTGGCTTTACATTAATTGAAGCAGACATGCAGTTTTTAGATTGGCAAAAACTCTTAAAAGATGTAGATGTAGTTTACCATCAAGCGGCGCAAGCAGGTGTTAGAGCAAGTTGGGGTAAAGCTTTTCGAGGTTATACAGAACGAAATATTAACGCTACACAAGTTTTGTTAGAAGCAGCTAAGGATGCTAAACATCTGAAAAGGTTAGTGTTTGCATCTTCATCTAGTATATATGGTGATGCAGAAACGTTACCTACCCATGAAAGAATTTGTCCTAAACCAGTTTCTCCTTACGGCATTACGAAACTAGCTGCGGAGTTTTTATGTGAACTATACCACAAAAACTTTGGCGTCCCTTGTGTGTCATTGCGCTATTTTACAGTATATGGGCCCAAACAGCGCCCAGATATGGCATTTCATAAGTTCTTTAAATCGATTTTGCAGGATGAGGCGATTCCTATTTACGGCGATGGCCAGCAAACGCGAGAGTTTACATTTGTTAGTGATATCATCGCCGCCAATTTAGCCGCCGCCTCTACATCTGAAGCAGTAGGAGAAATCTTTAATATCGGTGGCGGTAGCAGGGTGGTTTTAGCAGAAGTCTTGGATACGATTGAAGAAATTGTTGGAAAATCAATTAAGAAAAACTACATAGAAAAAGCGATGGGAGACGCCCGCCACACGGCGGCTGATATATCTAAAGCGAAAAAAATTCTCGGATATCAGCCGCAAGTTTCCTTAAGAGAAGGTTTGATACAGGAATGGGAGTGGATAAAATCTTTGTATTCCCTATCCTCTTAACTTTCCTTATCCCCCTCATCTTCTTAAACTTCACTTTTGAAGAGTCTTGCCTTTAGCTGGTAAGTAGAACGAGTAAGAAAAACCAAACTATGTAAAGAAAAATGAAATAGGCTTAAACCCTCTTTCCTTCTGCCTCCTGCCTCCTGCCTTATCCTGACGATAAATATTCACCACGACCTACTTAGTTAAAACAACACCTTGGCGTACACTACGCTTGCGATTGCTTTTACGAGTACCACCAGCCATCTGATACTCGTGGCTATTTTTACCAAACTTATAAGCAACACCAAGCAAAATTTTTTCAGAATAGTCTGCCAAATCTCTTTCATTTTCGGTGATTTGGGTTAATAAAACATCAATAGTAGAGAGAGTGGTATTGTATGCTTCCAAAGATTGACGGAGACTTGCAATTTTGTTTGTATAATCTTTAACCGTTAAATTATCTCCTACATCTAGAGTAGGACTGATAGATTTAACACTTGCCAAGCGCATCTCAGCTTTGCTAAGGATACGTGAATCGCGTTTTTGTCTTGCCATAATTAATACCCTAATTCAAGTAATTCAATAGTGGACAATTTTTTACAAGGTTGTCCTGCGTAAAATTGTTGATTTTTTTTCAGAAAACTAAAATTTGAGTCATTTCAGCAATTTTCATTCTTCCTCTCCCTTTTATAACCGTAGTTGCTCTTTACTCACGACTCACGACTTAGCACTGAGTTAAAGAAGAAGTTGCTACAGGAAAAACGGAAATTTTTGCAGGGAAGACGGAAGTTGCTACAGACTGCGCGAAACACCAAAACGTGAAGACAGAAGTTCTTGCAGGGAAGACGGAAGTTGCTACAGACTGCGCGAAACACCGAAACGTGAAGACAGAAGTTCTTGCAGGCAAGGCGGAAGTTGCTACGGACTGCGCGAAACACCGAAACGTGAAGACAGAAGTTCTTGCAGGGAAGACGGAAGCTGCTACAGACTGCGCGAAACACCGAAACGTCAACCCTGGAGCAATATTTTTTGATGGATGCTAACGAGTTTTATTGAAAAGTTAGATCCCCTACTTCTTAAAGAAGTCGGGGATCTGGACACTGCGAATTTTCACAAATTAGATAGGATTGCTGTATTAGTTGCAATTTATCTCCTGTAATTGCTCTTTTCGTGCGAGATGCTACGCGAACGAATCGCATCGGGAGTCAAGAGTGTTCTATTAAGATAGAATTAAACAATTTAGGAGATGAGTCATCTCAAGTATTCAGTTTAATACTCACAATGACACTCAAAGAGCTACAACCTCAACTTTTAGCCCTGTCTTTGGAAGAAAAGGCACAAGCAATTCAGATTTTGGCGGCGAGTCTGGGCAATGGGTTGATTGGTATTGAGAAAACACCAGGGGTGATGGGGGGCGATGCCTGTATTCGGCAGACTCGAATTCCGGTTTGGCTGTTGGTTAGCTTGCGCCATCAAGGGGCAAGTGAAGCCTATTTGTTAGAAGATTACCCGACGCTAACTGCTGCTGATTTGGTGAACGCATGGCTGTACGCTGAGGTTTATCCTAAAGAAATTGAGGCAGCGATCGCACGGCAAGAGGCGGCTTAAAGGTGGCATTGCTTTATGCCGATGAAGGGTTTCCCAAAGTGGTTACGGGGCTATTGCGTCAATTTGGTCACGATGTGCTGACGGTACAAGAAGCAGGGCAAGCCAACCAGCAAATTCCTGATGACCAAGTGCTTGTATTGGCGACGATTCAGGGGCGGGCAGTGCTGACAGTAAATCGAGATGATTTTATCCGCTTGCATCGCATGAGTCCAGATCATGCAGGTATCATTGTTTGCACAGAGGATTTGGATCGGCAGCGATTAGCCACCCGGATTCATGAGGCAATTGCAGCTGAAGAATCTTTGTTTGGAAAACTGATACGAGTCAATCGCCCGCCTATCTAATTAGTTCAACATTTAGCTGACTATTCCCATGATTGGAATTCATCAATGGCGCTACGAATTAAGGAAGTTATTTGAGCGCGACGGGTTTCAAAGTTAGCGGCGATGTAAATCAGGAGAATGCCAACTAGCAAGCCAACAACCCATTTTAAAAAGGAGTATTGCAAACTAAAAATGACTGATTGATAGATTGTAGTGATTAAAAAAGTAGCTGTACCAACGTAGAGAAAAGCCCTCACTCGCAAAGCTAATCCTGCAAAAATGGCGATGAGGCTGAAAATTCCAGGTATCCAAGCTGCATTTTGATTAAATAAAATTGCCCACCCACAAATTAAACCACTACCTAGCAATCTAACAAGATGACGAGCGCCTTTATACTCTGGTAACTTCAGTTGGGTATCTACTTGAGCAACATAAAGCAGTGATAACCCAATGGGTGTTACATACCACAAAGCATCTGTCAGGCGTAAGGAATTAAACCAACGGTAAAGCGCCCAATTAATCAACGCCACACTAACATAAGTAAAACGGATGTTTTCACCTACCTTTGCCAGGAAGATGTAAAATCCAGCTGCAATTAGCAAGGTAATGGGGTAAGTTTGCAGTCTAGTTTCCCATAAAATTATCAATGGTATGATGTAGGCGGCTTGCTGCCAAGGTCTTTTAGACCAACCCCAACTTTCCCAAGGCAGAATATATAGAAAATAGGCTACCACACAGGCGATCGCACCGTTCCAAGGAACTAACGGCCCAGCCCAAAATCGTCCTACTGCTGTCTCGCGCCAATAAACCCTCATCCCAGCTACCTCTAATAAGCCAAGATAAACCCACATTTCGGCTATTGTGATTCTTCCAAAAATGCTGGGGGAAGTGGGCAAATTTCGTCCCTGAAAGATGGCATAACGAATCAAAAATACCCCTGTTCCCAATCCCACTAAACGGTTAACTGCAATGGGAAGAGGAATTGCAGCCATTAATAAACAACTACTCCAAGCCCAGTGAATATGGGCAATTCCTTTCAGTTCTTGAGGAGTCAGCCGTAAGTAGCTTACCAACCAAGGCGACAGGATGCGGTAAGCATACATAATAGTTGCGCCAAGGGTAGACATGGCAATCAATCCATCACCTAATGCTCCTCCTGTAGCTTGTGACATTTGATAGAACAAAAGTTCATAGGCAGAAATTGATACGCCAATAATTCCTAAGTACAGCAGGAGTTTAAAGTCTTCGCGGCGTCGCCCCACGCCAATGATAATTAAAGCTACACCCAAAGAATACAAACCAGTCCATTCGGTGAAGGTGTTCACACGCAGCAATACACTGAATGCACCATAAATTAATGGCAAAATGTGAAAACTGCTAGGAAGGCTTTCTAATTGATGTCGTCGCCGCCACCACTCGCCGACAAGTTGAGCGGTTAAACCTAAAGCAATATTTGCGATCGCAATCCTAATTATTGATCGTTCCCCAAATCCCAACACTTGGGCAGTCAATAATTCCAAAGACCAACCGATGCCATAAAATGCCCAATTTGTCGGTTCTCGCCAACTTCGATAAACAATGGCTACCAGGGTGATTGCAGTGGCAGCTAAGTACAAAAATCCCGAAGTAATAAACCCTGAGTAAATTAATATTGAGTGTACCGTTAAACCAAACAACTCAAAACCACACAAGGCGATCGCCCATTTATCACTGGCGGTAGCATATATAATTGCTAATTCGTTACCGCGTTGGTTCAAAACTGTCCGCGTTAACCATAAAATTAGGATTGCGATCGCTCCGACGACGAACCAACCTGGTAGCGCGAGGCGAGGTAAGCCAGGTACGCCTACCCATAAAAGTGCCACGATAAAACTTAGAAGAAATCCTTCTGTAATTACCGCAGATATTTGGTTTCGCAAATAGCGCGTATTTACAAACATCAATCCTGTACCTACAGCTAAACCAATTAATCTGGTTTCAGGTAGCTGTAAAGTCAGTAACTGGGCAACTCCCACAGCCAATACACTCAAGTAACGGCTAGTAAGGCGACGCTCTATAATTGTGGCATTGGCAACACCTGTGAGAGTTATAGGCGTAATTAGCCATAAGACTCCCCAATAAGCTTGTCTATCAGCTATGCCATACCAAGATGATTCTGCATTCATCCACAATAGGAAAAAACTAGCGGCGGCTAATCCTAAACCAATGTCCCAGGCACTACGTCGCCATAGTCCTTCGCTTAAACTAAATATCCATTCTGCAACCATCAGAGCTAATAAAATACTTGCCCAGACTTGATGATTCAGGGTTGGTAATAACCAATTAATGGTAAAACAAAAAGTCAGCACTCCCACGATGTGAGTTAGATATATCAGGGGAAGGGATGCGGGGGAGCGGCGTTGAGTGACAAATGCCAGAGTAATTGTAGAAAATAGCAGATTTAGCGATCGCAATGCCGGATTTACTATTGCGATCGTTGTTAAAAAAGCTCCAAATAAGAGGGTGAGCAGTTCGCCAAATTTAGCCAATTCTCGCTTTTCGTTGCGATGCAAACTATCTGTGAACGCCACCATCAAAATTATGTAGGGAAATAAAGCTATACTCAGCAACGCCCAAGGTTCATTTTGAGAATTAGTAAGTTGAGTAGCGGTTGCGATCGCTAATTTCTGTAAGCTATCAGGTACTAATCGCCAACCTAGCCAAATCGTCTGCAAGCCAATAACGAAAACTGCTGCAAAGTCTAATTTTAAACTGTACTGCCGCAGACGACTTCCGACAAACCACAAACCCAAACCACTTACAGCTATTGCCTGCCAAGGATAACTTACTACCGAAACCAGCCAACCCAAGAAGAGTAGAGTGCCGCCCAGTCTTTCCCAGAGTAACAAGGACGAAGGGAATGGAGGAGATAAGGAGGATGAAGAATTTACTTCTTTATCTTCCCCTGCTCCCCCTGCCTCCCCTGCTCCCCCTACCCCCTGCCCCCTGCCCCCTGCCCTCCCCTTCTCTGCTAACCAAGTTACAAGCCAGCCACAAATACCAATAGCTAACCCCAACTGCGTCACATCTACCCGAACAACAAAAATTGCCCGCACTAGCAGCACTATCAAAGCATAAATAATTACAGTGGCAGCCAAACTAATACTTGCTTGGCGCTTATCACGCCGATCTTCTTCACTGATAGCATTAAGCTGTTGGTAATTATGATAAACGGTAAGAATAGTTGTGCCGATCATTGCCACATAAACGGCAATCAAGGGAAATCCTGGTAATTGCCAACCCCAATGCAGATAACTCAGCCCCAGAATATTTATTAGAGGTAATTTGCCGGTAAGTAAATTGGGAAAAATACTGCGATTTTTGGAGAGTAGAACAGTTATAGCAGTGAGGGTAGGACAAGCGATCGCAACTACAATCCAATCTAAAGGATTTTGCCACAATCGAAAGCTATCCATTGCCCAAAAATTCACTGGCACTAACAGCATGGTGACAATTAGCAATGTCTGAGCCGTCAATCTAAGGTTGCTTTGCCTAATTGCCCAAAAGCTTAATCCCCAGAAAGTTAAAGTATAAGCAAATAAAACTCCATACTGTCCAGAAGCCGGAAACCTCTCCCACTGACTCGCAGCCAGTACCCCAGAGGACACAACTACCAAGAATACCCCTAGAAAAAGTAGCCAACGCACACTCAGTTCTGCCCCCAAGGACTGCAACATTGTGCTGATAAAGTTGGGTTTAGCTGGTTGTTGCTGCGGTTGTCTACGGCTACTAGGTTGTAAAGCTGCTACGGGCAACTGCTGCACGGGGTTGGAAGTTACAAACGCTACCTTTGTTTTAGCTTCAGGCTGGGGTTGTAACACCACCGTACACACCAAGAATTCTCGGCATAGCTGCTTAACTTGGGCATCGGATATCAAACCCAAACGCAGCCATATATCTAGCCCTTCTAATAAGTGAGGATGGGAGGATGGCAGTCTGATCTCAAGTTTTAGCGGGCGCTCAAGGGGCGATGACATAAGCGGCAGCAGTATAAGTATATACTTAATTTTTCATCTAATTAAAGTATATTTTGGCTCTACTTGTGCCACTTATTAGGCTAAATGATATTAATTTTTAACCTACGAGCAATATTTTAAGGCAGGGGGCAGGAGGCAGGGGGAGAATATTAATGACCAATGACTAATGACTAATTACTTTTGCCACCTTCTGTACTTATTACTATCTACCAGTAATAGAATTAATAGTGAACCCTTTGTAAAACCTTCAACTATCAAAAGATAGAAGCTCTAGTAACAGATTCTATCGAATGTCAGTAAATCGAAAATCTCTATCCCTCTGTATCCCAAATAGGCTAGCATATAAAACGCTTGTAAGATTTTTATGACTTCCCGTATTCGCTTTTTGATGTGCCCTCCTGACCACTACGATGTGGACTATGTGATTAATCCTTGGATGGAAGGAAATATTCACAAGTCATCGCGCGATCGCGCCGTGGAACAGTGGCAGGGACTACACCAGATCCTTAAAGAACACGCCATTGTAGACTTAGTACCACCTGAAAAAGGTTGGCCAGATTTGGTTTTTACCGCCAACGCTGGCTTAGTATTAGGGAATAATGTCGTCCTCAGTCGCTTTTTACACAAAGAACGTCAGGGAGAGGAGCCTTTCTTCAAACAATGGTTTGAGGCAAATGGTTATACAGTCAATGAACTTCCCAAAGATTTGCCCTTTGAGGGAGCAGGGGACGCACTGCTGGATCGAGAAGGACGCTGGTTATGGGCGGGATACGGTTTCCGCTCGGAATTAGATTCTCACCCTTATTTAGCTAAATGGCTGGATATTGAGGTGCTATCCCTGCGACTCATAGACGAACGTTTCTATCACTTAGATACCTGTTTTTGTCCTTTAGCAAATGGCTATTTGCTATATTATCCAGGCGCTTTTGATGCTTACTCTAACCGCTTAATCGAAATGCGAGTCGCACCCGAAAAGCGAATCGCACTTGAAGAAGCTGATGCAGTCAACTTCGCTTGTAATGCGGTGAATGTAGATAGCATCGTCATTATGAACAAGGCGAGTGAGGCTTTGAAAACCCGCCTTGCAGATGTAGGTTTCCAAGTGCTGGAAACACCGCTTACCGAATTTCTCAAAGCTGGCGGTGCGGCTAAATGCTTAACTTTGCGGGTAACAGAACCAGTTAGAGATGAACTTCATGCTAATGTCTCGGTAGAAAGCCGTGTCATCCGCATGGAAGGACACTTGCTCGACGCAGGCTTAATTAACCGCGCTTTGGATTTAATTATAGACGCTGGGGGAAGCTTCAAAGTCCTGAATTTTAACTTGGGAGAACAGCGTCAAAGTACCTCAGCCGCCGAGGTTAGGGTATCAGCGCCATCCCATGAGGTGATGGAAGAAATCATCTCTCGGTTGATTGATTTGGGTGCTGTAGATTTACCGCATGATGAGCGAGACGCAAAACTTGAGCCGGTAATTCAAGACGGCGTTGCACCTGATGATTTCTACGTTAGTACAATTTATCCCACCGAAGTCCGAATTAATGGCCAGTGGGTGAAGGTGGAAAATCAACGGATGGATGGTGCGATCGCAATTACCCAAACCGCTAATGGCCTAGTTGCTCGGTGTAAAATACTACGCGATTTAAAAGTTGGCGAACGAGTAATTGTAGATGTGTTAGGTATCCGCACCATCCGCAAAACTGAATCGCGCGAACTCCGCAGCACCCAAGAATTCAGCTTTATGTCGGCGGGAGTTTCCAGCGAACGGCGCGTGGAATTGGTTGTTGAGCAAGTGGCTTGGGAATTGCGGAAAATCCGTGATGCTGGTGGTAAGGTAGTTGTCACGGCTGGCCCGGTAGTGATTCATACTGGTGGCGGTGAACACTTGGCGCAACTGATTCGGCAAGGATACGTGCAAGCGTTGCTGGGTGGTAATGCGATCGCAGTTCACGACATCGAGCAAAATATCATGGGCACTTCCTTGGGTGTAGACATGAAGCGGGGTGTTGTAGTGCATGGTGGACATCGGCATCACCTGAAGGTAATTAATAGTATCCGCCGTTATGGCAGCATTCATAAAGCTGTGGAAGCGGGGGCAATTAAAAGTGGCGTGATGTATGAGTGTGTCCACAATAATGTGCCTTTTGTGCTTGCGGGATCGATTCGGGATGACGGGCCTTTGCCTGATACCGTAATGGATTTGATTCAAGCACAGGAGGAATACGCTAAACACTTAGAAGGTGCGGAGATGATTTTGATGCTGTCATCAATGCTGCACTCCATTGGCGTAGGGAATATGACTCCGGCGGGAGTGAAAATGGTGTGTGTGGATATTAATCCAGCTGTGGTGACTAAGTTAAGCGATCGCGGTTCTGTAGAATCGGTGGGTGTAGTGACAGATGTGGGATTATTCTTAAGTCTGTTGATTCAGCAGTTGGATAAGTTGACAAGTCCTTATGTTAATAAGGTAGGTTAAGAGGACGTAGACGGGAAACGGTGAGCCAGTCCGGTGGACGGGTTCCCCGGCATAAAGGATCTGGCGAACCCGTAGGGCTTCCCGCAGGGTACCGCAAAGACGCAAAGGGCGCGAAGAAAGGAAAATGACAAGAGTAGCTTTCACTGAAGAATTGCAGATTAATTGGGTAAGTTTGATTGCTGATTTCTTGTTGGTAGGGATGGTTTTTGGCCCACCTATCGCTCCCTTTTTGGCTGCGTCTGGAGTGTCTTTGCTTCCTGGGATTGCGGACATCATTTATTTCATGGGTAATCATGTATGTCCGCAACCAGATATGGGGTTAGATTTAGCACCACCATTTATTATGGCTGTGTGTATGCGCTGCTACGGCACTGTCACGGGTTTGCTGATTACTCGTGTGTTGTATGGGGTAACTGGTGGTAAAGGTTTTTACTGGCTGAATCAATATGGCTGGAGTGGTGTAGCTTTAGCTAGTGTGCTAATGATGGCTTATCCTTTGGAATTAGCAGCACAGATTTTCGGTTTGTGGAGTTTTAATAACTATCTGGTTACGCCTTTTGGGTTGATTACAGGTTTGGCATGGGGATTGTTTGCTATGCCTATTTTGCATGGATGGCGAGGTGCTAATATTCAAGACGAATAAATTCGTCGTTGGTACTTCCTTGACGCATCTGTGCTTTTGCTCTAATTTAAAAAACTATATCTCAATACGGTTCAGTTAAGGCTAAAACTCTTTGTCAAACTCAATTTTTTTAACGAACCGCCAAGGACGCCAAGGACGCAGAGAGAAGAAAGAAATGCTTAACTGAACTGTATTGAACTATATCTGACTCGGAAAACTCCCCAATTCTGCTGTACTAACTTTGATTTTGCGCTAACCAAGCTTCTAAATCGGTTAAACTCGAAAAATCAAGTAAAGCCTCTGCTAAATCATCCAACTGTGTTGAGTCTAAAGCTTGAATTTTTAATAGCTGTGCAGGTGGAACAGTTCCGACTTTACGGCAAAGTAGTCGGATAACAATCGATAAAGCTTTTTCCTGCTGGATATCCTGATAAATTACAGACTCGCGCATAGCATCACTCCGTAATAACCTTTTAATCAGTTCCTTGTTTAATACTAACCCTAAGCTTTGACTGCCGTTGACGCAGCAATATTACTTTGTGTTCGGGTATCGTTTATTTGCTCAATAGCTTCAGCAACCTGTTGCAATGTTCGCGTTTTATCCTCAGTTCGACTGAGAGTTGCAAACGGTAACAAACCAGGAGTATTTAAAAATATCTCGCTTGGTTGTTCCCAAAGACGAATAACTCCAAATTCATGACGGGTGTTTTCTAAAACAAAAGCTGTTTGTTGGACTAATTCAGATGTTGTGGGTTGCAGGTAAATGACAACTTGATGCATTCGCTTTCGGGGAAATTTGCGATACACCCTTAATCGATAATCAGTCATCCGAAAGGGAATTTCGGCTTTTGCTTCGGTTTGAAATTCGATATGCAGAACAATTTCGTCTGACTGTAATAGAATTAACGCATCTGCTCGAATCGGTTCGAGGGATAATTCTGATGGACTGAGTTGGGTAAGTGCAATAGATTCGCCAAGTAACCAGGTGGCAAAATCGCCTGAAAATGACTCTGCTAAAAAGCGACAGACGTTATCAAACATAGATGGATATTATATTAGCGAGGTCTTGTCTGTCATTTGCCATTAGTTATTTTGTAAGAATTTAGGAGACGCGATTAATCGCGCCTGTACAAAAATTAGAAGTCAGAATGACTGGAAAATTAAGGGTGGTAAAGCTGCTTAATTTCCTTCAAATTATGAAATTAGGGTTTCCAATTTTTATAAATTCTGAATTCTTATACTACAAATACTTCTGCAACAATAACCCTAATTTTTCCTTCGTCGCTGCTGGTGCTTTATCTAACTGAGTCAAAATTGCATACTGCAACGCCGAATGCGCCTCACTCGGCGGCGGATTTTCACTCAACCGCCGCACAGTTTCTTGAATAACCTTTTGAGCATTCGCAGCATTTCGCAACAAATTGGCAATTACCAATTCTACTGTCACACTGTCGTGATCTGGATGCCAACAATCATAATCTGTCACCAAAGCTAAAGTTGAGTAGGCAATTTCGGCTTCCCTTGCCAACTTCGCCTCTGGTAAATTCGTCATCCCAATGATTGTTGCATCCCAGCTGCGGTAAAGATTCGATTCCGCCTTGGTGGAAAAAGCCGGCCCTTCCATGCACACATAAGTACCGCCGCGATGGAGAGTAACTTCTGGTAAATTGAGAGATGCGATCGCATCTGCCAACACACCAGCCAAATTCTTACAAATTGGATCGCCAAAGGCAATGTGAGCAACAATTCCCTCACCAAAAAACGTTGAAATTCGGTTTTTCGTTCTGTCAATAAACTGATCTGGCACTACCATATCCAATGGTTTCGCTTCTTCCTTCAAAGAACCCACAGCACTAGCTGAAATTAAATACTTCACACCCAATTGCTTCATCGCATAGATATTAGCGCGAAACGGTAACTCAGAGGGTAACAGTGTGTGATTGCGACCATGACGCGCCAGAAAAGCTACCCGTGTACTATCTAAAGTCCCCAGAATCAAAGCATCTGATGGTGAACCGAAGGGGGTTTGGATATGCACCTCTTCTATATCTTTGAGCGCGTCCATTTTATACAGACCACTACCACCAATAATCCCAATACTAGCTTGAGCCATGATCCTGAACCTGTTCCTTGCTGATCTGCTAAGTTATTTTACCGAAAAGGTGAGTAGCAGAGAAACCAACAAACAAAGCGATTGCATTTCGTGTCGCTAACACTATTGAATTATTACCCATTAGTTATTGGCTGATGCTAATTTCCGATAATTTTTACAGATTAATGGTTATATTCAGCTTTTAAATTAATTGTCAGCATAGCGTTTAATCTATGCTCAATGTATACAAATATTAAGTAAATGCACTCCTGAGCAGCGAAACAAAGCAAGCGTTATACTTTTGAGAAAAGGCTTGTTTTAACCTCTGCTTTTAACATTTTCATAAATCAATGGCTCTCAATTTTCGCTTTGCGGTAGTCAGTGACTTACACCTGGCACTTCCCCATACAATCTGGGATCATCCCAATCGGTTCCATCTAGTAGAAGTCAGTATCTCGGCGTTTCAAAGTGTACTAGAACATTTAACACAACTTGATTTAGATTTCTTGTTGTTACCAGGAGACTTAACCCAGCACGGCGAACCAGAGAACCACGCCTGGTTGCAACAATGTTTAGCCCAGCTACCTTTTCCCGTCTATGTTGTTCCTGGCAATCATGATGTTCCTGTGCTATGGGCTGATCAGCAATCAATTGCTTTTGCGGATTTTCCCTACTATTACACAAAGTATGGCTATGAAGATCCACAACAGATTTACTATATTCGTCAGTTATTGCCTGGAGTTAAGCTGATTGGGCTGAATTCTAACTCCTTTAATGACCAAGGTGAGCAGGTAGGGTGTTTGGATGCCAAACAGCTACGGTGGTTAGAAGAGGTGCTGGCGGCATCTGTTGATGAATTAGTTCTGGTGATGGTGCATCATAATGTAGTGGAGCATTTGCCTAATCAATCCAACCATCCACTGGCAAATCGCTATATGTTATCCAATTCAGCAGAACTGTTGCAGTTGCTAAGGCGCTACGGAGTCAAACTAGTATTTACGGGGCATTTGCACGTTCAGGATATTGCTTACTCAGATGGAGTATATGATATTACCACAGGTTCTTTAGTAAGCTATCCTCACCCTTATCGGGTGCTAGAGTTTCATCGAGATAACCAAGGTAAAGAATCGTTGCAAATTTTATCTCATCGGGTTGAGTCATTGCCTGAGTTCCCCGACTTGCAACAGTCATCGCGGCAGTGGATGGGCGATCGCTCTTTCCCATTCTTAATCAAGCTACTAACTCACTCTCCATTAAACTTACCATTATCACAGGCAAAAAAATTAGCTCCTAGTTTGCGCGAGTTTTGGGCAACTATTGCTGATGGAGATGCACTATTAGATTACCCCCACTTTCCCCTAGAAGTGCGACGTTACATTCAGTCTTATGGTGCATTGGCGCAGCAAAACCCCGGTATGGCTACTAATGCAACTCTGACGCTGATTGATAATAACAGCACACTTTTGCTAGGTTAGGAGTGATGAGTGTCCGTGTGAAGGTGACTTTTTAGATAGCGATCGCTCTTACTATAATTCTCCTATCAAAAGTCACTAAGACACCGGCTACTCTTGTACAGACGCGATTAATCGCGTCTCTCTTGTACAGACGCCGATTAATCGCGTCTCTCTTGTCTCTAATTACCGATATCTTCATTCCAAAGTTGGGGGTTAGTTTCAATAAACTCACTCATCATTTGTTCGCAATCATCAAGATTAAGATCAATTACTTCCACACCGTGAGATACCATAAATTCTTTAGCACCAGGAAAAGTTCTAGATTCTCCAACGATGACTTTTTTAATTCCAAATTGTACCACTGCCCCAGCGCATAGGTAGCACGGCATTAGAGTTGAATAAAGTGTAGTACCTCTGTAGCTGCCAACTCTCCCAGCATTGCGGAGACAATCGATTTCCGCGTGAGTGACAGGATCTGCGTCTTGCACACGTTTATTGTGTCCTCTGCCGAGAATT
This sequence comes from Nostoc sp. ChiVER01, assembly GCF_034531155.1. Classification (NCBI taxonomy): domain Bacteria; kingdom Bacillati; phylum Cyanobacteriota; class Cyanophyceae; order Nostocales; family Nostocaceae; genus Nostoc; species Nostoc sp. ChiVER01. The sequence continues at coordinate 53,988 of NZ_JAVRBS010000001.1, read as the reverse complement.
TTGCCATCCTTGACAAGAACTGAACCAATGGGAATTCCGCCTTCTTGTCTACCTTGTTTTGCTTGTTGAATAGCAGCTTCCATAAACTCATCCATATTAATTCTCCTTCTATGACAAAACAACTAGTATTAATGGATCACGATGGCGGTGTAGATGATTATTTAGCAACTATGCTGCTCTTGACAATGGATCATATTGAACTCCTTGGTATTGTTGTTACTCCAGCAGATTGCTACATTCAACCAGCTGTTAGCGCCACACGTAAAATTATAGATTTGATGGGATTTTCTCATATCCCGGTAGCAGAAAGTACTGTGCGCGGTATCAATCCATTTCCTACTCTCTATCGCCGTGATTCGTTTATCGTTGATCATCTCCCCATTCTCAATCAAAGCCAAACCATCACTACGCCTTTGGTTGCCGAAACAGGTCAAGATTTCATGATACAGGTGTTGCGGGAGGCATCAGACCCCGTAACGTTGATGGTAACTGGGCCTTTGACAACGGTTGCAGTGGCGCTAGACAAAGCACCAGACATTGAAGCCAAGATTCACAAAATTGTGTGGATGGGGGGTGCATTAAATGTTGGTGGCAATGTTGAAAAAAGCTTAGAAGCAGGACAAGATGCTTCTGCCGAATGGAATGTTTATTGGGATGCGGTTTCAGCAGCGCGGGTATGGCAAACGCAAATTGAAATTATTATGTGTCCTTTAGATTTGACTAACAATGTTCCAGTTACATCGGAGTTAGTATACAAAATGGGACGACAACGCCACTACCCAATTTCTGATTTAGCCGGACAATGTTATGCACTAGTTATCCCCCAGGATTATTATTTTTGGGATGTGTTGGCAACAGCTTATCTGGGACATCCAGAATTTTATCAATTGCGCGAGTGGGAAACAGAAATTATCACCACTGGTATTAGTCAGGGGCGTACTAAAGTAGTTCCTGGTGGTCGGAAAATTTATGCAATGGATAAAGTAGATAAAGAGGCTTTTTATGCTTACATCTTGCAGCAATGGGCAAGATAAAAACTAAAAAATTAGGTGCGTGCATACTCAAACTTGTGCCTGCACAACAAAATCTTCAACTTGTCTGATTCGATCCCAATCAATGGCAGCAACCCACAACTTCTCCTCTTCGGAGAACTGCACCACTCCATCAACTTCCAAATCCTCGCTATATATAGTGAGTAACTGCCCATCTCGTAGCTCAATACTTTGATTCGCCAAGTCTTCGATTGTACCAATACAGTTCAAACGCAAACGCCCTTCAGCATCAGCATTATGAAAATCTGCAAAAACTCTAGGAGTAATCATTCTAGGTGATCCAAACTATAACTGCTGCTTTATTGGATTTGGAACAGTAGGTGTAAGGAGTTGACTAACTTGCTGCGGGTTTAAACCCCTTAATGTTGCATGATTAGCACTTCTACCGGATGTTCGGATTACATCACCACCTGCTTGGCGAACCTCGCCAACTGTTGTTACACCAATCTGCCCATGAGGAATACTCAATGCCAACTCCGCTACTGACGATCCTACTGCACATTCTACAGAAATTCCTGTTATGCCACTAGGATGAGTAGCTATTCCACGTCGAATATCCTCTGGACGATTACGCCCTCCCCGAACTACCAATGCTTCATCTGGAATTATCGTCACAAGTATAGTGTTTTTGATTAAAGATTGGAATTTGTCCGGTACTCATGGATTGCATTGTATGCTACAAATTTAAAGAATTGTTAGGCTGCTATGCGTAACTATATGTCAATTGAAGTAGTTGAAATTACCCAAAGTTTAAAACTGTCTCAAGCATCATTCTTGCTAAAACCAAAAAAGCTATATTAATTATTGAGAAGTGATAAACTTTAAACCTAAGAAGAGAGCGGCTATAGTTCCTGCAACACAAATCTCTCCCTGAATAATTTTGTCTAAAACTGATTCTACGGGAATTAATACAACTTCAATCTCTTCTGTAATATCTAATTGTTGCTCTCCAATTTTGCTCACATTCTCTGCTAAAAATAAATGTATTTTATTGGTATCTTTACTCGGCTTATCGTATAAAGTTCCGATTTTTCTAATTATTTGGGAAATATAACCCGTTTCTTCTCTCAGTTCTCTAATTGCTGCTATTTTTGCACTCTCTTTTGTTGGGTCAAAATTGCCTGCTGGCAGTTCTAAGAAAAATTCACCTACTGCATGTCTGTACTGCCGGACAAAAATTATCTCTTTATTATTAGTAATAGGTAAAACCATCGCAACGTCAGGCTTAATACTGACAAAATAATCATCTATAATTTTCCCATTCGGTAATTCTATTTCATCTTGCCTCACCTGACACCAAGGATGATCTAAAACCATTTTTGATTTTAAAATCTTCCATTTTTTTAAGTCATTCATAAATAAAAATAATGTATAAAAACTTCAGTCATCAAGCAATGAATGTAAAAAAGTATAACAGATGCATCTAATAATCTAAACTTTGAACTTACACTGGCTTTGCATAACATAATATGTATAAGAAGTATGCAAATAAATATAAAGTTATTTACAGTAAATAAAAGGTTTCCGTTGACTATTAGTCGAGGTACAACGGCACAGACAACTAATGTCTGGGTGAGAATTTCACATGATGGGATCGAAGGCTGGGGGGAAGCGTCGCCATTCGGTGTGGGTAATCATCGGCAATCAACTGATACAATCAAAGATGCCCTACAGCAAGTTGTTTCATTTTTGGAAGGATTCAGCCCTTTACAACGACAAGAAATTGAACAAGTTTTAACACAAAACCAGGTTCCTTCTGCTGCAAGAGCGGCGTTAGATATAGCAATGCATGACTGGTTGGGTAAGCGCGTAGGATTACCCTTATGGCAAATTTGGGGACTCGATCGCAACCAAATAGTCCCGACTTCCGTCACAATTGGGATTAATTCACCAGAAGCAGCCAGGGCTAGAGCGCGAGACTGGTTACAATTTACTGATGTCCGCCTTTTCAAGGTAAAGCTGGGTAATCCAGATGGCATAGATGCAGATAAAAAAATGCTCTTAGCAGTGCGAGAAGAAGCACCTAAATTAGAATTTTTTGTTGATGCCAACGGGGGCTGGAGTTTGGAGGATGCGATCGCAATGTGCAATTGGCTAGCTAATTTAGGTATAAAATATGTAGAACAGCCATTGCCACGGGGGCAGGAAAAAAGTTTAGCAAAACTCAAAGAACACTCTCCCCTGCCCATCTTTGTCGATGAAAGTTGCTTCACAAGCTCCGATATTCCCCATTTGGCAAACTACGTGGATGGTATTAATATCAAACTGATGAAATCAGGGGGGCTAACTGAAGCAATGCGAATGGTACATACAGCGCGAGCATATCGGTTGCAAGTAATGTTTGGTTGCTATTCTGACAGTTCCCTAGCTAATACAGCAGCATTACAGCTAGCGCCACTAGCTGATTATCTAGATTTAGACAGTCACCTCAATTTAATTGATGACCCTTTTATGGGTGCATTGCTAAAAGAAGGAAAAGTTTTGCCAAACGATTTACCAGGTTTGGGGGTACACCACAGTGCAACTATCACTTAATCAACGAGTAGCTATCTTGCTGCATGAAGGAGTTATTGGGCATCACGGCAAAACAGGGTTAGCAATTTTACGTTACAGTCAAGCCCCAATCGTAGCCGTAATTGATCGCGAGTGTGCTGGCAAATCCCTACCAGAATTAACCAAAATCAAGCGTGATGTCCCAATAGTGGCATCGGTAGCCGCAGTCCTAGAATACAAGCCAGAAGTCTTGGTAATTGGCATTGCTCCAGGAGGTGGTGCTGTACCAGATGATTACTGGTTGGAAATTAAAGGCGCTCTAGAAGCTGGAATGTCGCTGGTAAATGGTTTACATACACCAATGGCGAACATACCAGAGTTAAATGCACTGTTAAAACCAGGGCAAGTAATTTGGGATATACGCAAAGAGCCACCTAATATAAGTGTTGCTAGTGGAATGGCACGTACCCTTTCCTGTCGGCGGGTTTTGACAGTGGGAACCGATATGGCGATCGGTAAAATGTCAACTAGTCTAGAGTTACATTGGGCAGCAAAACAGCGAGGTTGGCGTTCTAAATTCCTCGCCACCGGTCAAACTGGCGTGATGTTAGAAGGGGACGGAGTGGCTTTAGATGCCGTGCGGGTAGACTTTGCCGCCGGTGCTGTAGAACAAATAGTTATGCGCTATGGCAAAAACCACGACATCCTGCACATTGAAGGACAAGGTTCACTGCTACATCCTGGTTCAACAGCAACCTTACCCCTAATCCGTGGTTCGCAACCAACCCAACTGCTGTTAGCACATCGCGCAAGACAAGTTCATGTACGTAATCATCCCCATGTACTAATTCCACCTTTATCAGAAGTGATTCGGCTTTATGAAACTGTTGCTAGCGCTGGTGGTGCTTTTGGAAGTGTTCCTGTAGTGGGGATAGCGCTGAATACAGCCCATTTAGATCAGTCTGCCGCAGAGGAAAGCATTGCTCAAACAATAGCAGAAACTGGGCTACCTTGCACAGATGTAGTCCGCTTTGATGCCAATGTGCTTTTGGATGCGGTAATGAATAATTAGATGTAGATTTATACTTCATCTAAAAATAATAGGACTTACGCACTGTACAAAAATACTATCTTGTGTATTAACGGAATTTGGTCGTTTCAAGCTTTTGACGACAACTTCAGATAGAGAGCGATCGCTGTTTCAAGAAAAAACCTGGATTTCTCCAGGCAAGTATCAAAAGTAGGAGGTTACAACCATGAAATCCGATCACCCTAGACCCAGCAATTTCAATCATAAATTAAATGCTCCTAAAGCATTTGTGCTTAGGGCAGCAAATGCCGAACAAGAGCAGCAGTTTCATGCACTGCTAAAACATGTGATGACTGCCGTGAGTAAAGACAGTAGCAATAATGTTGCCATCGTAGCTATAACTGCAATGTTTTTTGCTTTGGCGGTGATGGTTTTAAAACCATCAATACCTGTTCCGCCAGCGATTATGCAAAGCAATCCCACTACCACAGTGACAACTCATCAAGAGCAAATTCAACGAATAGATGATGATGGTGATGCAGAGTCTTAGTCGAAGCGCGAGCGCTTGTCGAATAAACAGGCGATCTCCAACCAGAAAAAGTAAAGCGATCGCCCGAAGTCTACCACGTCGAAGGTTCGATGTGACGAGCTTCGCACCTTGGTTAGTAGGACTTACGCACACTCTATGAATTCTCGGCGCTCTTGGCAGTTCGATAAATTAAGCAAAGTTAGCAATTTTTGCGTAAGTCCTGAATAATTGCAATAGATAGAGCGCTAAATGTGATTACTAGTAGAGACGCGAAATCACTACGCTAACGTGTTTCTAATTTGGATTTTAGATTTTGCGATTTAAAAAATTTCGTAAAGGCATAGCGGTGAGCCAACAGATATGCCGCTTTCGGCGGCTGGGGCAGCTTCGCCTAAATCCCCTATACCTGATAAGCAACTTTTATTAAATCCATCAGTCTTTTTTTGTCAAGTACTCTTGACGTTTTGTAACAATATTGTTAAATTTAGTTACATAAACAAACAAAAAAGAGAAAAAACTATGTACACCACCACTAACGAAGACGGCGTTCTCAATAACTACGCATCTGAACCCAAAATTTACTACGCTGAGTACCCAGCAATTTGGGAACAACGTAAATATGTTTTACAGGGTCTTTTTGCAACTTTAATTGTTACAACTTTAGTTTTAGTAGGTTTTAGCGTTAGCTAAGATTTTTTAAATTTCGGTATTGCTGTATCTCATCGTCATTCGTACCTCTCTCTCTTACCTCGGTTAGTTTCGCCGGGGTTTTTTGTTTTTTAATCCTGTGGGTTGGCTTTAATGCTTCTCTGATTGGCGCTAATCCAAATATGGTTCGGTTAAGGCAAGAGACGCGATAAATCGCCGTCTTTGCAATAATCAATCCTTTGTCTTGACGGAAATTTATCTCAATACAGTTCAGTTAAGCAATTTTTCCTTCTCTTCCTTCTCTCTCTATGTCGCGCCAGTTGCTAAAGAGCGGGAATGCTAAAAGCGTAGCAAGACAAGATCCCCGTAGGGGTAGAAGTCGGGGAACCGCAAGGACGCACTGGCTTCTGTGCGCGGAGTCGCTCATGGGGGAAACCCCCAAGACCGCGCTGCCTTGTCTCTGTGGTTCGTTCATTTGGATAATTTATTTCTTGGAAGTCCCTAAGTTTAACGTAAAAACCTCTTGATTTTTATCACCGATTGTGAGAAAGTCTAATTTAATATCTATAAAATACGGTAAATCGATAAATTTACAGTAGTTTGTAGTTTGACTAGAATTAAGCCGTAGTTTTAGCTATGTTTTAACCCCGGCAACATCCTATCAGACTGAGTTACAACCACAAAGTTATAACAGCCGTGTGATGAAAGCATCATAACAGCACTGAATATCTAGATGACTTTCAGAAAAATCACCTTCTATGCAAGTTAACCTCCAGTAGAGTAATCCCAGATTTCATCCTAAATCCGGCGATATTAACTTGTTTTTCTGGAGGCGCGTATTTTGTGTGTGGCTAGTTGTTCTAGCTTTGCAATGCTCATGTATTCACTCATAACTAAATTTTTGTATTATTTTTTGCCAATGGAGAACATCTCATGCAAGTAGAAGATCCGAATTCTCATGAAGGTTCCGAGCAAGCTGCTCAGGCTAATAGCGAAATAAATAAACTGAAACAACCCCGTGTAGCTAGCAAACGTTTTTTTGGTAGTCACGCTAGCAGACGCTCATTTCTCGGTCGTGCTGGTTTGTTTAGTGCCGCTAGCGTTGTTGCAGGAGTTTTAGGTTCACCTTTCTCTTCAAAGAAGGGAGGAAATGTTGTACAAGCCCAAGATATCAACAGACGGTATAATCGAGCCTTCAACTACAACAGCTTTGTTGATAAAGCCTATCGAGTCCGTGTTGAAGCAGCCAGAGTTGAACGGAGTATTCCCATTCCGCCGCATCCGACCAACGGCGATGAAGAGCGTTATCCCAACAAAATCGGCTCAGACAGTAGGGGATTACCGCATAACGAGCGAGGCGAAGTCAAGCTAGAAGCTTACAACTCTTTGACCAAAGCACTGACAACGCAAAACCCGAATGATTATGAAAATATCATCTTGGGTGGCGGCAGAAAGCTGGTTAATCCTCAAGGGCCTCTGGCAATTAGCCTAGAAGGAATCAATGCTGCACAGATAGCTGTGCCGCCACCACCAGCTCTAGCTAGCGCCGAACGCGCTGCTGAAGCAGTTGAACTCTACTGGCAAGCTTTACTCCGAGATGTACCTCTTTCCAAGCTGCAAAACAATACTGACAACCCAAAAGTTTTAGCAGCCGTCGAAGACCTCAACAAGCTTTCGGCGTTTCGAGGGCCAAAACAAAATGGCCGTGTCACTCCTCAAACTTTATTTCGTGGTAGTGTCAACTACGTTGGTTCAGGTTCAAGTACAAGATATGTTATTCCACCAGGAGTACTAGATGGGCCCTATCTCTCACAATTTTTGTTGCTAACTATTCCTTGGGGAACTCAGTTTGTTTCGCCATTGATTCGTACCGCTCTTCCAGGTAATGACTTTCTACTCAATTTTCAAGAATGGTTGACTATTCAGAATGGAGGTAGTTCAGGGAAATCCATAAAATACGATCCCAAAAATCGTTACATAACCACAGTTCGGGATTTAGGTGAATATGCCCATATTGGCGGCCCTACATACCTGGGAGCTTCCTTGATTCTTAATAGCAACGGTACACCTTTGAATCCGGGCAATCCCTATGTCAGATCGAAGACTCAAATTGGTTCTAATGCAACCTTTGCACTGGGACATTTCCAAGCCTTGCTTAACTTGGCTAGCTCGCGTGTAATCAGAGCATCATACTGGCAGAAGTATTATGTACACCGCACTTTACGCCCAGAAGCGTTTGGTGGGCTAGTATACAACAACATTGTTAATAAAACTAAGTATCCGATTAATTCGGAGGTTTTTAATTCCCAAGCTTTGGCTCAGACCTTTAGCACCTTCAATACCTATCTACTGCCCCAAGCATATCCAGAAGCAGCGCCAACCCATTCCTCTTATACTGGTGGTGCGGCTGCCACTGCTGGCGTCAATGTCACACTGTTGAAAGCGTTTTTTGATGAAAACTTTATTATCCCTTCACCAGTAGTACCTGATCCCAATGATCCCACAAAAGTAATTCCTTACAGTGGGACACCACTAACTGTAGGTGGAGAATTGAATAAATTAGCAACTAACTATGCTATTGGTCGCGGTCATGGCGGTATCCATTGGCGTTCCGATGGTTCAGCTGCTTTGGCTTTGGGAGAAGAGGTTGCTATTAGCCTGCTTAGGGATGAGAGACTGGGTTACAACGAAATATTCAATGGCTTTACATTCACCAAATTTGACGGTACAAAAGTCACAGTTTAAACAGATTTTCGGTGTTATGGGAGCGCTGGTTCAACCGCCCCACCCCCTTGTGGGCGGAGCGGTTGACTTACATCCTAGCCTTTTTTTGTCACCTCGTCAGCAACAAGCTACGGGTCAGCCATAAAATAAAGACAAATCAATAAAAAGGGGTGTTTATGACAACCCAACTCGATAAGGGACTTCCAACTAAAAAAATATTCTATCGTGGTGTAGGCAGGGGGGCAGGGAGCAGTTCTTGCTGGGGGAGAAAGAAAAATATGATCTGAGTAAATTGGATAATTTATTTTCTGGAAGTCCCTAAAGCTAAATCTTCAACAGAATTGGTAATATCTTGGGAAGCCTTGCCCGCAGATTTTCAGTTAGAGGATGAATCTGTGGAAAATACAGGTCAGCCACTATTGGCTGGTGCTTTGCGCGAAAGCCTTGAGATAAGTGGTTTTATCCAACCGCAGATGTTGATAGCCTCGAATTTTAGTCAAAAGTCAAAAGTCAAAATTAATAATGCGTTATCTAGAAATTAAAGCACGGGTAAAAAAGCTACTTGCAGAGAAAAAAGCAAGAGAGGAAAAAAAATAGCGTTTTTGATGAATCAAAACAGAGAATTATTCGTCACTTAAATTATCAGTTCCCTACCTATTTCTACTGGAGGATGATTTATGCCATCACAACTGCTTCGATTGATATCTTTGGGTAGTCTTGGCTTATCTTTGTGTCTGGGCAATTCCGTAGCAATGGCGCAATATAATTCTACTGGCGATGGCGTTGTCGTACCAACAGTACCATCAGATGGTTCATCAGCACCAGTACCAATAGACACGTCAACCGGTATACCAACTTCACCCTCAGCTGATGGTACAACTCGGTTTACCTGTCAGACTTACAATGGTCAATACACTGTTATGTATCAGCCACAAAGTCAACCAGGGCAATACTTTGCTTGGGCTGCACCTGCAGCTTTGGGCGGTGGTTGGGATGCACAAAGACGTTGTACAGCAATTGCCAGTCGCTTAGAACAGTATCGCCCAGATGGCTTACAGGAACTCCAGACAGCAACAGAAAATAACGAAAATATTGTCTGCGTTACAACACAAGCTAACCCAACCTGTAGAATTGTGCTGACAGTACCGCCTGGGAAAGACCCCTATGTTATCCGCAATAGTATTTTTCAGAACTTGACCACTGCTGACAGTGGGCAACAAACTATAGCCGTTAACACCTATGGCGATCGCAGTAGTGGAGGCAACGAATTATATAATTTAGGACGCACTCTTTTAGGCGGTGGCAATAATCGGGTTAGTTCATCTAGAAGTGGTATTAATCTCAAACCTTTCCTTGATCGCAAAGATGGTGGTAGCGCTAGAAATCTTCGCAATGGAGTAGCAATTCGTCGTCAGTCTCAACCTAACTCTGTTCGCTTAAATCCTGGTAATTTCCGGTAGGCAATAGTAACTTTTAGTTAATAATATCCAACTACTTATTGTAAGGCGGGCATCGTGTCCGCTTTTTTTATGGGCAAACGAGATGCCATACCAAATATTTGTTGTTTTAACCTTTTGCTAGCGGTTTCTTAATGTTAACAAGATAGTTTGAGGTTGTTGAATACGGATTAATACTACTAAAATATGTGACTTTTTTACTAACTATATAGTCAATTTTTGGATGAATTAAGTTTTTGCATCCATCCTTTTGTGGTTATGGGATGCGATCGCCTCAGTTGCTGGTGATACCATTTCACTTTAAATACTGGTAAGGGCATGGCATTATCATCCCCTACAATAAATCTATACATATTAGGATTTTCGTGAATTAGTATGAGTGTTGCGATCGCACTTAATACATAAGCAATTACATCTTATTAAGTCATACTTGTCACATAACTACCCTTGTTCGATCTAGATTGTTTGCGAATTAATTGGCTTCGTTAAAATTACTTGAGTTTTTGTTTTAATTTTGACTACTAAATTCTCACTTCTGAATTCTTCAAGCTTGTTTCCCCCAATTCAAGGAAAAGAAAATTGTTATGCCTACAAATCTAACTGCTGGCGATGTTGCATTTCTAAGTCTGATTGCCGATAATCCCGACACCTTCTCTTTTGTACTGCTAAAAGACATCGACGCTGGGACTATCATTAATGTTACAGATAATGGCTGGCAGTCATCTGGCTCTTTCCGTACTGGCGAAGGAGTTTTGCAGTATGTAGCACCCACGGCTCAGACTGTCGGAACCGTCGTTACTTATGTTGATGGAGGCACTAACACTGGTTGGACTAATGTTAGTGGCGGTACAAGCTTTGCCCTATCAACATCGGGTGACTCCCTGATTGCCTTTCAGGGTGCGCTAAGTGGTTCAGGTAGTTCAACTACCAGCACTTCGCCTACTTTCCTGGCTGCTGTGACTATCAACCGTTCAAGCTTCGATGCCAATGCGATCGATTCTAACACCACTGCCTTGCCGACTGGTTTGACTGTTGGAACCAATGCAGTTGCAGTCGGTAAGGCATCTTCTGAATTTGACGATTCACGCTACACAGGCCCGACTAGTTTTGCATCAGTAGCAGAAGCGAGGACTGCAATTAATACAGCAAGCAACTGGACTGGTAGCGACACCGACACAACAAATTTCAGTGGTACGTTTAGTATTGGTGGTGCAGCAACACCAACAGTCAACCTATCTGTCAGTCCGAATGCTGGTTCGGAAGCAGGTAAAACAGCAATTACTGTTACAGCCACAACTTCTAGTGCAGTATCCAGCAATCAAACAGTTAACTTGGCTGTAACCGGAACTAACATCACCCCAGAGGATTACAACCTCAGCGACACTATAATTACTATCCCTAGTGGTTCAACCACAGGTTTTGTTACCTTTACCGTTGTTGATGATGCCTTGGTTGAAGGTACAGAAACCGCTACCTTAACTATCAGCAACCCTTCCTCTGGTATCAGCCTTGGCAGCACTACTACTCAAAATATTACCATCACCGATAATGATGTTGTCAGTGGACAAGCGCCAACTATTCAACTAGACACAGCCAGCACCACAGATTTGTTAGATGCTAACGGTGCTTTATCCACCACAGGAACAGGAGCAATTAGCGGTGTTATCGACAACCCCAACGATCCAGCAAAGACACTAGGCGTAAACTTTACGATCGCAGATTCCGATACTCTTGTAGACAATTTAACCGTCACAGTCACCAGCAGTAATGCCGCAGTAGTTCCTAACGGCAATTTAACGCTAACTGGCACTGGAAATAGCCGCAATCTGAAAATTAATCCTGTAGGTGTTGGTAATGCCAATATTACAGTGACCGTCAGTGATGGTGCTAATACTGCTAATTATGCGATCGCTTATGCAGCATCAGCGAATAACGGTACTCCCACAACTCAATTTTTAACGGGTACGAGTGATGCATCTACCGCTATCCCCGTGGGCGGAACATTTTTCTTAGAAGCCGATGACGAAAATCAAGTTTTGCGTCTCTACGATTCCAGTAAGTCAGGACTCCCGGTAACTGGCTTTGATTTTACAAGCTCTTTAGGATTAACTGATAGTTCTTCTGGGGTATTACGAGAAGTGGATCTTGAAGCTTCTACCAGGGTAGGCAATCGCATTTTCTGGTTAGGATCAGAAAGTAATAGCGATGATGGTAAATCTCGCCCTAACCGCGATCGGGTTTTTGCCACCGATATTACTGGTACGGGAGCATCCACCACACTTAGCTATGGTGGACGTTATAACTTTTTACGCGAAGACATCATTAACTGGGATGTTACCAATGGTCATGGCAAGGGAGCCAATTACTACGGCTTGGCTGCTAGTGCTGCAACTAGTATCGGGTCAAAGCAAACAAACGGCTACAATATTGAGGGCTTAGAAATAGCTCCCGACAATACCACAGCTTATATTGCTTTCCGCGCCCCCCAAGTTCCCCCGTCTGGACGAGCTAATGCCCTGATTGTTCAAGTTACCAACTTCGCCAGCCTAATATCAGCTAGCGGTGGTACACAAGGCTCGGCACAATTCGGCGCTCCTATAGAATTAGATTTAGGCGGTCGGGGTATTCGGGAAATTCGCAAGAATTCCAATAACCAGTACGTAATTATTGCTGGCCCAGCAGGAGATGCCGGAGCAGCCCCTAACGATTTCCGCCTCTACACTTGGGATGGCAATCCTAACAGCGCCCCGCAATTGCGTACTGCCACTTTTCCTGCTAGCTTCAACCCGGAAGGAATTATCACCATCCCTGAGAATTTAACAAATACCTCTCAAATTCAATTCGTCAGCGATGATGGCAACAGCGTTCTTTACAACGACGGCACAGCAGCCAAAGATTTATCAGAAAACAATTTCAAAAAGTTTCGCACCGATAGCATTATACTAGGCGCTGTTGTCGTGAATCCTCGGATTCACGATATTCAGGGTGCATCTCACATCTCACCCTTAAATGGACAAGATGTAGCTGATGTTCCAGGAATTGTTACCGCACTGAAATCTAATGGTTTCTACATCCAAGACCCCAACCCAGACAGCGACGATCGCACTTCCGAAGGTATTTTTATCTTCACCTCATCAGCGCCAACTGTACAAGTAGGTGACTCTGTAAAGGTAAGCGGTACGGTAACAGAGTTCCGCCCTGGTGGCGCTACTGGTTCTAACAACCTCACAACCACAGAAATTACTAACCCCACAATTGTCAAACTCTCTAGTGGTAATGCTTTACCATCTGCAACCATTCTCGGCAATGGCGGCAGAACCATTCCCACTTCAGTAATCGATAACGACACTACTGGTAATATCGAAACTGGAACCACCACCTTTGACCCTGCCCAAGATGGCATTGATTTCTATGAAAGTTTAGAAGGAATGCTAGTACAAGTAAATAATCCTGTGGCAGTGAGTCCAACTAATTCTTTTGGAGAGATTTGGGTACTAGCGGACAATGGCGCAAATGCCACTGGACGCACAGCACGCGGTGGTGTGGTGATTAGTCCTAATGATTTTAATCCAGAACGTATCCAAATTGATGACGCGCTGTTTACCTCTGGTAGCTCACCCAAAGTTAACGTCGGTGCTACTTTCGACACGATTAAAGGTGTGGTCGATTACAGTTTCAGCAACTATGAAGTTTTGCCTACCTCGGTGAGTGTGACTTCCAACACGCTGACTAAGGAAGTCACTAATTTAACTCCCACCAATAATCAACTGACAGTTGCTACCTTCAACGTTGAAAACCTTGACCCTGGCGATGGTGCAGCCAAGTTTAACAACCTTGCCAGCCGCATTGTTAATAATCTGAAATCGCCAGATATCATTGCTCTAGAAGAAATTCAAGACAATAACGGGCCGACAAATAACGGTGTAGTTGATGCTAGCACAACCTTCCAAACATTAATAAATAGCATTGTTGCGGCTGGCGGCCCCACATATCAATATCGAGAAATTGACCCAGCAAACAACCAAGATGGCGGTGAACCTGGTGGTAATATTCGCCAAGGTTTCTTATTTAATCCTAGCCGAGTTCAGTTTGTAGACATCCCCGGTGGCGGTACTCTAACGAATACCACAGTCAGCAATGTCAATGGTGTACCCACACTTTCTGCTAGCCCTGGTCGCATTGATCCCACCAACTCCGCCTTTACTACCAGTCGCAAACCGTTAGTTGGTGAATTTACTTTCAACGGTAAAACTGTTTATATAGTTGGCAACCACTTTAATTCTAAAGGTGGCGACCAACCGCTATATGGGCCAAACCAACCGCCAACTCTTAGTAGCGAAACCCAGCGTCAGCAACAAGCTACGCTGGTGAAAAACTTTGTCCAAAGTATTTTAGCGATCGACTCCAATGCCAATGTCGCAGTAGTAGGCGACTTAAATGACTTTGAGTTCTCCAATCCTGTTAGCATTTTAGAAAGCGCTGGGCTGACTTCCTTAATTGAAACCCTACCTCCAAATGAGCGTTACACCTACAACTTTGAAGGCAACGCGCAGACACTTGACCACGTTTTAGTGAGTAATAGTTTACTCAGTAAGCTGGATGGATATGATGTAGTTCACATCAACTCAGAGTTCGCCGATCAGGATAGCGACCATGACCCTAGCCTAGCTCGGTTTAATCTGTCTGCAAACCAAGCACCTGTAGCCGGTGATGACTCTGCTAGCGCCAATCAAAATACGCCATTGACTCTGTTAGCGACTGATTTGTTAGCCAACGATACCGATGTAGACGGCGGTGCTTTGAGCATCACTGCTGTGAATAACGGTGTTAACGGTAGTGTTACCTTAAATGGCAGTGGCAATGTAGTTTTCACTCCCACAACCAATTTCACTGGTAATGGCAGCTTTAACTATACCGTCAGCGATGGTAATGGTGGCACAGATGTGGCGATAGTAACGGTAGCAATCGGTACAAACCTCAACGGCACTAACAATAACGATAACCTCAGTGGCACATCCGGCAACGACATCATTAACGGACTCAATGGGCAAGATACCATTTCCGGCAATGCTGGCAATGATAACCTTGTGGGTGACAATGGTGACGATTTACTCTATGGCGGTACTGGCAACGATAATCTCTTTGGCGGTAATGGTCAAGACACACTTTATGGTGATGCTGGTAATGACAATCTTGAAGGTGATAACGGTGATGATAAACTTTATGGCGGTGACGGTAACGACACCCTTTTAGGTGGTGATGGTCAAGATTTACTTGTCGGCGGTGCGGGTAATGATTTCCTCAACGGTGGCAAGGGTGATGATAACTTAACTGGCGGTACTGGTAGCGATATCTTTGTGTTGGAGAAAGCCACAGGTCGAGAAACCATTACCGATTTCAGTTTAGGTGAGGGCGATAAAATCGGCTTGTCTGGTTTGAGTTTTAATCAGTTGTCTTTCTCTGGTAATCAGATTAGCTTAGGCAATCAAACTCTAGCGGTGCTGACTGCGTTTGATACTAAGACGCTGACGCAAAGTAATTTTATCTCTGTTTAAGTGTGTTGGGTGGGCAAATGTTTGCCCACTCTACAAATTGCTTTGTTGCATCGACTTGCACCTTTGATGTATTGACTTGTAACTAAGTTGCATCGACTTGCATCTTTAATGTATCCACCTGCACCTTTGATGTATCGACCTGAAACCTTGTTGTATCCACCTGCAAAAGTTAATCCAAGAAAGCAGATTCTTAACCAATACCTTCGCCAATTTACGAGGGTGAGTTGATGACGCTTTCACTATTAACTCGCTGTTGTCTGAGGCTAGGCAAAAACAATAAGTTTTAAAAATTCCTTTAACTTTTCCCAGTATGGTAACTACAAATACAATTCGCTTTTCCCAGTTCAATGCTTCTTTGAATCGCAATGAAGCAGGTCAGCTAGTAACCGATCTGTCTACCCCCGACAATGCTCAAGCAAAAGCTGTTGCAGAAATTATCCAGCGTAACAACCCGGATGTGCTGCTAATCAATGAGTTTGACTACTCCCAAGAAGCAGTTCAGTTATTCAAGCAAAATTACCTTGCAGTCAGCCAGAATGGTGCAAATCCTGTTGATTACCCTTATTTTTATATTGCCCCTTCCAACACGGGTATTGCCTCTGGCTTTGACTTGAACAATAACGGCACAGTAGTTACAACCCCAGGCGAACCGGGATATGGTGATGATGCCTTCGGATTCGGTAATTTTCCTGGTCAATACGGAATGTTGCTGTTATCTAAATATCCCATCGACACTGCCAACGTCCGCACCTTCCAAAACTTCCTCTGGAAGGATATGCCCAATGCTTTGCTTCCCGATGATCCGACAACACCACAGACAAGAGATTGGTATTCTGAGGACGAACTGAAAGTTTTACGCCTCTCCTCCAAAAGTCATTGGGATGTCCCCATTCAGGTAAACGGCGAGACAATTCATGTGCTCGTCAGCCACCCTACACCCCCAACCTTTGATGGGCCGGAAGACCGCAACGGCAAACGCAACCATGATGAAATCCGTTTTTGGGCAGACTATATTACGCCTGGTAAAAATGATTATATCTATGATGATGCAGGTAAAACGGGTGGTATTGCTGCTGGTTCAGACTTTGTGATTATGGGTGATCAAAATGCTGACCCCGTAGATGGTGACAGTTATGACAACGCTGTTCGCCAACTGCTGCAAAATCCCAATATCAATACTAATGTCATCCCTACCAGCCTTGGTGGCCCCCAACAAGCAAGGTTACAAGGTGGTGCAAATGCTAGCCAAAAAGGTAATCCTAGCTTTGATACCGCAGACTTTGCTGATACAACTCCCGGAAACCTGCGGACTGATTACGTGCTACCATCTGCTGACCTAACAATTACCAACTCAGGAATCTTCTGGCCTTTAAATACTGACCCGACATTCTCCCCAGTAGGTACTTTTCCCTTCCCCAGTTCTGACCATCGCTTAGTGTTCGCAGATGTGCAAGGTAGACCAACTGAAGCAGGTAAAACCATTCCTAATGTAAGTTTTGAAACACAAACTACCTTCGTTACTGGCTTTATTCCTGCTGGTGCGGCGGGAACTGTAAATGGAGTTTCTACTCCCTTAGGTGGATTGTCTGGTGTAACTTATGATGCAGCAAATAATCGTTACTACGCGATCTCAGACGATCGCTCTCAAGTTGCCCCTGCTCGTTTTTATACCTTCACTGCTGGCGATGGGGTAACTTTTACGGATGTTACACCATTAAAAGATAGCAATGGTAATTTCTTTGCACTCAATAGCCTTGACCCAGAAGGCATTGCTTTAACTAACAATGGTAATGTTTTCATTTCTTCAGAGGGCGAAGTAAATCCTACTGCTGGTCGTGTTACCAATCCCTTTATTAAGGAATTTTCCCTTACAACAGGGCAAGAAGTAGGATCTCTACTTATTCCTACCAAATTCTTACCAGTAGTTGAAGATACCAACAACAACGGTATTATCGATGCAGGTGATACGCAGACATCAGGCGTTTACAATAATTTGGCATTTGAAAGTCTCACCATTACACCCGACCAAAAAACTTTATTTACCGCCACTGAAAACGCGCTCTCCCAAGATGGATTAAAGGCTTCACTCACTAGTGGCAGCCCTTCCCGGATTCTGCAATACAATCTGGTTACTGGACAACCAGAAAAAGAATACCTCTACACTACCGATACTATCGCTCAAGCGCCGAACCCTAGCACAGGTTCCAGTAACAATGGTTTGACAGATTTACTAGCAATAGATAACCGGGGAACCTTACTGGCCTTAGAACGTTCCTTTGCCGAAGGTGTAGGCAACACCATTAAAATCTACGAAGTTTCTTTGCAAGGTGCAACTGACATTAGTTTTTACGATTCTCTCAATAATTTGAGTGCTGAACAACTAGCTACTATCAAACCTGCTCAAAAACGTCTGCTGTTGAATTTAAATGACTTAAACTTGCCTAACGGTACAGATAACATCGAGGGCATTACCTTTGGGCCAAAACTAGCAGATGGTAGCCAGTCGATTGTGCTGGTAAGTGATAATAACTTCAGCCAAAGTCAATTTACCCAAATTCTCACTTTGAATGCAGACTTAGTTCCTACTGCTGCACCCACAGTAGAAACCCACCCCGATTTATTTGATGATGAAGATTCAGCACTACCTGCTGTAGATCAGAATGCCGATGCTGATGATCCTGCCATCTATGTTAATGCTACAAACTCTGGTGATAGCCTAGTATTAACCTCAGTCAAAAATGCTGGATTGCGGGTTTATGACTTGTCTGGTAATTTGTTGCAGACAGTTAATCCTGGTGGCATTCGCTACAACAACATTGACCTGCAATACGGTTTCAAATTAGGCAATCAATCTGTTGATATTGCCGTAGCTAGCGATCGCAATAACGACAAACTAGCAATCTTCAAAATTAACCCCAACCCCACCACTCCCGGTCAATATCTGGAAAATATCACCGATAGCAATATTGGTACTATCTTCCAAGCATCACCTTTTGAACCTCCTTATTCGCCATCAACTCGCAGTTCTTACGGACTTACCTTATACCGTAGTCCTGTAACTAATGATTACTATGTCTTTACCAGTCGCCGCCAAACTGGAGATATAGCCCAGTTCAAATTGATTGACAAAGGTAATGGCCAAATTGGAACAGAACTGGTGCGGGAATTCACCATCCCCTCGCCTACTACAGAAGGGCGTTCTCCCCAAACAGAGGGTATGGTGGTTGACCAAGAAACCGGTTTTCTCTATATAGCCCAAGAAGATGTGGGCATCTGGAAATTCCAGGCAGAACCGGACGGTAGCACAACAGGCAAGCTAATTGATCGCGTTCGTTTTGAGGGTGGTTCTCACCTTACCGACGATGCAGAAGGATTAACCATCTACTACGGCAAAAACGGCACAGGCTACCTGCTAGCATCCAGCCAAGGCGATAGCACCTTTGTTGCCTACACTCGTGAAGGTAACAACGAATACGTGGGTAACTTTGCTATTGGTAACAATGGATCAATTGATAGCGTACAAGAGTCAGATGGGGCTGATGTGATTAATGTGCCACTGGGGCCTAACTTCCCATTTGGTTTATTTGTCACCCAAGACGGCTCCAATGAACCTGCTAAGACTATCGATGGCGAAAATGTCAACTCTAACTTTAAGCTAGTACCTTGGGAAAATATCGCCAATGCCTTCCCTGATTCTCTAAATATCGACACCACTAGTTACGATCCGCGTCATCCTGTTGCCCAACTACCTACTTTCCCCAATGGTTTTGGTTCTAGCAACAGCGATACTGTCAATCTTGAGCCAGGACAATTCTTTAGTGGCGGTGACGGAGCAGACTTTGTAGAAGGCACTCAAGGTAACACAATCCTAGCTGGAAACGATGATGACACAGTGCTTGCAGGCAGCGACTCTTCAGTTTCTGGGGAAGATGGTAGCGATCGCATCTTTATTGGTCAAAATGGCCCGGCTCAAAATACCAGTGCTGATGGTGGCAATGGTGATGATGTTATTACCGTAGTAGAAGCCAGTGGTAGTAATAATTTATTTGGGGCGGCAGGTGATGATACTCTCACAGTAATTGAAGGTTCTCGTCAATCATTATTCGGTGGCTCAGGTAACGACATCCTCACGAGTAATGGTAGCAATAACCGTCTTTACGGTGGTTCTGGAGATGACAAACTCTTCTCTAATATCAATGACTCGCTGTTTGGTGATGATGGTAATGATGTGCTTTTTGCTGCTCAACAGGGCGGTAATCGCCTCGGTAGTGGTGATGGTGCCGATCAATTCTGGATTGCCAATGGTAGTCTCCCAACTAGCAAGAACATTGTGACTGATTTTGCGATCGGGATTGACAAAATTGGGCTTGGCGGTGTTGGCGTAACTCAATTTAGTGAGCTAACACTGTCGCAACAGTGTAGTGGCACTTTGGTGAAAATTGGAAATACAGAGTTGGTTTCATTGCTAGGAATTATTTCAACGAGTCTGACTGCAAATGATTTCGTTTTTTCTGCTAGCGTTGTGGCTTAGTTTGTTGGCTAGGGTCATCCGAATCCTAAATTATTCTTGAACAATGAGATGCCCGACTCCTTAAACAAGTCGGGTATCTAAACATTTCATTAGTTATAAATATTTTCACAAATGATATAAATACTGACGATTAAAAGTGATGCGATCGCTAGCATAATCAAGCTGCAAAAACTCAAATTTTATCTTTTGATAATTCTCAACACATTAAGTTGGATTTCAAATATAAATATATTGACTTTTGACTTCTGATACCATTTCACTAAAATCCTGATACAAATTCTTTCCCCTCTGCTCCCCTGCTCCTCTGCTCCCCTGCTTGCCTAAATGTATCAACCTTAAAGTGAAACGGTATGACTTCCCCGTTCGCGCAGCATCTTGTGGGCAAGGGGCTGACTTTATCATGTCAAAATCTCATCTGTATAAGTTTTGTTTTTCATGTAAATACTTAATCATTTCTTCTATTTAATTTTATCTTATCTTAATCTTCTCCTGGAAAAATATTCTCTGAATCTCAGATTCTAGACTCATTATTCACTAACACACATTAGTAGTTGACTGAACAAATCGCAGTTTGCAATTGCTGACGTAATTGAATAATTGATTAATTTCGGGTACAAGTCTCCAAGCTATATTTTTGCAATTCTGAAATTTACTAGTAATTCCGTTTTCTAGGCTGAGTTCATGATTTATTTTTCCCACAAGCAATGAGAAAACTTTAATAGCTTGTGATGCAGTTAAATCCAAATACCCAACCAACATTCTAAATTATGGCAATTGAGTTAGTCGGCTTTGCTTCTTTACCTGCTGATACCTTTAGTGATGGGCCAGCTTCTGGTGCAGACGTTTCAGCTAATGGCAGAACCGGGCCTTTCCCAGGACAGCCAATACAAGGCTTTAGCGGTGTCCAATTTGCTAACAGTGACTCTTTGTACTTTTTATCAGATAATGGTTACGGTAGCAAAGATAATAGTGCAGATTTTCTACTACGAATCAATCGTGTAGATCCAAATTTTAAAGGAACAGAAAATGGAGACGGCAGCGTTAAAGTTTTAGACTACATCCAACTGTCTGATCCTAATAAAAAAGTTCCTTTCCAAATTGTAAATGAGGGAACTACTGGAAGATTATTAACTGGTGCAGACTTTGATGTAGAGTCATTCGTCTTTGATAAAGATGGGACAATCTGGGTGGGAGATGAGTTTGGCCCCTACTTACTACATTTTGATGCGACTGGTAAGTTATTAGAGGCTCCGATCGCTACACCCGACCGATTCAAAACTTTAGATGGAGAAGCTCCTAAAGTAATTGGTCATAGAGGTGCAAGTGGCTATCGTCCAGAGCATACCTTAGAGTCTTATAAACAAGCAATTGCGCGAGGCGCTGACTTTATTGAGCCTGATTTGGTAGTTACAAAAGATGGTGTGCTAATTGCTCGTCATGAGCCAGCTTTAGCAGTTTTGAACGCTGATGGTACTGTCAATTTCAACAATACAACCACAGATGTTTACAAGCATCCAGAGTTTGCCGATCGCAAGAAAACGGTAAGTTTAGATGGAAACACAATTACAGGTTGGTTTGCTGAAGACTTCACCTTAGCTGAAATCAAGACTTTACGTGCAGAAGAACGTCTACCTTTCCGCGATCACTCCTTTGACGATCAATTTGAAATTCCTACCTTCACGGAAATCATTAATTTAGTTAAGCAAGTAGAAGCTGATACAGGTAAAAAGATTGGTATCTACCCTGAAACTAAGCATCCGACCTATTTTGCCGATGAAGCTACCTATGTTGGTACCACGAACAAAATAAACAGAAATATCAGCCAGTTATTAATCGATACACTGAAGGCAAATAATTTTACTGACCCCAGTCGCATTTTCATCCAGTCCTTTGAAGTGAGTAACCTTAAAGAACTGCACGATCGCATTATGCCTGCGGCAGGGGTGGATATTCCCCTTGTTCAACTTTTAGATGCTAGTGACATTGATATTAACGGCAAGATCATCGAGAGTCAGCCTTATGATTTGAAAGTCAGTGGTGACACTCGCACTTATGGCGACTTGCGAACACCAGAAGGTTTGGCTGAAGTTGCCACTTATGCTGATGGCATTGGCCCTTGGAAGCGGATGATTGTTAGCGTTAAAGGTACTGATGCTAATGGTGATGGCAAAGCCGATGATGTCAATGGCGATGGAACAGTAAATGATGCTGATAAGACAACATTACCTCCCTCTACCTTAATTCAAGATGCTCACAATGCCGGGTTGCAGGTTCATCCTTACACCTTCCGCGCGGAAGACCAATATTTAGCAGCAGATTACAAAGGCCAGCTGGCACTAGAAATTCAGCAGTTCTATCAATTAGGCGTAGATGCACTCTTCTCAGATTTTCCAGATATCGCGGATCAAGTACGAGATAAACTCAGAGACGATCCTCAATATAATGTAGTGCGATCGCCACAAAACCCCGATGTTCTCTCAGGAGATGCTTTTGCTAACTTAGCTAGTTCTAAAGGTTTTGAAGGTGGAGCAATCAACGCCAGCAAAACCAAACTCTATATGCTGCTAGAGGGTACGGTTCAAGGCGATACTCCTGGTGCTTTGCGGATTAACGAATTTGATATTGCTAGCCATAAATACAGCGATCAGTTACGTTACTACAGATTGGATAATCCGTCAAATTCCATCGGTGATTTAGCAGTAATTAATGATAATGAGTACCTAGTTATTGAACGGGATAACAATCAAGGGGCTGCGGCTAAATTTAAGAAGATTTACAAAATAGATCTATCTAAGACAGATTCTAATGGCTATGTAGCTAAACAAGAAGTTGCAGACTTGTTAAAGATCCAAGACCCCAACGACCTGAATGGAGATGGTAAAACTACCTTTGACTTCCCATTCCAAACCATTGAAAATGTTTTAGTTGTTGACAAAAACACCATTTTGGTAGCTAATGACAACAACTATCCTTTCTCTACAGGTCGTCCTGGAAACGATCCTCAAAATCCAGTCATAGACAACAATGAAATTATTCTGTTGAAGCTGGATAATTCCCTCAATCTTGCTCCTGGTTTAGGTCAACCTCAATCCGAAGTAATTAAGTTTGGCTCCACTATCAGCGATAATATTACACTTGAGCCAAATCAAACCTTATTTACAGGCGACGGAGCAGATTTTGTAGAAGGTAATAAAGGTAACACAATCCAAACTGGGAATGGGGATGATACGGTGCTTGTGGATAGTAACTCCTTGGTGTCGACAGGGGAGGGTAACGATCAAGTTTTGATTGGCGCAAATGGCCCTGCTAACAACGCTAGTGCTGACGGTGGAAATGGTAATGATAAAGTTACCGTAGTTGAAGCCAATGGTAGTAATAATCTATTTGGGGCAGCAGGCAATGATACTCTCACTGTAGTTGAAGGTTCGCGTCAACTATCCTTCGGTGGCTCAGGTAACGACACCCTCAAAAGTAATGGTAGCAATAACCGTCTCTACGGTGGTTCTGGGGATGACAAACTCTTCTCTAGTGCTAATGATTCGGTGTTTGGTGGTGATGGCGATGATGTGCTATTTGCAGGTATTGGAGGCGGTAATCGCTTAACTGGTGGTGCTGGTACTGACCAGTTTTGGATTGCTAACGCCAGTCTGCCAACTAGCAAGAACATTATTACTGATTTTGCGATCGGCATTGATAAAATCGGGTTGGGCGGTATTAACTTCAGTAATCTCAGGCTATTGCAACAGGGTGCTGACACTATCGTGAAAACTGGAAATATAGAGTTGGCTTCATTAGTGGGAATTGCATCAACTAGCCTCACAATAAATGATTTCGTTTTTTCTGCTAGTGTCATTTAGCCCAAAGATGATTACAGCTTAGATGTAACATTCATTAATTAAGCTGTAGCAATTTTGCTAATGCAAAAAAGTGATATAGCAATCATATTTGATTTGCTCTCCACCGAAAGGAGCAGATCCCCGATTCCTTCAATAAATCGGGGATCTTTTTGTTCGTAAAGAGCCTTCTGCTTTTTGTCCCAAATCTTAACTTTTTTATAACCTTTCTTAAACATTGAGCAACTATCTTTTGAGGCAGTGACCAGAGTTATACTCATTTGATTTTCTCCACTAATTTATGTGGACACCAAGCATTTTGTCGCCAAATACTACCCAGGTTTCTCTAGCAAAAAATTTTTCAGTTTGGGTTGAGTGTAATTAATCGCTCAGTCTACAGACATACAATTGCTGCGATTAATCGTAGCTCACAATACTTAAGGATTAACTGACATGGCTGATACAAATGGCAACGGTAGAAATGTCATTATTTTTGTTGCAGATGGATTGCGTAACGGTTCTGTAAACCCCATTGATACGCCAACTTTATATAGCATCCGTCAGCAGGGAGTTACTTTTGCCAATAGTCATTCACTGTTTCCGACATTTACCACGCCGAATGCTTCTGCGATCGCCACCGGGCATTATCTTGGTGATACAGGTGACTTTAGCAACACCATCTACACTGGTTTTCCTAGTGCTAATGCCAATGGTAGTGTTACGCCATTTATCGAAAATGATGCGGTTCTAGGGGATATTGACGAAAAGTTTCCCGGTAACAACTTTTTAGATGAAGAGTCACTTCTAGCTTATGCGCGATCGCAGGGTTTCAACACAGCAGCAGTTGGTAAACTAGGGCCAGTTGCCATCCAAGATGTTACCCAAGTTAACCGAGAAGGTGGTACTACAGGTACTATTTCTACTCCCGATACAATTATTATTGATGACACTACAAATGGTGCAACACCGCCGCCTACAGCCGCCGGTTCACCTTCTGGTGTTCCACTCGATCCAGATATTGTTAATCGCTTACAAGCAGCTGGTCTAGATGTAAAACCCACACCACGAGTCCAACCAGCTGGTAATAATACAACTCCTGGCACTCTCAATGCCAATATTGCTCAACAACAATATTTTGCAGATGCCACTACCAAAGTAATTTTACCCAAGTTTCAGGAAGACGGTAAACCATTCGCATTGGTTTACTGGTCAAGAGATCCTGATGGTAGTCAACACAATCAGGGTGATAGTTTAAACACTTTGACACCAGGTATCAATGGCCCTACGTCAAAAGCTGGGGTCAAAAATGCTGATGATAATTTAAAGCAACTTCTTGACTATCTCAAAAGCACAGGCTTAGACAAGACTACTGATGTCTTTGTTACTTCTGACCACGGTTTTTCTACCATCAGCAAACAAGCTATTGATAGTCAAGGCACAAAAACTACAAGTTATGCTGCCACCCAAACTTATGAAGGCGTAAATCCGGGATTTCTACCAGCAGGCTTTGTGGCGATTGATTTAGCTCACGATCTCGGTCTACCATTATACGATCCTAACCCGACAACCCTTCCCCCAAACCTCAACCAAATCCAGTATGCAACTGTTGATGCCACAAAAGGTCAACGTCCTATTTCTGGGAATGGTGTAATTGGTGGTACAGGTCAGGTAATTAATGGCCAACTTGACTCAGGTACAAAGATAGTTGTAGCTGCCAATGGTGGTTCTGACTTAATTTATCTGCCTAATGGCAATGCTAACTTTGCTAAACAAGTCGTGGATCTGCTTTCCCAAAAAGACTACATCAGTGGTATTTTTGTAGACGATGCCTATGGAGACATCCCAGGTGCTTTACCACTGAGTGCGATCGGGCTAAAAGGTGATGCTAAAACACCAGTTCCATCTATAGTTATCAATTTCAAAAGCTTTAGCACTGACCCAAGCAACCCAAACAATCCTCAAGCTCAAGTAGAAATTGCTGATACAACTTTGCAGCAAGGACAGGGGATGCATGGCAGCTTTGGTCGAGGTGATACTTTTAATAACATGGAGGCTATTGGCCCCGACTTTAAACAAGGCTATGTAGACTATGCACCCGTCAGTAATGCTGATGTAACGCCTACACTTGCTCGGATTCTGGGTTTAGATATTCCCAGTAATGGCGATTTAAAAGGTCGTGTCATTACAGAAGCACTAGTGGGAGGCCCGAATGCAGTTCTCTCCAATAAACAAGTCTTGACTTCGGAAGAAACTACTAATGGTCAAGCAACAACTCTAGATTATCAAAGTGTAGGTAATACTCAGTACTTTACAGCCGCAGGGTTTGATGGTCGCACTGTTGGACTAACAACACTAGACCTTCAATTTGGTTCTACTAACAGTGATGATGTCACACTCAAGCCAAAGCAAACCTTATTTACAGGCGACGGAGCAGACTTTTTAGAGGGTAATAAAGGTAACACAATTTTCACTGGAACAGGTGATGACACGGTGGTGGTCGGCAGTAACTCCTCGGTGTCGACAGGGGAGGGTAACGATCAAGTCTTGATTGGCGCAAATAGTCCTGCTAACAACACTAGTGCTGATGGTGGAAATGGTAATGATGAAATTACCGTAGTTGAAGCCAATGGTAGTAATAACCTATTTGGGGCAGCAGGCAATGATACTCTCACAGTAGTTGAAGGAACTCGTCAACTGTCCTTCGGTGGCTCAGGTAACGACACCCTCAAAAGTAATGGTAGCAATAACCGTCTCTACGGTGGTTCTGGGGATGACAAACTCTTCTCTAGTGCTAATGATTCGGTGTTTGGTGGTGATGGCGATGATGTGCTATTTGCAGGTATTGGAGGCGGTAATCGCTTAACTGGTGGTGCTGGTACTGACCAGTTTTGGATTGCTAACGCCAGTCTGCCAACTAGCAAGAACATTATTACTGATTTTGCGATCGGCATTGATAAAATCGGGTTGGGCGGTATTAACTTCAGTAATCTCAGGCTATTGCAACAGGGTGCTGACACTATCGTGAAAACTGGAAATATAGAGTTGGCTTCATTAGTGGGAATTGTATCAACTAGCCTCACAATAAATGATTTCGTTTTTTCTGCTAGTGTCTTGACTTAAAACGCGGATTTAATAAATTACAAAACCTAACCCCTCTTCTTAGTAAGGAGAGGGGAGCAAAAAGCCCGATTTTTTGTTACTCATTCTTGCTTTTGAGCGATCGCATTTCCAGGTAGCAGCCCAGGAACGAGATAGGGCAAAAGTTTTATCTTAATAAGCTTGATAACTCATAAGATGCTTAATTTGTAAAGTATGTAACTCTTAAAATATTATTAACCGAACCGTATTGGCTTCCGTTGTAGGGGTGATCTGCGGTAGTGTAACAGTGATAAGATATCCGGCACGGGCTGAAAAGTGGTTTCTGAGTTGTCGTAGTGAGAAACAATAACTCTACTACTTCAGCGTGATTTTTTCGTACCCTTTTTTTGGCGAAGATATTCATAAATAGTAAGTACTAATCAATTAAGATTATGGCAGCACCAATCTTGTCCAAGGCGATCGCAGACCAACAAGCCACCCAAGGTATTTTATTCACTTTCACTGTACCAGATGGCACTTTTACTGATCCAGATGTCGGAGATACTCTCACCTACACTGCAACTCTAGACGACGATACGCCTCTACCAAATGGATTGAAATTTAATGCTGCTACCCAGACTTTCAGTGGTACTCCTGATAATCAGGAGGTAGGTAGTCGAAACATCAAAGTTACCGCTCAGGATGGTGGTGGAGAAAAAGTCAGTGATGTGTTTAAAATCACGATTAATAATGTCAATGATCCTCCAGTCTTGTCTAAGGCGATCGCAGACCAACAAGCCACTGAAGGTATTTTCTTCAGCTTCACTGTACCAGATGACACTTTCACCGATCCAGATGTCGGAGATACCCTCACCTACACTGCAACTCTAGACGACGATACGCCTCTGCCGAATGGATTGAAATTTAATGCTGCTACCAGGACTTTTACTGGTACTCCTGATAATCAGGAGGTAGGTAGTATAAACATCAAAGTTACCGCTCAGGATGTTGCTGGAGAAAAAGCCAGTGATGTGTTTACAATTGCAGTTGCTGAGGGGACTCCTCTACTGACAAAAATTACAGGCGATATCTTTAGTGTCAAGACTAAGCTGAACCTTAAAGGTGATAAAGGAAAGCTCTCAATCAAGATTAAAACCAACACCTCCAAAGAGGTGAATGAACTGAATGTATTTACTGTTGATGATGAACAAGGTAGGATTAACGGCATAGCCCCTGGTGCAGAAGGCTATACACAAGCAGCTCTTTTGCGCTCCAAACTGGTTTTTTCTACCCTTGCCAATCTGCCTAATGGTTTTAATCCTGCCGATCTAACAAACATCTTAGAACTTGACTCTGATACCAAACTCAGATTTTATCTGGTATCTAACAGCACTACTCAGGATATACTCTCAGGAAAAAGCTCTTTCTCAAACGTTATTTTTTCCTCAGCTACAAATAACAACACAGAAGAGGAAGGGTTTTCTCTCAACTTCCCGGATTTGGTTGTGACGATTCAGCCAACAGATAAACAAGTAACTTTAGGTACAAATCTGCAAGATCAGTATCAAGGGGAACTGATTGATTTACGGGGTGTGGCACAATCGGTAACAGCTAACTTTGTAGTCAACAGAGAAGCTTCTTACAACAACTTTGTGGGCTTTTATCGGGTGGCTGATCAAAATGGTGGCATTGACACCAATGGTGATGGCACAGCAGATATTCTCGTTGGACAGGCTGGTTACGCCCAAGCCGCCGTGCGTGGACGCGTTTCAAGCATTGACTTAAGAGTGAATAACCAAGGGACAGCAGATTCTACTGCGACTTTCGGGCCTGATTCTCTGTTTGCACCATTTATTATTGTTAATGGTAGTCCTGATACGATTCTCAATAACAATGCTAATAATAATGTTTACTTCGCATTCTTGGGTGCTAACTCAGACAAGACAGATCACATTCGGATGTTAGGGAACAACACCTTTGGCTTTGAGGATTTGGTAAATGGTGGCGACAAAGATTACAACGATATAATTGTGCAGGCAAATTTACGTATTAATCCTGCGTAATATCTAATCATAGTAATTACTTAGTAGCATAAAACAACCTCATACTTATTGAAAAAGAGGTTGTTTTATGCATAGTAATTAGATGAACTTGATATTAATTAAATCGGTAAATTTACCGAAGCCAGTTATTGTCTTTTATTCATAAATTTAATACTTAATTACTGTAAGGTGACAAAAAATCTTCACCTTTACTTTTCTAGTTAATTTTTATTAAATTAGGCTAGCAAAAAAGTGATGGAGAATTGTTTTACAAATCAGGATAGCGCTGTTTGCTGAGAAAAGCTTACTATTTTGCCATCAGTGATACCCTCAATCCCCATAATCAAGAATTTGTTAAAAAAATTCCGAAATTTAAAGTTTTGTTTATTACATAATTCTTAACTAGGGTATTTACTTAAAAAAGCATCTGTGATAGTTTCATGTTGATTATCATAAATTAGAATAGGCGATACTAAATTTAATAACTGCGTTTATGTGTCTTCGTCTGATGATAAATATCCATTTTACATAATTGCAATGCTAGTTACTGATTTTAAGCTTGTATAAATTATGTAGGTTACTCAAGTGATAACTTATCCTCAATGTATTTACACCATACTTTAATTGATTTTGAAAAACGCCCAACAATTTTAACCGTGTGATATAAATACATTCTTGCAATTAGACGAAGCTACCCTCTGTACTTTTACATATTTAGACACCGGAATGCACAGAAGTATTGCCAGTACTAGCATAAAAGCCAAAGCTCTAACTGTTAGTAAGTAATACTCCCTAATGTTTTCGGCTTAATTCCTCACTTTTACTTGTTTTATATGACTTATATTAAGAACAGTTTCCTCGAATTTGTCACCACCCTAGAAGGGTTTGATCGTTTACCAGATGCAGCGATCGCTAACCTATCAGAACAGGTGCAAGCTTGGCGCTATCGGATAGGTCAGAAAATCATTGGTAAGGAAAGTCTCCCAGAACACATTACCATCATTTATGAGGGACAAGTGCGCCTGTTGGGATACGATCCCCACACGCAACTGCCAATTACCCTAAAATTGCTGCAACCGGGGGAAATTATTGGCGAAATTGGTTTGTTACGCGATGTTGCCTGTGAAACCGCGATCGCCTCCACCGAAGTAGTATGTTTAACCGTGAGTGCATCGGCATATTTTAGCTTTCTGGGTTTATACCCAGATTTTGCCAATGCTCGCAAGAACCGCAGCTATTTAGTAGAAGTTTTTGATATTTTCAGCTCGTATTGGAAACAGCAACCGCTTGCTACTTTAAATTTTAAAGAAGTGGCAGAAAATGCCCTACCACAGGCAAAAATACATTACCTCCCTCCAGGGGCAACTCCATTCAACCAACTCGATAGCGAAAGGGTCTGGTTTTTGAGTGGTGGAGGTATAGTCACGAATTTCTCACCTGGCGATCGCATAGAATTCGATAATGACAGAGACAATATCCAAGTCATAAGTCAAAACCCTGCCCGGTTGGTTGGCATACATCCGTCAGATTTGATATTAGAAGATAGTCATGAGATAGTCCTTGCGGCAAGTAACACTAAATCAGATAGCACAGAGGAATTAGATATTCCCTATGCATCAGACGAAATATTTCCTCAGACACCCCCCACAACCTCAAAAAGTTCGTCAAAACAAAAATACCCGTTTTTTAGTGGTAAGGGAGAATTAAATACAGCCTTCGCCTGCTTCCAAATGATTGCGAAGCACCTAGAAATGCCGTTTCGTCGAGAAGTGGTTCGCCGTATCTTAACTGAGCAAGTCAAACGTCAGGGTGTCATATCGTTTCAAGTTACTGCTTACCTGGCAGAGTTAATCGGACTGAAGGCGCAGTTGATAGAGCTACCAATCGCCTCAGTGTCGCGCATCCCCACACCGGCGCTGATTCGTTATGGTGATAATTTTGCCGTTTTATATGAAGTGGATGCAAATAGCGTGGTTGTCGGTGTCCCATCCAAAGGAATTGTGCGCTGCAAACCCGCTCAATTGGTTGAACAACTAGATGTCGATCCAACCGACTTTCCGCCCAAAGTTAAGGTATTACTGCTGACTGCTACCAATCAAACACCGCAAGAGCGTTTTAGTTTACGGTGGTTTCTACCCTATTTGTCACGCCACCGCCGAGTTCTGATAGAGGTATTTGTCGCTTCCTTTTTCGTGCAGTTGGCAGCGTTGGCGAATCCTCTGGTGGTTCAGTTAATTATCGACAAAGTTATCACTCAAAATAGTATTGGCACATTACATATTTTGGGGATTTTACTATTAGTAGTCGGGCTATTTGAAGCAGTATTGACTACTTTACGAACCTACTTATTTGTCGATACCACTAACCGGATCGATATGGGTTTAGGGTCACAAATTATCGACCACTTGTTACGTTTACCACTGCGCTACTTTGAACGCCGACCGGTGGGTGAGCTTTCCACTCGGATCAACGAATTAGAAAATATCCGCCAATTCTTGACAGGTACTGCTTTAACAGTTGGGTTAGATGCTCTGTTTTCGCTAGTCTATATCGGTGTGATGCTGATTTACAGTTGGCAACTCACCTTAGTAGGCTTAAGCACAATTCCAATATTTGTGATTATCACCTTAGTTGCTTCTCCCACGATTAGTAGACAGTTACGTGGCAAAGCCGAACGCAACGCCGAAACTCAATCTTATTTAGTTGAGGTGATGTCAGGAATTCAAACCGTAAAAGCGCAAAATATCGAATTGCGATCGCGCTTTTCTTGGCAAGAGCGTTACGCTCGGTTTGTTGCTGCTGGTTTTAAAACTGTTGTTACTTCCACCCTCGCTAACTCTACCAGCAACTTTCTCAACAAACTCAGTAGCTTACTCGTTTTGTGGGTAGGAGCTTATTTAGTACTCCAAGGAGAATTAACTTTAGGCGAATTAATTGCCTTTAGAATTATATCGGGTTACGTCACCAGCCCAATATTGCGTTTAGCTCAACTCTGGCAAAGCTTCCAAGAAACAGCCTTGTCTTTAGAACGTTTAAGTGATATTGTCGATACGCCACAAGAAGGAGAAACAGACCGCTACAATATACCCTTACCTACGATTAAGGGAGCAGTGAAATACGAAAATGTTTCCTTCCGTTTTGGCACAAGTGGCCCTCTGCAACTTTCTAATGTCAACCTCGAATTTGAGCCAGGAAAATTTGTCGGCATTGTCGGACAAAGTGGATCTGGTAAAAGTACGATGATGAAGTTATTGCTGAGGCTTTACGAAACTGAGTCCGGCAGAATTTTGATTGATGGTTATGATATTGCCAAAGTTGAACTTTATTCACTGCGAAGACAAATTGGCGTAGTTCCCCAAGAAACGTTGTTGTTTGATGGTAGCGTTCAGGAAAATATTGCCCTAACCAATCCTGATGCGACAACCGAAGAAATTATCGAAGCGGCTCAGGTGGCGTGCGCCCACGAGTTTATCATGAACTTACCCAACGGTTACAACACGCGGGTAGGAGAACGGGGTTCTGCACTTTCAGGGGGACAACGACAAAGAATTGCGATCGCTCGTTCTGTTTTACAACGACCAAAATTGCTAGTTTTAGATGAAGCAACCAGCGCATTAGATTATCCCACAGAGCGGCAAATATGTCTCAATTTAGCCAAAGCATTCAAGGGTGATACAGTATTTTTTATTACCCATCGACTGAATACTGTAAGTAATGCAGACATGATCGTTGTGATGGATAATAGCAGGGTTATAGAAAAAGGTAGCCATCAAGAATTAATGGCTGCTAAGGGTCATTATTTTTACCTGTATCAGCAACAAGATGTGAACTTGTAATTAGTCAATTGCATTGGGCATGGGGAAGAGGACAAGGGGACAAGGAGAATTAGGGACAAGGGGAAAGACTTGTTGCAAGTTCTAAACTTTTGTCCCCTTGCCTCCCCTGCTTCCCCTGCTCTCTCATGCCCCTCACTCTCTGCATCTTTTTCAAAATATTTCCGTTTGACTAACATTTTATAGATATAGCAATAACTGTAAAGTAGGTACTATTACAAAATATCAAAATCAAGGTTTTCGCATTGGTAAAGAATGCCGACTCTACAAAAAATCCAAAATCTAAAATCCAAAATCTAAAATCGTTATGACTCAACTTAATGGGAATCACATCAACGGCAATCACAAAAGCGGCAATCACAAAAATGGAGTCAAGCAAGATTCATTAGTCCTTACAAAACAACAGAAAGCTGCTCAACAGTCTTTAATCAACTCAAGTAGTCAGGAATTTGAGCAATCTATTGTCTTGCGCCAATCTCCAATGTGGTCGCGTACAATCATGATCACTCTAATGGCATTAGCCTGCTTTGGGATTGCTTGGGCTTATTTTGCCAAAATTGAGCAAGTAGTGCCAGCAACAGGGCAATTAAAGCCAGAAGGAACAGTTAAAGAAGTTCAGGCTCCTGTTAGTGGAGTCGTGAAAACAGTTAATGTTAAAGATGGGCAAGCAGTAAAGCCAGGAGATTTGTTGCTAACTTTTGATTCTATCGCTTCTGTTGCTGAATTAGATTCTTTGAAGAAAATTCGCGTTGCATTAACTCAAGAAAACCAAATTTATCGCCGATTGATGATGGCAACTAACACCAGTGGTTCTGAACTGTTATATTTACGCAGTAATTTGCCACAAGAAGCTGCTTTTCTGCTGAAAAGTCGGGCAACGTTAGTAGCAGAAAACGAATTATTACGGACTCAATTAAAAAATTCTGGTAGTGGTTCCGCACTAGGTATTGATGAACAACAACTCCTACAAGTTGCCAAAAAAGAATTAGACTCTCGCTCCTCAGCAGCACGATTAGAAGTAGAAAAAACCAAAAAACAACTCGCTCAAAATAAATATAAGCTGGAAGATAGTAAAGCAAGTTTAGCTATTCAACAGGGGATTTTAGCTAAACTTAAAATATTAGCATTAGAAGGTGGTATTTCTCAGCTTCAGTATCTCAACCAGCAACAAGAAGTACAAAACCGCACGGCGGAAGTAGCACAATTAGGTGAGGAAGAAAAGCGCCTCCAGTTTGATATACAAAAAGGGCAACAAGAGTTAAGCAATACAGTGGCTCTTTCTGATAAAAACATTTTGGATAAGATAGCTGATAATAAGCAGCGCATTGCCGAAATCGATAGCCAATTCATGAAGGTTATTTTAGATAATGAGCAACGTTTGGCAGATGTCAATAGTAAAATCTCTCAAGCCCAGTTAAATGTTAAATATCAAGAACTCCGTGCGCCTGTAGCCGGAACAGTTTTCGATTTACAAGCAAAAAACCCTGGATTCGTAGCGACTCCGACTACAAAACTGATGCAAATAGTCCCAAATGAAAACTATATAGCTGAAGTTTTCATTACTAACAAAGATATTGGTTTCGTCCGAAAAGGAATGAAGGTAGATGTCAGAATTGACTCTTTTCCTTACAGCGAATTTGGCGATATCAAAGGAGAAGTGGATGGGATAGGATCAGACGCATTACCACCAGATCAAACACATCAGTTTTATAGATTTCCAGCAAAACTCCATTTAGATAGACAATTCTTAGTGATTAAGGGGAAAAACGTCAAGTTACAATCAGGTATGTCAATTAGTGCCAATATAAAAGTACGCGAAGAACGGACTGTGCTTAGTTTATTCACTGAATTGTTTACCAAGCAAATTGATACTCTTAAAGAGGTACGTTAATATTATGTCTGCTTGATTACTTATTAACCCGAAGAACCCCACCCCGCATTTGCTAACGCAAACGCTCCCCTCCCCGCAAGCCTACGGTGTACACACAAGTCGAATTACCCCCCTTAATCCCCCCTTAGAAAGGGGGGAAAAAGAAATCTATCTAGTTCCCTCCCCTTTATAAGGGGAGGGTTAGGGTGGGGTAATTCGAGGACTGGTAGTGATTCGATAACTTGTGTGTACACCGTAGCCCCGCAAGCGGGGAGGGGTTGGGGATGGGGTGTTAGGGATTTTTGCAAGAGGTCTTTTATTGACAGACTACTAGTACAGCGCGGTAAAAATCAAACTACCATTTTAAAACTTACAAAAGTCTTGATATATAAAACTTTTGGCTTTTGACTTTTGACTTCCGCCCTGCGGTACTAGGCTAATGCCGCTACCTTCTCCAACAATCCCTGAAACAGCCTCAAGCCATCGCTATTCCCTAGCATCGCGTCAGAGGCTCTTTCTGGGTGCGGCATCATCCCCAACACATTGCCCTGGCGATCGCAAATTCCGGCAATGTTATTGAGTGAACCGTTAGGATTCTCCCCTTCATAGCGAAACACAACTTGCCCGTTATCTTCAATTTCTGCCAGAGTGGCTGCGTTAGCGTAGAATTGACCCTCTCCGTGGGCAATGGGCAAAGTGATAACTTCACCAGTCGTATAAGCTTGCGTCCAAGGGAGATTAGTCCGCTCAACTTTCAAGGGGGCGCGATCGCAAATAAAATGTAAATCTCGATTTCTAGTCAACACCCCTGGCAAAAGTCCAGCTTCAGTTAATACCTGAAAACCGTTGCAAATACCGATTACAAACTTACCCTTTTGGGCATGTTCAATAACCTGTTGCATCACGGGTGAAAAACGCGCGATCGCACCGCAGCGCAGATAATCCCCGTAACTAAAGCCACCAGGGATAATAACGACATCTAAATCAGCAATATCTGTTTCTTGATGCCAAACCATGCGAGTCGGTTGCCCCAACAAGTCTCTGGTTACATAAGCAACATCGCGATCGCAATTAGAACCGGGAAAAACAATAACACCGAATTTCATGATTAATCAAAGGGAGTGGGGAGTGGGGAGTGGGGGAGGCAGGGGAAGCAGGGGAGGCAGGGGGAGCAGGGGGAGCAGGGGGACAAGGGGACAAAAGTTAGAACTTGCAACAAGTCTTTCCCCTTGTCCCCAATTCTCCTTGTCCCCTTGTCCTCTTCTCCATGCCTAATCCCTAAAAGACTCCCGTTTGGGTTTCGACCTCAATCAAATCAAAGCGATAATTTTCAATCACGGGATTTGCTAACATTTGGTCACAAATGCGATCGAGGTCTTGACGAGCTTTTTTCTCATCAGACGAAGTAATGGTGAGTTCAATGTACTTACCAATCCGCACCTGGTCAACGTTCTCGTATCCCATTTGCTTAAGACCGGATTGTACAGCTACGCCAGCAGGGTCTAAGACTGAAGGACGAAGCGTCACGAAAATTTTGGCTAGATACTTGGTTTGCACGGGCTTTTGCTGAATGCTGCGATCGCTATACTATAACTTTCTGTTCCAACTGAGTGAAAATAAGATTACGAAGCCGTTAAAGTTAATTGATCAATTAGCCTATCTAACAGCTTCAACTACAGTGGCATATTAAAATAATTATCTATGAGAGTCATACGCACCCGCAGTCAAGAGCGTATTTTCAATCTACTGAAAACCATCAAAAAAGGCATTTCCGCTCAAGATATTTACGTAGAACTACGTAACACAAATCAGAGCATGGGTTTAGCAACAGTTTACCGTTCCCTAGAAGCCTTAAAACTCGAAGGCATGGTACAAGTGCGAAATTTGGCTAACGGTGAAGCCCTCTATAGTCTAGCGCAGCAAGACAAACACCACCTTACTTGCTTGCAATGCGGTGTCTCAATTCCGATTAATCAATGCCCCGTTCATGACCTAGAAGACCAGTTAAAATCCAGCCATAAGTTTAAAGTTTTTTACCACACCCTAGAGTTTTTTGGGTTGTGCAGTCAATGCCAAGTAAATCAAGCTAGTGAAATTAGTCAATAATCATACCCATTTTATGTGATGTTGCATTTCATTTTTCCACAGACTCAAGCCCGTGGCTACCAGAAAAAAGCCTGCTTATGCAGGCTAATAATGTGAATTTCTATAAAGAAATGGTGTGAGCAGGCAATTTTCTTTGGTCTTCAAGCTTAACTACAGGAGTAATGCAGTGTTGAGAATTAGCGTTGAAGAAGCAGCTATGAATTTAAAATCTCTCTTAGAACTAGTAGCTAAGGGAGAAGAAGTAATTTTGCTAGAGCAAGATAAAGCTGTAGCTCGTTTAGTTCCTCCGCTACAAAAAGAAGGACGATTAGCAAGTATGAAACAATTTCGTGATTCTCTTGGGATTAAGGGTGAGTCATTGAGTACAACTGTCATAAATACACGTATAGAGGAACGTCGTTGATTTATTTAGATACAAGCGTTATTGCTCCTTTGTATTGGACAGAAGCTTTAAGCGATGCAGTTGAACAATTACTACTCAATGAAACTGAAGTAGGTTTGAGTCAGTTGGTTGAGGTTGAACTCGTTTCTGCGTTATCGCGTCGAGTCAGAATGCAAGAAATATCTCAGCAAGATGCAATAGCCATTGTAGAAAGTTTCCAAGCAGATTTGGATAGTGGATTTTATACTCAAATTGCAGTAGAAACAGTTCACTATAATTTAGCGCGTGAGTGGATTAGTCGGTTTGATACACCATTGCGTACACTGGATGCTCTACATTTGACAATTACATTTCAAAATAATATTCAATTGGTAACGGCTGATGAAGCTTTAGCAACAAGTGCTGAAATTTTAGGAGTTGAGGTTTTGTTACTGCGGTAAATCAACTTTCCTTTACAAATATTCATTTAGCATAATGATTCAGAAGTGCATTAGCGTCAGCTTACTGTTGCTTTATTCAAACAAAAGTTAACCAACTAAATACGTCTGCAACTGTTAATTGCCAATTTTCTAAAACACTCAAAACGGGTAATATATCTTGCTGTTATTTTAATTCTGGTAATTTATTGGGTTCAAAAATCATGATTGACTCATCAGCAGAATCGAGCAACCAACCTAGCTTTGCTCCATTTTGAATAGAAAATGTAATTTTGCTGATAACTCGGTTGGGTGATTGTTCTGGTGAAAGAATTTCAATTATCCAATCTGGAGGAATTTCAAATTTATTCGCAATTCTACCTTTTGCATCAAGGGGAATTCTTTGCCATTCAAACACAGTAATATCCGGTACTATTGAACGACCTTCAAATGTACAGCGTAATTCAGGAAAGGCATAAGCAATTTTTTGCGGTTTAGCAATCTCATTAATAGCTGTAACTAAACTGCTTTGTAAAGTACTATCTTCTCCTTGCGGCATAGGCTTTTGGTATATTTTTCCATTAAAATACTCGCTTGCTGGTTTTGTCTCTGCTAGTTGTAAGAACTTTTATAAACTTAGTCCTGTGGTTCGCTGAATAGATAATTTCATAATTTACAACTTATCAAAACTTGATTATTTCGTTTATACAAAAATGTAACAATTAGTGCGTAAGTGTGCCCGTCGTAGACATCGCCCTAGCTTACAGTTAGGTATCACCTAAAATTTATTCCCCATCTTCCACAGCACCTAACGCTTTGAGGGTAGCAATTTCGGCTTCGGTTAAACCTTTAACACCTGTGATGTTCATGCTTGCATAAAGTCTATTGTCTAGTGTTACTAGACACTTACCAGACTG
Source organism: Nostoc sp. ChiVER01 (assembly GCF_034531155.1). Classification (NCBI taxonomy): domain Bacteria; kingdom Bacillati; phylum Cyanobacteriota; class Cyanophyceae; order Nostocales; family Nostocaceae; genus Nostoc; species Nostoc sp. ChiVER01. The sequence continues at coordinate 15,492 of NZ_JAVRBS010000001.1, read as the reverse complement.
AAAATCCCAAACCTTAATTGTTTCATCTCTACCGCCACTGACAATAGTTTGACCATCAGGGCTAAAAATAACAGTATTGACCCAACTACTGTGTCCCAGCAAAGTTTTAATATATTCACCAGTATGGACATCCCAAATGATTATTTGTGCATCATTGCTAGCACTGCTTAAAAATTTACCATCTGGACTAAATGCTACCGTGTTTACCCAATCCAAATGCCCATGCAAAGTTTTTAAGCACTCGCCATTATGGATATTCCAAAGCTTTACTGTTGTATCACCACTTGCACTAGCAATTATGCAACTATCGGGACTGATTGCTAATGCAGTTACTCTCAAAGTATGACCTTGAATTATGTTTAAACATTCTCCAGTCTCGACATCCCATAATCTCACAGTTTTATCATGACTGCTACTGACTAAGATTTTTTTATCGGGACTACTTACTACAGACCATACCCAGTCAGTATGTCCTGCCAAGGTTTTAAGGCAATCTCCTGTACTAACATCCCATACATTGATTTTGTCATTACCACTACCACTTATAAGGGTTATAGCATCAGGAGCAAAAGCTACTGAATTCACTCCTCCAGCATGAACAGATAGAGTTTTCAAACATTTTCCAGTACTGATATTCCATAACTTAATTGTTCCGTCATAACTACTACTGGCTAAAATACTAGCGTTAGGGCTAATTGCAACTGAATTAACTCTACTTCTATGTCCCTGCAAGTTTTTCAAGTATTTTCCTGTAGCGAAATTCCATAGTTTTATAGTTGTATTTTCACCGGAGCTAGCTAAAATTTTACCATTAGGACTAATAGCAATTGAACGTACCCAACTATTAGAACCTTGCAAAATATTCAAACATTTTCCGGTATTGATATCCCATTTCATAGCAGTTTGATCGTCGTCACCACCGCTAATTAAATTAGTACTATCGGGACTAATTGCTATTGAGCGTACCCAACTAGTATGTCCTTGTAAAGTCTTCAAACATTCGCCTGTTTTTATGTTCCATAGCTTTACCGTTTGGTCTTTGCTGCTACTAGCTAAAGTTTTACCATCAGGGCTAAAAGCCACTGAAAATATCCGGTCGGCGTGTCCTTCTAAAGTTTTAATGCATTGATTATTACGCACGTTCCATATTTTCAACGTTTTGTCATCACTACCACTAGCTAAAGTATGACCATCAGGACTAAAAGCCACTGAAAATATCCGATTGGTATGTCCTTCAAAGTTTTTTAAACATTTGCCAGTAAAAATATCCCACAATTTTATCGTTTTATCGTTTCCTCCATTTGCAATAGTTTCACCGTCAGGGCTGAAAACTACTGAAAATATTCTGCTCATATCTTCTAAAGTTTTCAGACATTCTCCAGTGCTAGTATTCCATAACTTTACCGTTCTATCCCGACTTCCACTTGCTAAAGTTTTACCGTCTGGACTAAATGCTACCGAATTCACTCTATCGCTATGTTCTTCCAGAATTTTTATACATACTCCAGTGGCAGTATCCCACAGCCTCACAGTATGGTCATAGCTACCACTTGCTAAAATTTGACCATCAGGACTAAAGACTACTGAGCGTATCCAATTATTATGTCCTTTACATTTCAAAATTTGTCGATTATTTTCAGCGAGCCATATACTAATTTCACAATTGCCATCAGCTATTGCAAATAGTTCACCATTAGGACTATACGCAACTGAAAAAACTGCACCGAAGACTTTTGGAAAAACTGATTCGGTTAGATTGGCTCCTATAAAATTAGTATGACGTAAGCTTGCATCAGAAAAATCTGCTCCCTTAACTACTACTTGGCTGAAATTTTTCTCTTCCAAAGCCGCCTTATCTACCTTCACTACCAACGTTGCTGCATTCCCACCAACATAACCAACCTCATCCTCACTTTTTTCTTGTGTTACTTCAATTAGTTTGATTATGTCAGCTTGAGCATCAACATTAATTATCGGTAAAAGCAATTCTATAACCACTTTTGTGAGTGGCGCTTTGCCAAAAGTCTGCCTTAACTTTTCAAAAGACTCACTTGTAAATGCTTTTAGTGGTGCGATAGTTTCATCTAATTGACGCGAAAAATAACCAGACCAAGTATAATCAACGGGTGCAGCACTCCTATCTATAAACGATTGTGCTTGAGCTAACTCCGTCAAATCACTAGCCAAGACTCCTAACTCTGCCGCAAATTTATACGCTACAAAAAACTCTAACAGCGAGCGATGTGCTGGAGTATAATCACCATCAGCATTGCGAATGAGCATTGTTTGCCCCATCATGTCGTAATGCCAGTGGTCTAAATCTTTCTCTTCCTGCACCACGGAACCAAATAACCGCCGAATTCTATCAGGGAAAAGCCGATAATTGAGGCTCATTTCATCTTTAGACAGCATTTCCCAAGATAGTTCGCACAAAAAGTATAACTTTTCTGCCAAAGATGTAAACGTGCGATCGCTCTTAATATCCCGTTCCATTTTCCGCCGCACCGCGTACAAATAAACCCGCGACATATCCACAGGTTTACCCGCCTCAATATCTGGCAAAGCTTCTAAAATTAACTCTGTCATCACCGGACGACGGGCTAAATCCAATAATTGCGGATTTCCCATTACTTGTTCAACTGTTGCAGCTTCCGTTTGATGCGACAACACCAGTCGAATTTGCTCGTCGTTAAATTTCTCCAGTTCCAGCACTTCAAACTGCGGTGTTTCTCCCGTCAACTGCTTGGTAGAAGCTTGTAACTCGGCATTAAGTAAAGCGCGTCCTTCTTTAGCTTCAGGAAAATGTTCGGTGCGACAAGTCAAAATAACCTTGGCACCGGGAACCACCACTTTTGCCAGTTCCCAGAAGTTATTAATCATCTGCTGACGGTCAACTTTTGCTGCCATTTCGTCAAAACCATCGAAAATTAGCAGCAATTTACCCATGCCGTTCAACTGATCAAATACTTCGCTAGTTAAACGGATATTATGTTGTGTAAAAAAGAACCCAGCTAAAACGTTCTCAACATTTATTGCTTTGGCAAAATCCCGGAGTGTAATTACCAAAGGCAAACGGGGACGCTCAACACCGCGTTTTTGGGCATCTCGGTAACGTTGCAATGCCACCCAAGCATAATGGAAAGCAAACCAAGTTTTCCCCGTACCAAATTCTCCTAGTATAGAAATATGCTCTTTGGCGGGATCGTCCAACCACACATCAATATAACCATCAATCCAACCATCGCGATCGCTATAATGACTAATGCCGATTCGCTGCTTAGTATCGGGGTCAATTTCCTCTTTTGTGCAGGCTAAAGGAACGTATTTTGTATCTATTTGCCGCCGGATAATTTCTGCTGACAACCAATCCAGATAATCGCTAAAATCGGCATCTTGGTCAATGAGTTCGTCAAAAGTATAACAACCTAAATGGCGATTTTCCTCCTTTTCCACCTCATTCCGTGCCGCGCGTGCAATCCGTCTGGCTGTTACTAACCAACCTTCATCAGTTCTCTGCTGCTCCACAGAGGAACGCAAAACAGCTACATCCTTGAGTCCAACTTCCCCCTCAATTCCCCTGATTAAAATGCGGTCATATCGGTTACGCCGTGTTGGCACATTAATAATCCACTCAAAATATGAATCACCCCAAATTTCATACTTTTCAAAGCGGTAGCCCAAGGTTTCAAACCAGCCGCGCATTTGTTGAGCTAGGGCTATGGCTCGACATTTATTTTCAGTAGATGTTTCAGCCTCCAGCAATGCGGGGGAATTTTGTGCAGCCAACCGTGCTATTTCTGTACGAATACCTTCCAGCGTTGGCAACCTGTCAAGTAGTTCTTGGATATTTACAATACGTTTTTGCAAAGAGCCAATTTGTTGACTCATAAGTGTATCTGCTGGGTTGCGAGTGCGTTTAGCAACTTCTGCAAAAACAACATAAAATGCGGCAATTTCCCGTCTAATATTAATTCCCAAACTTCTAATGTCATCACCCAACGCGTAGGCATCAAGCCAAGTATCAACCTCAGAAAGCAAAATTGAGGGGTTATTATGGTCAAATGCTTTGCGGAAAGCCTGTTTTATTGCTTCTTGGCGAAAAAGTTCTAAAAAAGGCTTGGGTTTACCAACACCGTACTCTACCAGTGTGTATGCATAAACCCCACTAAAATCTGCTGGTGGATGCTCTGGGTCGAGGTTAAACTGCTGAAGTAATTTAATTACAGTCTCATTGCGCTGAATCTTTTCCTTAATTAAAGGATTAGCGATCGCAATAATAGCGTTGATGACCTGTTCTGGGTTAATTATCATTAGTCATTAGTCATTAGTCATTGGTCATTGGTCATTGGGAAAAGACCAAGAGACAAGAAAGAAACTTGTCCCCTCATGCCCCTTCTACCCCTTCTAACTAGGGCGATTGTTTTCTAATCCTGGTATTTGTTTAGAAAACAATTCGTTAGAGCTAACCTGACCATCTGAAACGACAGAACGTATGCCCTCTAAAGCAGCGGGGATGGTGCGCGGATCTATAAAAATCACCTTGCTGCTATCGCTTTTACCAATTGTCGCGCCCATATCGAGATAACCCAAGGCAAACAGAACTTCCACCGCTTTATTGGCATTAGGGTTATTGTGGAGCTTTTGGGCAATAATTTCTGATGATTCTGCGATCGCCTGGGCTTTCAAAACCTGCTGCTGACGTTCAGCTTGAGCCTTCAAAATGATCGCCTTTTGTTCGGCTTCTGCTTGCAAAATTACCGATTTTTGACGAGCTTCAGCATCCAAGATTTGTGCCTCAGCTTTACCTCTGGCGCTATTGATGGCAGCTTCGCGTTCACCTTCAGAATTTAAAATTGCTGCCCGTCTGCGCCGTTCTGCCGACATTTGCAATTCCATCGATTCTCGCACCGCCTGAGACGGAATAATATCTCGTAGTTCTACCCGTGTCACTTTCACACCCCAAGGATCGGTAGCAACGTCCAAATCCTGTAATAAAAGCTCACTGATATGGGAACGAGCAGTAAAGGTTTGATCCAACTCCAGTTGTCCCATTTCGGCGCGAATTTGAGTCAGCACCATATTTACCATTGCCGACTGGAGATTTTCTACCTTATACCAGGCTTTTTCCATATCCACAATGCGCCAGTAAAACACTGCATCTACCTCAATGCCAACGTTGTCACGGGTGATGCACTGTTGAGGAGGAATATCTAAAACTTTTTCTTTGATAGTTTCTCGGTAGACAACTCTATCTACGAAAGGGACGACAAAGTTTAGTCCTGGTTCCAGTTTTTTGTTATAACTACCCAATCTTTCCACCAAAGCTTGATTGCCTTGATTAACGACTTTCACAGATCCCGCTACGGCAGAACCACCAAGGGCTAAAAATATTAGTAAAAAAAACTGTTCCATTGTAAATCTCCTAATTTTTAAGTATTAAATGTGACTCAAAAGGAAAGGGGAGTGGAGCAGGGGAAGAAGAACTAATGACAAATGACTAAGAATTCAACAAATTTTCTGGTATCACAATCAAAGTAGTACCTTCTCTCCTAACCACATAAACTTTTTGATGAGGTGGTACGGTAAATTTGTCATCGTCACATCGTGCTTGCCAAGAATTTCCTTCATACAGCACCCGCCCTGTTTTCCCAGGCAGAATTTCTGTTAAAGTTTCAGCTATGACTGCATCCCGAATTTTTGATTTGCGTTGTCGCGGTTGCAAAAACCGACGAGAAAGCACGATTAGTAATGTGGAAAGTAATAGCCAAACTACAATTTGCAACCATACACTTGCCAAACCCACACCAGACAGCAGCGCCACCACCAAAGCGCTAATTCCCATCATCAAAGCAACAAACGCCGATGGTAACAACAGTTCCATTAAACACAGTACTGCTCCTGCCAGAAGCCAAATTAAAGTAAAACTTGGCATAGCGCCATCCTAAACTCTACATTGACGTAAATGCATTTCTACGATTAGATACAGCCAGACGTAAGTTATTTACAGAAAACAAAACTTGGTCTTTTTACCAATAATTTTGATTAATTTCAGTAACAAGATGTAGCTAGCGGTACACAAATCAAGTCTATTCTAGCCTTCAAATCTTTGCCAGCTAAACTTAATCGAAGTTCATTAGTTGATTTGTTTGTTAAATTTATACCTTTATGATTTCTACTCAACTGATAATTTATTGTATAAATCCACGCTGTAATAGCCCCATTAATCCGATTGGAGATAGTGTTTGTGCCACTTGTCAAACTCCTTTAGTTCACCGCTATCTTTGGGCTACTGGCTCATTGTCTGCCAAAATCTCACCAGGTACGAGGGTAGCACAGAGATATGAGGTAATTAGTCCCCAGATTTGGCTGGATACTCAACCGGGACTGCCGCCAGATGCACCTGAAGAATTGCCAACGGAAGTAATTCCTTACCTACGATTATATCAAGAGCGATTACATCTCCCCCAGGCTTATGGGTTTGCTAGTAACTTTGAGGGAGATACAACTGATATTCTGTTGTTAGAAAATGTGCCGATAGATGAGAAAGGAAATATCTATTCAACTATTGTTGAGGCATGGGAGCAAGCAACGGCGGTACGACAAGTTTATTGGCTGTGGCAAATTCTCCAACTTTGGCCATCTTTATCAGAATTGGGACTTAGCCGCAGTTTACTAGTAGTAGACAACTTGAGAGTTCAAGGTTGGTGTGTGCGACTATTGGAACTTTACCAAACACCAGCAGATGAGAAACTGAGTTTACGAAATCTGGGAGAGTGTTGGCAGTTTTGGGTAGCGTCTGCAAAGGCATCAGTAGCCAAAGGGTTACAGAACATAGTCCAGCAGATGTGTGATGAGGTTGAGTTAGAGACTATTAATATTCAACTCAATAATTTACTACTAGCGTCTGCGGCAGAATTGCCACTAGTTTTGAAGGTGGCAGGCTCTACAGATATTGGGCCAATTATGGCGCAAAATGAAGACGCTTGCTACCCAAATGCTGTAAGTGACTTAGATAACAAACTCCACTCACAAGGAGATGGAGTTTTTGGGCGTGGGGAATCGGGCATCGGGCATGAGGAAGAAGTTACCAATGCTCAATCCCCAATGCCCCATGCGGCGGAGCAACTGTCCCTCTCCACCGACAAGGGGATGGAGTTTCCCGTCGCTTTCAATGAACCTTTATTGCCTCACTTGTCGATTGTTTGCGATGGCATTGGCGGACATGAAGGCGGGGAGGTTGCCAGTAAGTTAGCGGTGCAGTCTGTAAAGTTGCAAATCCGCGCTTTACTTAAGGAGGTTAGAGAACAAACCGTACTTGTACCACCAGAGTTATTGCAGGAACAATTAGAAGCAAGCTTACGGGTGGTAAATAATCTGATTAGTGCCCGCAATAATGAACAAAAACGCCAAGGCAAAGAACGCATGGCTACAACCATTGTGATGGCGCTGCAAGTTCCACAACGAGTGCAGACGAGTACTGGCTGGCAATCTAATAATACTCATGAACTTTACTTGGCTAATGTTGGCGATAGCCGTGCTTATTGGATTACTCGCAATTATTGTCAGCTACTGACAGTAGATGATGATGTGGCAACGCGAGAAGTGCGTTTTGCTAAAAGCTTGTATCGAAAAGCACTCTTGAGAGCAGATGCTAATGCCTTAACTCAAGCATTGGGGACTAGAGATGCAGAATCTTTGCGTATCAAAATTCAGCGATTCATCCTGGAAGAAGATGGCATATTGCTACTTTGTTCTGATGGTTTAAGTGATAAAAACTTGGTGGAACAATCTTGGCAAGATTATGCAATACCCGTGTTAAAAGGTGAACTGACAGTTGAAGATGCTGTTTGCAACTGGATTAACTTAGCAAACGAAAAAAATGGGCATGATAATACGTCGGTTGTTCTCACTTATTGCCGTATCTCCCCAGAATACTTAGTACCTGTGACTCCGGCGTTGCCAGAAGAAATTATAGAAGCAGCGATACAAGAAGAAACAGAGGAACCAGAGAAAGAAAAACTAGAGGAATTAGAGGAACCAGAGGAAGAAAAACTAGAGGAATTAGAGGAACCAGAGGAAGAAAAACTAGAGGAATTAGAGGAACTAGAGAAATTAGAAGAACCAATTTCTTTTACAGAAAGTTCGCAAGCTTTGCTAGATTTGGATTTAGATTTGGATTTAGATTTGGATCTTTCAGAGGAACCAGTTTTAAGCCCTGAAATTCCACCAACTTTAATTACAAAACCTAAGCGGGGTAAACGTTTGGTAATGCTAGGGGGAGTTTTGGCATTGCTTGTGGGGGGTACAAGTTTGGGATTATTTGCTTGGTGGCAAATTAATCCTCAAGGATTTCAGCAGATGTGTCGGCAACTTCCCCAAAGATTGCAGCAAGTGTGTCCCGGTGGAAAATAGGGAATCATATCATGTCCGGCTAAAGACTTATCATTTAGAGCATAGGAGGCAGGGGGAAAGAGGCTTTTCCGATTTTTCCACAGATACGGTAATCATAAGTGATTCACCGATTTTGATATCAGAAGTAGAAACTAGCTTCTAGTGACAACTATTGTAGGTTTATTACCTATATAGTCACAAAATCACGATTGAGATGACCAATTTTTAAATATTAGTCATCTCAATCGTGACGGGAGCCACTACAGAGTTAACGGGAGCCACTACAGAGTTGACGGGAGCCACTACAGAGTTGACGGGAGCCACTACAGAGTTGACGGGAACCACTACAGAGTTGACGGGAACCACTACAGAGTTGACGGGAACCACTACAGAGTTGACGGGAGCCGCTACAGAGTTGACGGGAGCCGCTACAGAGTTGACGGGAATCGTCTCAGTTGCAATGTTGCTGAAGACAGTTTCTGGATTTAAAGTCACGGTTTAACTGGTGAGATAATACAGTGAAGCGATCGCACCACAGATAACTTTACATGACTTTGGCAAAGGCGATCGCTCTGGTAAGTTGTAAAATCAATGAACCTCTCCCCGAAGCAGAGAGAGGTTTGCAGAGGGGTTCTTTGGAATCTGTCGAACTCAGGTTTAATTAAATCCGCGTTCCTAAAATTTTCTCATTTCAAGTGATATTAACTCTTTGAGTACGGTAAACCGTATTTGCTCGTTAGTTCACAAAGATTAATTTAATTGTTAAGTTTAGTTACATAAATAAAAAATTCTGCAACCATTGCTAGAGGAGAGAAATTATGAGAAGCGTTAGTATTGTTAACGATAAAAACAAACTGAACAAGCCTGGGCATTACATCACCCAAGTTAAGCTCTCTCAGAAATAAAGCTTATTTAACATTTTTATGAAAGCTACAGATCAATTGGTGCATTTCTTAAAAGAAGAGTTGGGTGTTCCTAGTGGAGCAATTTCTCTTGCTTTGCGACATTGTGAGCAAACCCCAAACTTTCTGGCTATGACCCTCTGGCAGTATGGACTGGTAACACTGGATCAGTTAGCCCAAATTTTTGATTGGTTGGAGACAGTATAATACCAATTCGCAATTAAAAAACTTAGATACAGCAATGCTTTCAAGGTTTACTTCTGTATCAAATTGTTTGTTAAATGGTATGAGCTACTGCTTCAACTATTTGGATGGCAAACAACAGACTTTCTGTGAAAGTCACATTTTTAACGGGTTTCATTTTAAGGATTAGTAACCTCAATGCCAATTAAAGAACAGCCTAAGTCACCTCGTTTTCGGATCATTGCTAATATATTACTGGCAGTATCAGGGCTATTTTTGCTCTTAAATTTATTTTCGCCTGGTTTATTTGCCTCTGGCCCTACTGGTGTTCCCTATAGCTTATTTATACATCAAGTACAAGAAGGCGAAGTTAGTCGCGTTTCTGTTGGTCAAAACCAGATTATTTACCAACTAAAAGCAGAAAATGCCGAGCCGGGCCCGGTGTTTGCAACTACACCAATCTTTGATTTAGAGTTACCCAAACTGCTAGAAGAAAAGGGAGTTGAATTCGCTGCTACACCTCCACCCAAGAATACTTGGTTTACAACCCTTTTAAGTTGGGTGATTCCACCACTAATTTTTATTGGTATTTGGCAGTTCTTTGTTGCCCGTGGTGGTGGCGGTGGCCCCCAAGGTGCGCTTTCTATTGGTAAGAGCAAAGCTAAGGTTTACGTTGAAGGCGAATCAGGTAAAATCACCTTTGCAGACGTGGCTGGGGTAGAAGAAGCAAAAACTGAGTTAGTGGAAATTGTGGATTTCCTCAAGACTCCGGCACGATTTACGCAAATTGGCGCTAGGATTCCCAAAGGTGTTTTGTTAGTTGGGCCTCCGGGTACTGGTAAGACACTTTTAGCGAAAGCCGTAGCCGGAGAAGCAGGAGTTCCATTCTTTAGTATCTCTGGTTCGGAGTTTGTAGAATTGTTTGTCGGTGTAGGATCTTCTAGAGTGCGGGATTTGTTTGAGCAGGCAAAGAAACAGGCTCCTTGTATTGTATTCATTGATGAATTAGATGCAATCGGTAAGTCTCGTAGCAGTAACGGCTTTTACGGTGGTAATGATGAGCGAGAACAGACTCTCAACCAGTTACTAACTGAGATGGATGGGTTTGCAGCAGGAGATGCAACAGTGATTGTATTAGCAGCTACCAACCGCCCCGAAAGCCTTGACTCTGCATTGCTGCGTCCAGGCCGCTTTGACCGCCAGGTGTTGGTAGACCGTCCCGATTTATCTGGTCGGGAAGCAATTCTCAAGATTCACGCTCAAAAGGTAAAATTAGGAGATGATGTAGATTTAAGAGCGATCGCTACTCGTACCCCTGGTTTTGCTGGTGCAGATTTGGCAAACTTGGTAAATGAAGCGGCACTATTAGCAGCGCGTAATATGCGTGAAAGGATTGCTCAAGAAGACTTTGCTGAAGCAATTGAGCGGGTAGTCGCCGGTTTAGAGAAGAAAAGTCGAGTGATGAACGAGACTGAGAAAAAGATTGTTGCTTACCATGAAGTTGGTCACGCAATGGTCGGGGCGCTAACCACAGGAAACGGTCGCGTAGAAAAGATTTCGATTATTCCTCGGGGAATGGCAGCTTTGGGTTACACTCTGCAATTACCAACTGAAGACCGCTTTTTGCTGAATGAAGATGAACTGCGGGGTCAGATTGCGACTTTGTTAGGTGGACGTTCCGCCGAAGAGATTGTGTTTAACAGTATTACAACCGGTGCTTCCAACGATTTGCAACGAGCAACTGACTTGGCAGAACGGATGGTAACAACTTATGGTATGAGCAAAGTTTTAGGGCCATTAGCTTACCAACAAGGACAACAGTCTATGTTCTTGGGTAATGGTGCTCCTAATCCTCGGCGGGCGGTGAGTGAAGACACAGCGAAAGCTATTGATATCGAAGTCAAGGAAATCGTAGAAACAGCCCACGAGCAAGCCCTAGAGATTCTTAGACAGAACCGAGACTTGCTAGAAGCGATCGCTACTCAACTCTTAGAAACAGAGGTCATTGAAGGCGAAAAACTGCACAGTTTGTTGGGTCAAGTTAAACCTGTAGCTCATTCATAATTAAGAAAGTCAGGTTGTAAACTTAGAGGTACGCAAAGATTATTCTCTGCGTACCTCTGCGTTCCTACCCTCCGGGAAGGCGTACCCCTACGGGGAAGCAAGCTACACGTAGCGTCTCGTAGAGAAGCGCCTATGCGTTTTTAATACTCTGGAACAGAAGGATCAATTTCTCGGCTCCAAGCGGTAATTCCGCCTTTGACATTCGTCCCAACAATCCCAGCTTCTTTGAGAATGCCGAGGGCTTTTGCCGATCGCCCGCCCATCTTACAATGAGCAATTAAGCGATGACCGTTCAATATTTCCTTCACCTTAGCAACGCCATTGCCATTTTCAATGTCTGGTAAGGGCACTAACACTGAACCAGGAATTTTAGCAATGTCGTACTCATTGGGGTTGCGGACATCTAGCAGTACAAAATCCTTCGCACCACTATCTAGCAACTCCTTCAAATCCTTAACGGTCATTTCTTGCATTTCCATCTGCTGTTTAGCCTCCTCTGCCTTAGCTTGGGGAATTCCGCAGAATTGTTCGTAGTCTATCAGTTTTTCAATCACAGGGCGAATTGGGTTAGGACGCAGCTTCAACTCCCGGAATTTCATATCTAAGGCATTGTATAGTAGCAATCGTCCACTTAAGGTATTACCTTGTCCCAGAATAATTTTGACAGTTTCCGTTGCTTGAATTAAACCAATAATTCCGGGCAAAATTCCCAATACCCCACCTTCTGCACAAGAGGGAACCATTCCTGGTGGTGGTGGTTCTGGGAAAAGGTCACGATAATTTGGCCCACCTTGGTAGTTAAATACAGTAGCTTGCCCTTCAAAGCGTAAAATTGAACCGTAGACGTTGGGCTTATTCAGCAATACGCAAGCGTCGTTAACTAGATATCTAGTGGGGAAGTTATCAGTACCATCCACGACGATATCGTAAGGTTCAAGGATTTCTAGAGCGTTTTCGGAAGTTAGGCGGGTTTCGTATAAATCAACCTGACAATAGGGGTTAATCTCGTGAATGCGGTTTTTTGCCGATTCAATCTTAGGTTTACCTACCCAGGATGTACCGTGGATGACTTGGCGTTGTAAGTTAGAAGTATCGACAACATCGAAATCGACAATCCCGATACGTCCAATACCCGCCGCCGCCAGATATAAAAGTAGTGGTGCACCTAGTCCACCTGTACCGATACACACGACACTGGCAGCTTTCAGGCGCTTTTGTCCTTCTAGTCCTACTTCCGGCAAAATTAGGTGTCGGGAGAAGCGTTCGTAATCGTCTTTGGTCAACTGGATTTCATCCAGATTGGGATTGAGCGACATACCATGTACCAATAGTTTTAAGGTTTAATCTGTAATTCTAGTATTAAATATACTAATTTAGTTTTTGAGCTGTTTTTTTATCTTACTGTGGGAAAAGCTACTTCTGTACCTCTTCGTTTTGGGATTAGCGATGCCTTCTCTTTCAGAGACGCTACCGCGAACGGCAACGTCTTCGACGAACGCACTTGGTTATCCATGAATAAGATTTACGCACAAGTTATCGAATCACTACCAGTCCTCGAATTACCCCACCCTAACCCTCCCCTTTACAAGGGGAGGGAACGAAAATCTATTGTTTCGGTGATTATTTCCTGTGGTTCTGTGATCGCTACAGCCTTGTAAAGGGGAGGGAACGAAAATCTATTGTTTCCCCCCTTCACAAGGGGGGATTAAGGGGGGTAATTCGACTTGTGTGTACACCGTTAGCCTTTTAGGAGAGAGGTCAAAGTGTATTGCTTCCATTCGAGAACCGCTATATCTAGGGTGTATAGTAAATTCAGCCTAATTAAGCAAAATCGCAACCGAATTAGTTTGTTTTGCTATGCCAAACGAGCTTTTACAAATTTTAGTACCTGCATTTATCGGTGCCGTTTCTGGATATCTGATTAATCAATTACCCCCGTTAAGAACCTTTCGGGGTAGCTGGTTCTTGGTTATTGCTGTAGTAATTGAACTTGCTCTTTTGGGAGGAATCTGGGCATGGTTATCTGGAGAAGTTGCGAAAACATCAAATGTCAGAGGATTGGTTCAAATGATTGGTGCTGCCTTAATGGGAGCCTTTTTAGTTAATATTCTTCAACTCATCTTCGGTAATGTTTGGGGTAGACAGTCTTCACAACCAACTCCCCCTCAGCCAGGGACAAATCCGGGAACTGTTGTTAGAGGAACACGAATGAAAGGGAAGGGAAATAAAGCAAGAGTTACTAAAGGAGATGTTTGGGTAGAAGATACTAATATAGACGGTGAAAACCAAGAGTTTTCTGTGACAGATGATGCTAATCCTCCCGCTTCTCCTCAACAAAATAATCCTCCGAATCCATGATTATTGCCAATCGCACACAGGAAGTTTTACTTTTTAATCGGATGGTGCAGGGAAGCGTTGCCAAACGTATACTTTTAATTAAAGCTGAATCTGGTTTTGGCAAAACTTGGTTACTAACAAGGTTTAAGCACACATTACCTGAAGAAAATGTATTGTGTGTGGACATAGATATAAAATCGGCACAGCGAGGAATTGCCTACATTTTTGATTGTGTACCTGACTATCTAGGAAAGAAACGTTTTCCCAGATTAAATGCTGCTATGGAGCAATATCTCAGTTCAGGAATAGAAGTCTCTGACACAACAATAATTGGCAAAGATAACCAATTAAGTGTGGTTTTGTCTGGTGAAGATAAGTTGGCACTTGATATTCGCTTTGCTAAAGTACAAGAGGCCTTTTTTCAGGACTTAGAGCAAATTCCTGAAAAGCTAGTATTTTTGTTTGATTCTTATCAAAAAGCTCCTACTGAACTGGCAAACTGGTTAAGTGGCAAATTTTTAAGACAAGTTGTCAAGATAAAAAAGCTGATTGTGGTAATTGCCGGACAAGAGATTCCGGAACCAACAGTTGAGTGGATGGGTTTACATGACTTTTGTCCTTTGGAAGCGATTTTGGAATTGAAAGCCTGGTGTGATTATGCCCAAAATGAAGGACTATCGCTGAATGAATTTCAAGTTGAGTCCGCAATGATACTGTCTAAAGGTCAACCTGCGGCAACTATGACAGCCTTAAAAACGCTACACGCGATGGCGAGGAAACGGCTGTGAATAATTCATTCTTAGAGAAGCTGGCAAAGGCACAAACAGACGAAGAACGCTCTTGGATTGTAACGGAGAGTTTTCTCTTAACGCTTTCGCCTGAGTTAGCGGCGGCTGTATGGGCGGCGGTAGTACCACACTGGTTTAATGCAGAGATTTTGGCAGCACTGCGCCCAGAATTGCAAACCCAATCATCTCAACTCTATACAGAATTGCAAGCTTTACCTTTTGTGGAAGAGTTTCCTGATAGAGGGCATAATGTTCATGATTTGACGCGAAATCTGATGTTAAAACATCTGCGGCAAGAACGTCGTGATGAGTTTATCACGTTGTCGCAACGGGCAGCCGAGTATTTTAGCAGCGCCAATGAACAGCCAGAAACTCAAATTGAATGGCTGTATCACTTGATTGTAGTTGACCGGGAGTGGAAAGGCAGTGAGCTTTGGGATTTAGCCCAAAAGTGGAACAATAATTTTCGTGTTGCTGAACTAGAATCGCTGATTACAGCATTATTAGAACAGGTTGCAACAGAGCAAGTGGCAACTCCAGCTAAAGCAGAAGTTTATTATTGGGCAGGTAAAGCACAATTTCGAGTTTATAGAGCAAGCGAAGCCTTAGAGCTATACGAAGCAGCATTGGCATTCTACCGCGACATTGGCGCTCGCTTGGGTGAAGCTAATACTTTAATAGCAATCGGCGATGTCTTGCAGTTCCTAGACCGACGCAGCGAAGCCTTAGAGCGCTACGAAGCAGCATTGGCATTCTACCGCGACATTGGCGATCGCTTGGGTGAAGCTAATACTTTAATAGCAATCGGCGATGTCTTGCAGTTCCTA